>CALKIA010000652.1 GCA_937988705.1 uncultured Chloroflexota bacterium | reverse complement strand
AACCTCACCCCGTTTCGCTGCGCTCAACCGCCCCTCTCCCGAGGGCGAGGGGCAAAAACGACGCGGTGAATGTCCCTCTCCACCTGGAGAGGGACGGCTTGCGCAGCAAACAGGGTGAGGTTAGCTACCGCGTGATGATGGTCACCGTCGCCGCGGGTAGACGTGGCGCGCTGGCGGTCACCGTGATTGTGCCGGGGCTCGTATGCGCGCGGACGTACAGCGCGCCCTGACCACCGACCAGCGGGAACGGATTTTCGCCCACGAGATCGCCCGCGCCTTGCAGTTCAAAGCTGATCGGCATGATAGCGTAAGGCAGGCGGTTGCCGTATTTATCGGTCACCTTGAAGACCAAGCGCGTCATATCCGCGCCGTCGGCGTCGAGTTCGGTATCATCCGCTTCCAGAACCAAGTGCACGGGTAGGCCGTTCGCCGCGATCCACTGCTCGGCGACGGGCTGACTGTTGATCAAGCCGACGAGGTGCAGATCATTGAAGTTCTCGCCCCAGTGCGTCAGGTTGTGCGCCAGCCCCTTGACCACGAACGGCGCGTGGGTGATGCTCGGGTAGGTTTCGCGATCCGGGGTAAAGCGGCCGTACAGTTGGTCGCCGAGGTAGACTTCCAGTTCTTCGCAGTTGGAGAACACGACCAGGGGGTCGTTGCCGTTGGCGGCGCGGTCGCCGGGTGTCCAGAAGGTCGCGGCGCGCACCAGCGGGCGCACCTTGGGATCGATCTGGCTTTCGTAGACGTAAGCGGCGAATTTGGGCAGGCGGAAGATGTCCATCACGCCGTGATAGCACATGCGGTCGCCCGAACCGAAATCCCTATGCGTGTTGTAGTCGAACGCACACCAGCCAATTGCCCCGGTGACATTCCCCATGCCGAACTGCTTATCCTGGACGCGTAGATGGCGCAGCGCATGTTCAACCTGCCGCTCTTCGTTGTCGAAGGTCTTGGTCGAGAACATGTGCCCGTTGTGCTCGGTGATGAGGTGCGGCGTGTTGACCGGTTCGACCACCGTGTTCGAGAAGTCGTTGTAAGTGAACACGTCTTCGAGAAACTGGCTGGTCTGGAAGTAGCGGACGCCGCCGGTCTGGCGCGTCGGGTCGAGCTTGTGCGCCAGCGCATTGGTCGCCGTGTACAGCGCTTCATCATCCCACGATTCGTTGATGCGTACGCCCCAGAGCACAATCGACGGGTGGTTGCGGTCACGGGTGATCATCGCGTCCACGTCGCGCAGCACGATGCCTTTCCAGTCTGCGTCGCCGATGAACTGCCAGCCCGGAATCTCTTCCATAACCAGCAAGCCGAGCTGATCGCACGCGTCGATGAAATGCGGTGACTGCGGGTAATGCGAGGTGCGCACGATGTTCACGCCGAGATCGTACTTGAGGATTTCGGCGTCGCGGCACTGCAAGCGCTGCGGAGCCGCCGCGCCAATGTACGGGTACATCTGATGGCGGTTGAGGCCAATCAGCTTGATCTTCGTGCCGTTGAGATAGAAGCCATCATCCTTGAAGAGCGCCTCGCGGAAGCCGAAGCGCGTGGTGTATGTGTCGACTAAGCCGGAGTCGGCGGTGACTTCGATTTCCAGCGTGTAGAGCTTGGGATCGTCCAGCGACCACAGGTGGATGTTGGTCAGGTTGTCAAACTGGAGCGTGATTGTCACTGCGCCAGCGGGGGGGACGAGCGCGGTCACTTCCTGCGTGACGGCGTTCGCGCTGCTGCGCTGCAAATACGGGTGGAGCGTCGCGCGGATGTTCACGGCGCGGTCGAAGCGGTTGGCATTGCGCAGGCGCACATCCGCGCTGAGTTTCGGCGCGGTCAGGACGTCGCTGGTACGGGTGAAAACGTTTTCCACATGCACGTTATCGACGATGACGAGGCGCACATCGCGGTAGATGCCGCTGAACGTCAGATAGTCCACTACGTAGCCGAACGGGGGAATATCCGCGCGTTCGCTCGAATCAAGTTCGACTTGCAGCAGATTTTCGCCGCCGCGCAGGTGGTCGGTCAGGTCAAAGCTGAACGGCGTGTAGCCGCCCTCGTTGCTGCCCAACTGCACGCCGTTGAGCGAAACGGTCGCGGCGATCATCGCGGCGTCGAATTCGATGAACACGCGCCGCCCCTGCGCGGGCGCGGGCATGGTGAAGCGCTTGCGGTACGTCGAGGTGAAGCCGTACTCGGAAGGGTCAAAGTTGCGGTGGGGGAGTTCGACGGTTGTATGGGGCAGCGTCACTGCTTTGAAGCGGTCATCAGGCGTGCGCGCGTCGAGCGGTTCGGGCGCGAACAACCATTGATCGTTAAACGGAATTATCGTTCGCATGGCGAGAGAAACCTTTTATTCAGAGAAAGGACAATTGAACCACAGAGAACATAGAGAACACAGAGAAATCAACTATCAACGTTGGCGTAGAGGCAAGGTATGCCGGTGTTTGAAACCCCTCACCCCCAACCCCTCTCCCACGCAAGCGGGGAGAGGGGAGGTGCTGCGTGCAATGGTGGCTCCCCTCCCTGAATTCGGGGAGGGGTCGGGGGTGGGGTCGGAATCTGTCTTCGTTAACCCCATACTTTGTCCCTTCAACCATTCCACAGCGCCAATCGAGAACACAGTTTTGATGGAATCACTCCTCTGTGTTCTCTGTGGTTGCACTCGTTTACGCTTTGACGAACCATGCGCAGGAGCGTGGCAGAATCTGCGCGGTGAGCTGATCGCCGCTGACCGCGCAGGGCGTGCCGTTGAGCACGTCGCGCCACGCGCCGCCGCCGACTGTGAGCGTCACGCTGGCCGCTGCATCGCTGGCGTTGAACGCGCAGTAGATGGTTTCGCCCTGGTACGTGCGGGCGAAGGCGTACACGCGCTGCGCATCATCGATCACCAGTGTCTCGAAGTCGCCATAGCGCAGCGGCAGGAGATCGCGCCGCGTGTGAATCGCGTGCTTGAAGTCGCCGATTAGCGCGTGGTCGAGGTTGTCCCACGGCATGCAGCGCCGACCATCTTCCGCGTAGTCACCTTCGAGGCCTGTTTCCCCGCCATAGTAGATCATCGGCGCGCCGGGGTAGCTCAATTGGAACGCGAGGATCTGCTTGACGCGGCGCACATCCCCGCCCGCCACGGTCAAAATGCGATTGCTGTCGTGCGAATCGACCTGATTCATCTGCGCTTTGAGCGCGGGCGGCGGCGTATCGCGGCGCAGCACGGCAAGGCGATCATCGACTTCCGAGGGCGTGAGCATATCTTCGGCGAGGAAGCCGCGCGCCGCCCACGTGAAGCGATAGTTCATGGTCGCGTTGAAGGTATCGCCGAGCAGGTAGTGCGTCGAATCCAGCCAGAGTTCCGAGACGGTATACGCGCCGGGGCGGGTCTGCTCGACGCGCTTGCGGAAGCGCCGCCAGAATTCGTCGCTGTTGTCGAAGGCCACATCACAGCGCCAGCCGTCGATGCCTTCGCGCAGCCAGTAGGCCGTCACGCCGTCTTTGCCACAGAAGAACTCTTCGACTTCCGGGCATTCGACAAACTCCGGCATAAAGCCCAAGCCGATCCAACCGCGGTATTTGGCCGGGTGGTCTTCGAAATCAAACCAGCGGTAGTAGGGCGATTGCTTGGAGGCATACGCCCCGCCGCCAAACTTGTCCGTGATGTCGAAGTACACGCTGTCTGATGAGCA
Source organism: uncultured Chloroflexota bacterium (assembly GCA_937988705.1). Lineage (GTDB taxonomy): Bacteria > Chloroflexota > Anaerolineae > Aggregatilineales > Phototrophicaceae > Flexifilum. The sequence continues at coordinate 23,220 of CALKIA010000652.1, read as the reverse complement.
GTGATTGAACACCGCATCCAGCACGATTTTGAGATCGCGCCCGTGCGCCTCGGCGATCAATTCACGGAAATCGTCCAGTGTGCCGAGCATCGGGTCGATCTTGAAGTAGTCGATAGCATCGTAGCGGTGATTGGTGGGCGCGTCGAAGATCGGCGTGAAGTAGATCGTGTCGATGCCCAGTTCCGCGAGGTAGTCCAGCTTCTGGATCACGCCGCGCAGATCGCCGCCGTAGAAGTCGCGCCCCAACGGCGGATGCTCCGGTCGATCACCCCACGCGTGGAACTTCGGCTCGTGACCGTACACACCTTTCATCAGGTGATCGGTGGCCGGGTCGCCATTGGCAAAGCGATCCGGGAAAATCTGGTAGATGACCATGCCCTGCGTCCAATCGGCGGGCATGGCCAGCGGGTCATAGACCGCGATCTTGAACGGGAGCTGCGTCCATTCGCCGTAGATCGCCGTGTTGCGCCCTTCAATCTGGCGGATTTCCAGCAGGGGCGGCGTGGGCTCCGGCGCGTGGAACTGGAACACATAGGTGACGATGGTCGGTTCGCTCGGCAGCATAACTTCTGCGCGCCACATTCCCGGCGTGTCAGTCGCATCCAGCAGCAGATGCCACGACAGATTGCGCCGCGTGTCCGTCAGGTAGATTTCTGGCTGGTGCTCCGAATCTTCGAGGATCAGATCGACGACCGCGCCGAGCGGTTGCGCTGGGGGCGGCAGATGGAACGCGCCTGCCGGTCGCAGCCGCCGTGCTGCCTGATAGCTCGGATTCATACGGCTGCTCCTTCGCTGATCGCCGCTCCATCGGTCGCGGTGGAAACGTAGATGGCCGGTTTGAGCGCCAATTTCGCTTCATAGGCTTGGGACACCGCGGCGGCGAAGGTTTCGGCCTCGCTCAGCTTGACCAGCGCGACCGCACAGCCGCCGAACCCGCCGCCGGTCATGCGGGCGCCGTAGCACGCGGGCTGCGCCTGCGCGAGGTCGACGATCACGTTGAGCGCCTCGTTGGTCACTTCGAAGTCGTCGCGCAAACTGGCATGACTGGCGTTCATCAGCACGCCGAGCTGGACTGCATCGCCCGCCCGCATCACCTCCGCGGCTGCGAGCGTGCGCGCGTTTTCGGTGACGACGTGCCGCGCGCGGCGATAAACCAGATCATCCAGCAGGTCTTTGACCGCTTCGAGCTGCACCGGGTTGACATCGCGCAGGGCGGGAACGTTGAAGAACTTGGCCGCTGTTTCGCACTGTTCGCGCCGCACATTGTATTCCGAGCCGACCAGTGCGCGGCGGGACATCGTGTCCATGATGACGACGGCAGTTTCCGGCGGCAGGGGCACGGGCGTGAGCGTCAGCCAGCGACAGTCGATGAGCAGCGCATTGTCTTCCACGCCGCCCGCCGAGATCGTCTGATCCATGATGCCGGACTTGACGCCGATCCACTCGTTTTCGGTCTTCTGGCCGATCTTCGCCATCTCAACCGGATTCCACGCGATGCCTGACGTGTGGCAAAAGGCGCGCGCCGCCGCCATTTCGACCGCCGCGGACGACGACAAGCCCGCGCCGATCGGCACATCCCCGGCGATCACGCCGTCCCAACCGCGCAGCGTCATGCCCTGTTCCTGCAGCGCCCAGGCCACGCCCTTGATGTATTCCGCCCATGAGTTGTGGCGGTGCACCATTTCGAGCAGGGAAAATTCGGCCACCTCGTCCATGTCGCAGGAATAGACCACCGAATACGGGTCAAGGCGTGGGCGCAGCGCGATCCACACCGCGCGGTTGATCGCCATGGGCATGACGAACCCGTCGTTATAATCCGTGTGTTCGCCGATCAGATTCACACGACCGGGCGCGCGCACCACCGCGGTCGGAGTTTCCCCGAAGCGGCGCTGAAATTCTTCAATGACACGTTCACGTAAAGACATCGTTGACTCCTGAAACATGCGCCGGGAACACCGCGTGGATCCCGGTGAACTCGGTTAGGCTTGGTCTTTGTAATGGGTTTCGGACAGCGCCCGCAGCCGATCAGCCGCCTGTTCGGGCGTGAGATCACGCTGCGATTCCGCCATGAGTTCAAAGCCGACCATGAATTTGCGCACGGTCGCGGAGCGCAGCAGCGGTGGGTAGAAATGCGCGTGCAGCTGCCAGTGATCGAAGTTCCCGGTCGTGGTCGGCGCGCCGTGCCAGCCCATCGAATAGGGGAAGGAGGTCTCGAACAGATTATCGTAGCGCGTGAGCAGGCGTTTGAGCGCGTCCGCCAATCCATCCCGCTGCGCAGCGGTCAGATCGGGCAGGCGCAGCACGGGCTGGCGCGGAATGAGGATCGTCTCGAACGGCCAGATCGCCCAGTAGGGAACGAGCGCGACCCAGTCATCATTTTCGACGACGACGCGTGTGCCGCGTTCGGCTTCGAGGGTCACATAATCGATGAGCAGCGACGAACCGTTCTGCTCGGTGTACGCGCGCTGGGTCTTGTCTTCGGCGGCGGGTTCGTTGGGCAGGAAACTGCACGCCCACACCTGACCGTGCGGATGCGGGTTAGACGCGCCCATCGCCGCGCCTTTGTTTTCAAAGACCTGCACCCACGGGTAGGTGCGGCCGAGATCGGTGATCTGGTCGCCCCACATATCGACCACGCGGCGAATTGACGGGCGATCCATCTGCGCCAGCGTCAGATCGTGGCGCGGCGAGAAGCACAGCACGCGCGAGGTGCCGCTCGCGCCGCTCGCCTTGAGCAGCGGGTGTTCCGATTCGGCGTCAGGCGTGTTTTCCAGCAGCGCGGCGAAGTCATTGGTGAATACGAAGGTGTTCGCATACGCGGGATTGTGTTCCCCGTTGGCGCGTTCGTTGCCGGGACACAAATAGCATTTCGGGTCATAGGTGGGGCGGTTTTCGTCAGGCAGACGTTCCACTTGCCCCTGCCACGGGCGTTTGGTGCGATGCGGCGAGACGAGTACCCACTCGCCCGTCAGCGGATTCAAACGCCGGTGTGGATGTTCGACGGGATCAAAAAGCATACGCTAGCCGTCCTGATGCTCAATAGCAGGTCACGGCGGAGATTGTACGCGATGTGATCTCAACGTTCAAATGAGACACGGGGCGAGCGCACTTGAACCCAGCCGGCAACCCTAGTCAGTAGGGGATCACAAGCGTGACAATGATGCCTAACCGGGGTTATGCATATCAACATGTCGACCGAGGTAGACTAACGATGCGTACACTAAAACACCTGTTTGAGAACAATCGAGCGTGGGTTGAGCAGATGACGGCTGACGACCCGAATTTCTTCACCCGCCTCGCCGCGCAGCAGTCGCCCGAATACTTATGGATCGGCTGTTCCGACAGCCGCGTCCCCGCCAATCAGATCATCGGTTTGCTGCCCGGCGAGGTGTTTGTGCATCGCAACATCGCCAATGCCGTCATCCACACCGATCTGAACTGCCTGTCGGTGCTTCAGTACGCGGTGGAGGTGCTGCGCGTTAAGCACATCATCGTGTGCGGGCACTATGGCTGTGGCGGTGTGCGCGCCGCCATGCAGAACCGCGAGTTCGGCTTGATCGACAATTGGCTGCGGCATTTGAAAGATGTCTACCAGCAGCACGCCGCGACCCTGAGCGCCATCAGCGATGATCAGGCGTGTTTTGATCGCTTTTGCGAGTTGAACGTGATTGAGCAGGTGAATCATGTGTGCCATACGACGATTGTGCAGGGGGCGTGGCGGCGCGGGCAGGAACTGCATGTGCATGGCTGGATTTACGGCGTGGGTGATGGTCTGTTGAAGGATTTGCACATCACCACGACGAGCGCGCAGGAGATCGACGCGCTGTATCGCATGGCGGTCGCGGAAGCGACGGGGTGACGTGTACTCGTCAGAATTCGGCGGACGCAACCTGGCGCGTCAGGTCGAATAATAAGGACGAGGCATGAGGATGTTTAAAAAGGTCGGATTCTGACCCCACCCCCGGCCCCTCCCCGAATTCAGGGAGGGGTGCCAGCATTCCTCGCTCAGCGGAGTTGGTCTTCGGAGGGACGCGATTGATCGCGTCCGCCACCTCAAAATCGAATTTCACGTTGTTCTACCGAGTTACCGACGAGGTTGGCCTTACGGTGCGCGGTTGCTGTTGAGCGTCCCGTAGTCGGGGAGGTTGAACGCGCTCAATTCGTTGAGCGGCCACCAGCGCAATTTAACCATGCCGTGAATAATCCCCATGTCCACCGGGCCATAATCCGCCGAATCGAGGCTGTGGTTACGGTTGTCGCCGAGGATGAACACTTCGTGTGGCCCGAGTTCCCAGCGGCCGCTGTAGCGCGGCGCTTCGTTGATGTAAGCCTCATGCAGCGGCACTCCGTCGATGTACACGCGCCCATTGCGCACTTCGACCACTTCCCCCGGCAGCCCGATCACGCGCTTGACAATGGTATCGCCATCATAGGGTGAGGTGAGGATGACGACTTCACCGCGTTCGGGCATGCGCGTCAGGATGTCCACGTTGCTGACGACCAACCGCTCGGTTTCGTGAATCGTGGGTTCCATGCTCGCGCCCTTGACCGCATAGCGCGGGAAGAACAGGTTCAGGAACAGGGCGAACACGGTGACGATCGCCAGCGTTTTCACCCAATCGCGCAGGATGGGATTAATTTGCGCGCGATACTCCTGCCATCTGGAACGATCATAGGGTTGGTAGATCATCCGAAACCTTTCTGAAGAGTCATCTACGCGTTATTATTACACGTAATTTCTGCTGATGCTTTAGCCTAATCTGACTATCATCTGACTGTGTACAGATTTCGAGTCAACGCTAAGCCTACGAGTGCTTTTCCGAGGGCACATTTTCGGATATTATGTTACTTGAAAGCAATTGCGCGATTGGATGTTGCTCATGCTGTGCCTGATAATGCGCCGTGGACCCACGCCGGGAGCGATCTTTGAACTAGAAGCCGATGAGGTTTCGATTGGCCGCGGCGTCAAAAATTACATTGTCATCCACGATAATGAAGTCAGCCGCGAACACTGCCGTTTGGTGCGTTTGCTGGAGGGCTATGAGCTGCACGATCTCCAGTCGAGCAACGGCACCTTCGTCAATGGACAGCGCGTCATCACCACGTGGATGTTGACCTCCGGAACGCTGATCGAGCTAGGCGATTCCATTACTCTCGAATACACCCAGTACGATCCCAAACAGAGCGAAGCCATGTCCCCGGTCGACGCGCAAACGGCTGCCCGCCTGTTCAACCCGGTGGCGATGCACGGTTTGATGATGACCATGGGGCCGGCAGTCGGCTACCTGTTTGAACTGAACAAACCCGTCATCAAGATCGGGCGCGATCTCTCCAATGATTTCGTCATTCAAGATCCGGAAGTCAGCCGGTTTCATGCGCGGCTGCTGCGCACGCCCAAAGGCTATTCGCTCGAAGACCTCAATTCGACGAATGGCACGGCGCTCAATACCAAGTTGGTGCGCGCCATTCAGCCGCTGCAACCGAATGACGTGATCAAGCTGGGGTCGATGGTGCAGCTCCAGTTCATCTATCAGGACAAAACGGTCACCGATAAGCTCGATCCCACGCGGCCACGCAAGCCCGATGCCGAGCGCGCGCAGGATGAAACGCTCGACAATATTTTTGCCAGAAGCGCGAAGAACTCCGAAATCTCCATCAAGCAGACGACGCGGCTCGGCATGGGCGTCGAACCGGGCGCGCTGATTGATACCATTTTCGTCTCTTACGGGCGCAAAGATTGGGAAAGCATCGTCGTACCGATGATGCTGTCTATGCAGAGCGGTGGTTTGCTGGCGTGGGTCGATCAGTATCTGGCGCAGGGCAGCAACGACTGGATGGCGGCGGTTGAACTGGCGCTCGGCGAGTGCTGGTTAATGGTGCTGATCTGGTCAAAAGAATCCGCGCGCTCGAATTACGTCCGCATCCAATATCGCTATTTCCTCCAGCGTGAAAAACCTCTAGTCATCTTAGCCTGCGACGACACCCCGATTCCGCAAGAACTGGCTCGTGCCCGCTGTGTGTATTACGACGATAAGAAGATCGGCAATTTCCACAAGATAATCTATGAAATTATTAACTATCGTCGTCAACGTGGCATAATCTAAATTTAAGTTAAAATTCACATACAAATTCCAAGACGTTGAGTAGAATCAAGAAAATCGCACAGCATATGAGCGGTGGTAATCGGTCTTGAAAAACAACACTCATGAACGGCTCTATTTAATTGCCCGTGCGTTAATGCAGCCTGATTCCTCGGTCGAGGACGCGCTGCAATCCACGTTGACGCTGTGTGCCTCGACACTCGGTGTGGAGCGCGCGGCCCTCGTGACCCTCGACGAAGACGCCGCGATTGCCCAGTCGTATGCGTTCCCCGCTGAATCCCGCCTCGGGGAACGTCTCACCGCGCACAACCTGATCAACTCTGTGCTGTACACGCGCCGTCCCGTAAGCGTGCCCGATTTGAGCGTCGATGAACGCTGGAATCTGGATAAATGGATTGGCTCGGCGTACTGCGTCCCCATCATCTTCAAAGACGATCTATGGGGCGTTATCCTGCTGATTTCCGCCAAACCGGAGCATTTCAGCGCGCCACGGGTGCGCTTTATCGGCGAAGTGGCTGCGGTCACTGCGGATGCGCTTCAAAACTGGCATAAGCTCAACAAAGTGAAAGCGACCGAGGCCAACACGCGCCGCCTGTATGAGAAGGCGCAGCAGGATCACGTCGAACATACGCGCACCGAGCAGATGCGCCGCGATCTCACGGCCATGGTTTACCATGATTTGCGCGGCCCGCTGCAAAATGTCAACGCCAGCCTGAGCGGCATAGGTCGGGTGCTGGCCAGCGACGATCAGCCGGTGGTCGATGAACTGCTGCACATTGGTACGCAAAGCCTGCGCCGCCTGACGCGCATGGTGAAGAGTCTGCTCGACATCGAACGCCTCGAAGCTGACCGCGCGATCGTGGCGCGCAAATCGACCAAGCTGCACAGTCTGTTCTCGGATGCGCTCGAACTGGTCTATCCGCTGGCGCGGGAAGCCGACCAGCTGCTGCTCCTCGATTTGGACGAAAGTCTACCGAATGTGAACGTGGACGCGGACATGATTCTCCGGGTGCTCACCAATCTGATGGAGAACGCCATTAAGCACACGCCCTCCGGCGGCAAAATCACGGTTGGGGCGACGCTCAACGTCGAGACGATCCGGGTCAGCGTGACCGACACGGGGCCGGGGGTGCCGCTTCACTTCCACGAGGAAATTTTCGACAAGTATTTCCGCATCAAGTATGTCAACGCGCCGAATGGTGTCGGGCTGGGGTTGGCGTTCTGCCGGCTGGCCGTACAGGCGCATGGCGGGGAAATCTGGGTGGCGAATGATGCGGGCGGCGGCGCGGTTTTCTCATTTACGCTGCCCATCGAAAAGCAGAACGTCGCGCTGGTGTAGGTCAAGCAGGGGACAGTGCTTGGCGGACGCACAACGGCGCGTCCGCTGCACAAACAGGCCTTCAGGCTACTGTAAAAAACGCTGCTAAACTCGCGGCTACGTCGGTTTGGACGCGAGGATCACCGTCCACGTGCCCGACTGCACCGCTTTTCCCTCTTGATTGATGATCTTGACTTCCATGGTGACGGTGCCGCCGCCGAGGCGCCGCGCCTCTTTCTTCTCCAACACGACGAGTTCGACGTGCAGTGTATCCCCGATGAAGACCGGCAAGCTGAACTTCATTTCCAGCCCGCGAAAAGCGATCACGGTACGTTCCATGAAGCCGAGCTGGTAGGCTTGACCGACCGCGTAGCTCAGGGTGAGCATGCCGTGGGCGATGCGCTGGCCGAAGGCCGAGCTTTTCATATAGTCAGCGTCGGTGTGCATCGGGTTATAGTCGCCGGTCAGCCCGGCGAAGGCGACAATATCCGCTTCCGTGATGGTGCGTCCCCGCGTGACCATCTTCTGCCCAATGTCGATATCTTCGAAGTACACTCCGCGCGGAGCATCATCCAGATAACCCATCGAAGTCTCCTTATGCCGTCCCAATTACAGTCGAAAAAGGTGCTAATGCAGTGGATGACCCACGCTAACCTAAAACACCGCCCACCGTCAAAGGGTGTTTGGGCGGGTCATGGTTGACTATTAAATGAGAGCAGATCTTGGTAACGGGAGATGATAGTAACGCGCGCGCGCCCGCTTGGCAACCTAGGTATGTAATTTTGAAATGTGATCTTTATCACTTTCGTGAATGACAAATGTGTGTAAAAATGAGAAGCATAACGTAAGAACAACCTATCCCGATCACAGGGGAAAAAGTGTTCTTTGAAATATTGCTTCTTTTTGCTCCATCCAGCCTCGGATGGAGCTTTTCTTTTTGTACTTAGTGCTGAGTTCGATAACTCCTTCACTTCCCGGTGTCGGGACGCGCAACGGCGCGTCCGCGGCGACTTGAGGGACAGAGCACTTTAGCTTTCCGGGTGCACAGGCAGCACGACGATGAAGGTGCTGCCTTCACCCGGCGCACTTTCGACCCGGATATGCCCGCCCTGTAATTCGACCAAGCGCTTGGTGATCGCCAGTCCGAGACCCGTGCCGCCAAATTCGCGCCGCGTCGAACCATCAACCTGCCGGAAGCTGTCGAAGATGATCTTATGATCGGCGGGATCGATGCCGATACCCGAGTCTTTGACCGCAATGGCGAATGCGTCGGATTGCTGGCCGCCGTTGACCAGATGGGACGGGGTCACATCCACACAGATCGTGCCTTCGCGCGTGAACTTGACCGCATTATCCAGCAAATTGACGAGAATCTGGCGCAAATACTGCGGGTCGGCGGCGACGGGACGCTCGTCCGGGCTGACGGTCACGCACACGCTCAAGTGCTTGGCTTCCGCGCGGGGCGCGACCTCATCCAGCACTTCCTTGAGGATGTTCGAGACGCGGGTTGGCACGGGTGAGAAGGGGGCTTCACCCGCTTCGATTTTCGTCAGGTCAAGCAGATCGTTAATCAGCGTGAGCAGGTGCTTGCCGCTGCGATTGACGCGGTCGATGCGGTCGAGCTGATCCTCGTTCAAATCGCCATAGATGCCGGAGAGCAGCAGTTCGCTGTAGCCGTTGATCGCGTTGAGCGGCGTGCGCAGTTCATGGCTGATCGTCGCGAGGAACATGCTCTTGAGGCGGTTGGCTTCGAGGGCCTCGGTATAGAGCGAGGCATTGACGACCGCCATCGCCACCTGCCCGGCGATGGTCATGAGCGTTTCGCGTTCTTCCTCGGTGAACTTACGCGCCCGTGAGAACATATCCAGACCAATGCTGCCGATCAGACGGTCGCGGGCGATGAGCGGAGCGAGCATCGAGGAGCGCGCGCCGATCTCGCTGAGCAGCGTCCGCGTCTTTTCGTCGATATCGCCGGTGCTGACATCGTCAATCGCCAGCGCTGCGCCGCGCTGCGCCAACTGTTCCATGACGGTGTTGCCCTGCATCGAGAGGCGCAGTCCCAGATGATCGCGCACGGGGTATTCTGCGACCAGCGAACCGTATTCTGGCTGTTCGTCCCCTTCCACCTTTTCCAGCAGGATGACGCCGCAGTGATCGACTCGGAATAATTCCTGTAGCATGCGCGCGGTGGCGTTCAGCACGTTTTCTTTGTCGAGCGAAGAGGTGATCACGGTGGCGATTTCGTGGATCGAGGCGAGACGGCGGGCGCGCTGCTGGTACATTTCGAGATTGGCCTGCGCCTGCGCGTGCATGCGCGCATTTTCGACCGCGATCCCCGCCTGCCGCGCCAGCGCGAACACGGTACTGGCGTCGTGCTGGGAGTAGGCGCGGATGGTGCGCTTACCGATAGTGATGATGCCGATGACGCGATCCTGCACGACCATCGGCGCGATCAGCCACGAGCGGGCGCGGCTGAACATGCCACCGCGATGCACCGACGCATCGTCGATAACCACGGGCTGCTGCGACCAGTAGGCCTGCGAAATCGGTTTTTGATCCGCCAGTTGAATTTCTAAACCTTTGACGAACAGCTCCGGGTCATGCGTCGCGCACACAATCAGCTTGTCACTCGTTGAACCCGCGGATTCGAGCAGAATGCTCGCGCTGTCGTAGTCGATTAAGCGGTGAATCTGGTCAAGGATGCGATCCAGCACGTCGTCGTAGTTCGCTGCGCCGCTCACGACCTGCGCGATCTCCATCAGTGCGGCGGCGATCAGGCGGCGTTCGCGTTCGAGATCGACGAGGCGCAGATTATCGTACATCAGCGCGAGCATAGCGGCGTAGCCCATGAGCACCGTGATATCGGCGTCGCCATAGCTGTTCGGCATAAAGTTCTGCACGCTGATCACGCCGACAACTTCATTCTGGCGGTTGCGGATCGGCACGCCAATCCATGAGCTGGCCGGTTGTCCCGGTTCGCGTTCGTCCAACTCCACGCCGAGGCCTTCGAGGCGTTCCCACTCCAGATCGATATCTCGGAAATAGAACTCGATACCGTGCAGAAACACGGCGCGTGACAGGCCACAGAGGGGAATCGACTCATGATCGACGCGGATGCCGTTTTCACCGACCAGCGGCAGTTCCACGAGGTCATGCTCGGCGTCATAGATGCCAATATAGAAGGATGAGGTTTCGAAGTTCGCGGCCAGATGATCGTAAACAGTATCCCAGAGCGCCGAGTCATCGAGTTTGTAGCTGATCACCCGACTGATGTCGATCAGGCCACTGAGGGCAGCCGTGCGACGATGTTCACGAGGGCGTTTGAGTTGGGGGATGCGCCGCAGATTGTCTTTCATAAGTCGTCTCTTTTCGTCACATTACCGCAATTATGCCACACTACGATAAAATGACATGGAGTGCGCAACTTTATTTGACCACCTGCGTATAAATGTTTGTAAAGTCAAACAGAAGTTGGGGGATAACTTCGATGAATAACAAACAACGTTCCGAACAAATCTTCGGCGGCTCTTTCCTGATCGGCTTGGCGATTCTGTTTATCACGGGATACTGGTGGCCCGGTATCATGTTCGTCATCGGCATTTCGATGATCATCCGGTCAGTGAGCGAAGGTCAGTCGTGGTCAGCCGACCGTAACGCGCTGATCGTGTTGGTGATCGGTGTCGTGTTCGCGCTGCCGATCTTCGGCGGCAATTGGCTGCCGCTCCTGCTGATCGCGCTGGGCGCGTACATGCTCTTTGGTGAGCGTTTGGGCCTGCGCACCGAAGACAAAAGGCGCGAGGTGTCTGACTTCCCCGCGCGCGGCGACGAGAAGTCGAAGAACGACATGCTCTAGGGCTTAGCCTACGATTCCCTGACGCCCGCCCCGTGCGGGCGTTTTTGATTCTGGACGCGAGTCAGCCCGATCAGTATAGTAGACCGCGAGAATCGACAGCATAGTAGGGCGATCAACAGGTAGATTAAGCTGCCGCGCCCTAAGAGGCTTGACTGTGAAAAATGCAATTCTGCGCTTCAGTGTATTTGCGCTGCTCGCCCTGCTGACGGCGTGCGGTGGCGTGACGTTGTCGGATGGGACGGGCGGCAGCGCGCCGATCATCCAGCTCGCCGGCGCGCCGCAAGACCCCGTGCGCAGTTTCCTCGACGCGTGGAACGCGCGCGACTATCAGGCGATGTATGCGCTCTTGAGCAGCAACTCGCAGGGACTGACCTCGTATGCGGTGTTCGAGACGACCTATGAGGGCGCGGATACGGCGATTGGCACGCAGTCGATCAGCTATACGCTGGGAGAAACGGAAGAACAGGGCATCAGCGCTACCGTGCGTTACGATCTGACGCTCACTTCGACGATCTTTGGGACGATCACCGATCCCGCCCGGATGATGCGCGTGGTCAAAGCGCCGAACAATCAGTGGCGCATCGCGTGGACGCAGATGGACATCTTCGCGGGCTACGCGCCGGGCACGCGCCTGACCTCAGCGGCGGTCACCCAGCCGCGCGGCAACATCTACGATCGCAATGGCATTGCCTTCGTGGAACAGGATGCGGAAGTTGTCGGCCTGTACGTCGCCCTCAGCGAAATCTTCGACGAAGCCGCCTGTCTGAATGTGCTGGCGTCGGTGCTGCGCAAGAATCGGTCTGATTTGCTGGAAGATTTCGATGCGCGCCGGGCTAACCCGGAAACAGTCTTCTATGTGGGCGACATGGATCCCGTCGATTACAACAATGCGGAAGGCAACTTGCTCAGCGTGTGCAACATTCGCACGGATACACGCACCACGCGGCGCTATGCGGGGCATGGCATCGCTTCGCATGTCATCGGCTATGTTGGGCAGATTTCCGCCGATCAACTGGAGGCGAACCCCGAACGCGGCTACGACGCCGACAGTCTGGTGGGGGCGGGCGGCATTGAGTCGCTGCACGAGGAAGCGTTAGCGGGCAGCGCTGAGCGCGTGCTCCAGATCGTTGAACCGGGCGGCCTGACAATCCGTGAACTGGCGGGCACGACCAGCATCGCGCCGCAGCCCGTGACGCTCACGCTCGATTACAACTTGCAGTTGACGGCCGCGCAAGCCCTCTCCGACGCCTACAACGAGGCGGCGGGCAACTGGGCCGGCTCAGCGCATTCGCCGGGCGCGGGCATCGTCATGCTGGATGTGAATACCGGCGCGGTGTTGGCGATGGCCAGCTACCCGACGTTTGATCCGGGAATGTTCAACCCGGATACGCCGATTCAACTGGTCGGCGAGGAGCTCGGTGTGCTGCAAGCCGATGCCAATCGGCCGTTCTCTAACCGTGTGTATCAGGAGCAGTATCCCCCCGGCTCGACTTTCAAGATCATCACGCTGGCGGCCGCGGCGGAAGAAAACACGTGGCGACCGACCGAAACCTTCTACTGCGGCATGACGTGGGAAGGCGCGCAGTATGGCGATTCGCGTCCGATCCGCTATGACTGGCGCAACTGGGAGCCGGAAGAACGCCGCTTCGACACGGGCGAAATCACCATGAGTCAGGCACTGACGGCCTCCTGTAACCCCTTCTTCTACCAGATGGGCGCGCTGCTCACGCGCACCCCCGACGGCTTCTCCACGCTGGGTAACTATTCACGCCGCATGGGTTTGGGCCGCGTGACGGGGCTGGTGTACGACCCTGGTGTGCGCGAGGCGGCCGGGCAGCTGGCCGTCATCAATTCGACCGATGTGGCGATTTCGGCGGCCATCGGTCAGTCCGATACGCAGGTCACGATTTTGCAGATGGCGCGGATGGTCGCCGGGATCGCCAACGGCGGCACGCTCTACACGCCGTATGTGGTACAGCAGGTGGGGGCGGGTGAGACGGTCAGCTTTCAGGGGCAGCCGCAGGTCGCCGGCGAGATGAACCTGAGCGAGGAAACGCTCGCTCTCATCCGCGAGGGCATGTGTGCCGTGACCACGCAGGCGACGGTCGGCACGACGACCGGTCAGCCGATCGGCACGGCGTGGTTTGTCTTTGATGACGAGACCGGGACGGGCGTCGCACCGTACAGCGTGTGCGCCAAAACGGGCACGGCGCAGACCGGGCGCGTCGAGCCGAATGGTTGGTTCGTCGCCTATGCTCCGGCTGATAATCCGCAGGTCGCCATCGCGGCGATGGTCGAACACGGGCGCGAAGGTTCGGAAACCGCCGCGCCGATTGTGCGCCGCCTGCTGGATGCGTATTTCAATGCCTACACCGCGCCTTATCCGTGGTGGTGGGCGGAGACGGCCTATGAGCCGCTGCAAATCCCGGAAGGGAATACGGGCGGGTAAACCTCCCCTCAACGCCGACCCCTTCTCCCACGCAAGCGGGGAGAAGGGGAGACATTGCGTGCTGTTGACTCCCCTTCCTGAATTCTGGGAGTGGCCGGGGTGGGGTGGACAGACGGTGAACTCTTAAACACGTTCTTGTCCCACCCCTACAATTTCCGCTCGATGAGGATTAGGTTTGGCAAGGGAATATATCGGTATGGATGACGTGGTGCGCTGTGCGGCCTGTGATGGCTACGGCTGGATTGACGACGAGGACGAAGGCGGCGAGATTGAGTGCCGCTGGTGCGCGGGGATCGGCTATGTGTACCGCGATGCGCGCGGCGTGAACCGGTGCATCCCCGCGGGCGACTACGCGGCGCTGGCTGATACGCTCGAACGGCTGGAGATCGAGCGGATGCGGGAGATCGGCTACACGGGTACATCCAAAAAGCCGTGGGAGCAGGAGATCAGGAAAAAAAGCGATTAGCAGCCCGCCATGAGCTAACTACCCAAGGCTAAGCGCTAACGGCTTGATGAAAACAAAAACTCCGGTCGGGTGACCGGAGTTTGGTAGAGCGGGCGATGAGATTCGAACTCACGACATCTTCCTTGGCAAGGAAGCATTCTACCGCTGAATTACACCCGCAACATGGTTAAAGGATAGCACTGCTCCCCAACGTTGACAAGGGGTAATTTTCAAAATTCCCCGGCATTCTCCCTGAGAAAATGCTAAATCCCTCTTGGCTTGGGCTCGGCTAGCAAACAAATTCGCACTTGTAGGGGCAGACGCAAGTGCGTCCCGACCCAGCAGCGGTTTTTCGTAGGGAGGCGCTTAAGAGGGTGTCCAGTAAGGATATCATCGGTAGGGACGAAGCCTAATTTTTAGATAAGGATACAGAGGACAAGGCATGCCTTGTCCCTACAAAACGTCTCTCATCAAGATTGGTGCACACTTTTTAGACACTGTCTTCAGCGCGTCCATCTCGAACCTAGCAACTGCCCGACCATTTTCAAAACACCGGACTATGACTCTTTCTAGGCGATTTGGAAAGTTAAAGGTTTAAGTTACGCAAAGTATTGTGCAGCTTGCATAATATGGCTTGACTCCCCCTGCGAGTAGGGATAACTTGTGGTTAAGTTTAAACGTTTAAGTTAAAGTCTCCATGACGCAAAAAATCGTTTTAACCTCACACAGGAGACCTCAAATGCACGATCGTTTATGGGAAATCGTCGAACTGGATTTTAGCCCGGATGAACTGCTCCACTACGAGACGTTGTTCACCATCGGCAACGGCTATCTCGGTACGCGCGGCTCGTTCGAAGAAGGCTATCCCGGGGACACGCCGGTCACGCTGGTGCATGGAGTGTACGATCATGCGCCGGGGATGCTCGTTTCCGAACTCGTCAACGTTCCGAATTGGCTGCCCATCAACATCACCATCGACGGCGCCCCGTTTAAACTGATCACCAAAACGACTGATTTCATGCGCCCGCCGGAAGGCGTCGTGCTGGGCTACCGCCGCGCACTGAATCTGCGCCGCGGCGTGCTGACGCGCGAAGTGTTGTTCCGCGCGCCGTCCGGCAGCATCGTTCGCCTAGAGTTCGAGCGCTTCGCCAGCCTGCACGACATTCATGTGCTGGCGCAGCGCGTCCGCATCACCGCCGTCGACGGCAGTCCTCACATTCAAGTGGAAAGCGCCATTAACGCCGACGTGACGAACGCGGGTGTCCCCCACTACCTGCCCGAAATGAATATCGACGACCACGGCGATACGATTGGCGTAGAACTCAAGACGCAGCAGTCGAAATACATCGTCGGCGTCGCGTCGCGCCTCGTCAGCCCGCAGCGCATTCAGACGGGCAGCACGGCCAAGCGACCGCACACCGTGACGTCGTTCGATCTGGCGCAGGAAGATTGGGTGGTGCTGGATAAGTTCAGCAGCATCTACACCAGCCGCGACACGATGAACCCGCTGGACACGGCGCAGGGCAAGATCGAAGAGGCGGCCTCCGTCGGCTACGAAGAACTGCGGCGGCGGCACGAGGCGGAATGGGCGAAGTACTGGGAAACGTCGGACATTCACATCGAGGGCGACGAAGACGCCCAGCGCGCCATCCGCTTCACCACCTATCACATTCTGATCCCCGCGCCGCGCCATGACGAACGTGTGAGCGTCGGTGCGAAGACGCTCTCCGGCCTCGGCTATAAGGGCCATGTCTTCTGGGATACCGAATTATTCTGCGTGCCGCCGCTGTTCATGACCCAGCCGCCGCTGGCGCGTAACTTGCTGATGTACCGCTATCACAACCTGCCGGGCGCGCGCCACAAGGCGCAAGCCAATGGCTACGACGGCGCGATGTTCCCGTGGGAAAGCACCGATACGGGCGAGGAAACGACGCCGCAGTGGTCGGACGTGCAGCCGGATGGGACGAAGATTCGCATCTGGACGGGCGACAGCGAACAGCACATCTCGACGGATATTGCCTACGCCATCCACAAATACTGGCGGTGGACGGGTGACGACGAGTTCCTGATCAAGTACGGCGCGGAGATGATCCTCGATACGGCGGTCTTCTGGGGCAGCCGCGTCGAAGAGCAGAACGGGCGCTTCGAAATTTCGCAGCAGATCGGCCCGGATGAGTATCACGAAAACATCGACAACAGCGTGTTCGTGAATCGCATGGTTGTGTGGCACTTGCAGACCGCTTTCAGCGTACTTGATTGGCTCAAGCAGAACGTGCCCGCCGATCATCAGCGGTTGGTCGCCGCGCTCAAGCTGACGCCGGAACGCCTCGCCCTGTGGCTGGACATCACGCAGCGCATGTTCATCCCCTTCGACACGACCGAGGGCATCCATGTGCAGTTTCCCGGCTTCTTCGACATGGAATACATTCCCGTGCCGCACTACACGCCGCGCATCGGCAGCGTCCAAGCCATGCTCGGGCACGCGCGCACCATCCAGACGCAGGTCATCAAGCAGGCGGATGTCGTCATGCTGATGGCGCTGCTCGGCGAAAGCATCGGCGTGCCGGACGGTTTCAGCGTGCGCGAAGTGATGCTCAACAACTGGAATACCTACTATCCGCGTACCGATCACGGCTCGTCGCTCAGCCCGGCTATGCATGCCTGGGTGGCGGCGCGGCTCGGCCTGATCGACGTGGCCTACGAGATGTTCGACCACGCCCTACACATCGACCTGCACGATAACAAAGGCAACGTGCGTGATGGCATGCACGCAGCGGCCTGTGGCGGTGTGTGGCAAGCCTTGATCTTTGGTTTCTGCGGCTTGCAAATCGATGGCTCAGGCCAGCTCGTAGTCGATCCGCAACTGCCGGAACACTGGCGGTCGGTTTCCTTCAACGTGTACTACCGGGGCGAGAAACGGGCATTTACCGTCAAGCACCCCGCGTTAGGCTCCTCATCCTAGGGGTGAGGGGAGATTGAGTTTCTGCTCTTTAGTGGAGGTATTTGCTCATGCGTAAATCGTTTTTGTTGATGGCATTGGCGGCACTGCTGATGCTAGCGGGCGCGGTATCCGCGCAGGATCAGGTCACGCTCGAAGTGTGGACGGGCTCGTCTTCACCCGTGGAAAATGATTTCAAGACGGCGCAGGTGGCGGCGTTCATGGAAGCGAACCCGAACATCACCGTCAATCTGCTGATTGCCCCGGACTATGGCACGCTGATTCAAGCGGCCCTCGCCAGCGGCGATTACCCGGATGTGTTCACGGTCGGACAGTTTGATCTGCCGTCCTATGTGGACAGTGGTGTGTTGATGCCAGCGGGCGACAGCATCGAAAATGTCGATGACATTTATCCGAGCCTGCTGGAGGCGTTCACCGGTCCCGATGGCGAAGTCTACGCCGTGCCGAAGGACTTCTCGACGCTCGGTCTGCTGTACAACAAGGATCTGTTCGATGCGGCGGGCGTAGAGTATCCGACGGCCGACTGGACGTGGGACGACATGCGCGCGGCAGCGCAGGCCATTGCTGACCTCGGTCAGGAAGGCGTGACGGGCTTCAGCGCGGGCGCCGATATCAATCGTTGGCTGGCGTTCTTCTATGGTAATGGCGCGGTCATTGCCGATGACGAAGGCATGAGCGGTGTCAACAGCGAAGCGGGCGTCGCGGCGCTCGATTTCTACAGCGGCTTTGTGCGTGATGGCATCGGTGCACTGCCGAGCGACCTGAACGGCAGCGGCTGGAACGGTGAAGCTTTCGGTCGCGGTCTGGCCGGCATGACGGTTGAAGGCAACTGGGCTATTGGCTACCTGAATGAGCAGTTCCCCGAGCTCAACTGGGGCGTCGCTGAAATTCCTATGAGCCCGGCAGGTATGCGTAGTTCGCTGACCTTCACCGAAGGTTGGGCGGTCGGCGCGAGCACGGAAAATCCGGAAGAAGCCTGGGCACTGGTCAACTTCATGACGGGCAGCGAAGGCGCCGCCGATGTGGCGACCGCCGGTTTCGGTGTGATGCCGGCGCGCAGCAGCTCTGGCGAAGCGTGGATCACCACCCGTGGCGAAGAATATCAGCCGTTCGTGAGCGCAGCTGAATACGCGGTGGCTCCGGTGTTCCCGTTGGGCTTCGGCGATTTCAACACGGCGTTCGTGGAAGCGACCAACGATGTCATGGCCGGCACCGCGGATCCCCAGGCGGCGCTTGACGAAGTCGCCGACGTTTGGAACGAGATTCAAGCCGAGCAGTAAATTCATTTTTGACTGACAGTGGGCGTGAGGGCAACCCTCACGCCCGCTAGCCACCTTCGGCGTGAGCCACCGCAACCAGGCTCACTCCCCTCCACCCACCCACACATAACTTTTCGAGGGATAGCGATGACCACGACAACCGCCGCTGCATCCCAGAAGCAGAAGGCCATCAGAGAACCGAACGCCAAACGGCAGGAGGCAGTGGCCGGTCTCGGCTTTACGCTCCCCGCGCTGCTGATTCTGGTGGTGTTCCTCATCCTGCCGCTGTTTGTCGCCGGATACTTCAGTCTGACCGACTGGAACGGGCGCACTCCGCTGACCAATCCGACTGCTTATGAGTACATTGGCTTCCAGAATTACCAACGGTTACTGATTGACGGACGCCGCGTTGACGATTTCTACAATGCCTTCAAAAACACCTTTTATTACGCGTTCGGCGTAATTCCGACGCAAACAATCATCGCGCTCGTGCTGGCGGTGATCGTCAATCAACGCTGGCTCCGCGGGCGGGGGATTTTCCGCACAGCCTTTTATTTCCCATCGATCACGTCGTCGATTGTCGTGTCGATGATTTTCCTGTTTATGTTTTCCAACACAGGCCCTGTCAACGGGGCGCTGCGCGCCCTGTTTCCCAACTTTCAGAATGTCTCGTGGCTGACGGACAATAACGGAGTCATCCATAATATTCTTGGGTTGATCGGTATCACGGCGGATACCGTGCCCGCCTTGACCGAGACCGAGATCTTCCGGATTTCGATCTGGGAATGGATTAGTGGGCCATCGGTCGCGATGTTCACCATCATGGTTCTGGCGATCTGGACGACCATCGGCACGATGATGGTGGTCTATCTGGCGGCGCTGCAAAACATCCCCAGTCAGGTCTATGAAGCCGCTCAGGTCGATGGGGCGACGGCGTGGCAAACCTTCCGCCGGATCACGCTCCCGCTGCTCAAGCCGACGACGTTCTTTGTGGTCACACTCGGGTTGATCGGCACGTTTCAGGTCTTCGACCAGATCTATATCCTGCAATCTAATGTCACGCATCGCACGACGATGAGCATCGCCTATCTGGTCTACGATCAGGCCTTCAAGACCGACCCGAACATGGGCCGCGCGACCGCGATCGCGATTACGCTGTTCGTCATCATCTTCATCGCCACGCTCTTGCAGCGGCGTTTCGTCGGCGGCGATCGGTCGGAAACCTGAGCGCGAAAGGGGACAAGCACATGACAACTTTGCAAATCAACGAGGCGATCCCCACCGCCAAGGGCGAATCGCGCTTCCGCTGGCAGCGCCTGCTCGTCGTGGTGGGGTATGCGCTCCTGATCTTGATCGCCTTCCTCGAAATTGCGCCGTTCGTAATGACGGTGGCGAGTTCATTTAAGTGTGAACCGGCCATCGGGACGTATCCGGCGGCCTTCATTCCGCTGCCGCCGCTCGTGCAGTGTCAGAATACGGATGCGGCCGGCTCAACGACCCGGTTGAGCGCCGACCAGCAGGTGAGCGGCGCAACTTTCAATCCGACCACCAGCGGCTATGAGCGCATTCTGGGCGAAGGCGCCGATCTGCCGCGCTGGGCGCTCAACACGGTGATTTACTCCGTGGTGGTGACGCTGCTGCGCTTAACGTTCGACTCGATGGCGGGCTATGCGCTCGCGCGCTTCAGCTTCCCCGGTAACCGCGTACTGTTCTTCATCGTACTCGGCACGCTGATGATCCCCGGCGTAGTGCTGCTGATTCCACGCTTCCTGATGCTCAAGCAGATGGGCTTGCTCAATTCCTACTGGGGCTATTTCCTCGTGCTGGGGGCGGATGCCTTCGGCATTCTGCTGATGAAACAGTTCTTCGAAAGCATCCCGAAAGAGATCGAAGAAGCGGCGTCGGTGGATGGATCGAGCCGCTTCACGACCTTCTTCCGCATTGTGCTGCCGATGGCGACGCCCGCCTTGGTGGCGCTGACGATCTTCAGTTTTCAGGGGCAGTGGAATAACTTCATGGATGCATTGATCATCGTCGGCACCAACACGACGTTGTACAATCTCCCCATGGGTTTGACCGTCTTGCGCGGTTCCGGGCAGGATTTGCAGTTCGATCTGATCCTCGCCGGATCGGTGATCACGACGCTGCCGATGGCGGTCATCTTCTTCATGTTCCAACGCTATTTCGTCGAAGGCGTGAGCTATTCCGGCTTGAAGGGGTAAATGCAGCCTCACCCCCGCGCCCACGTGAGCGGAGAAACAAGTACAGCGAGGCGGGGTGAGGTCAAAATTGCAACTGGGAAATAAGGTATGATCGCGGGATTTAAGGTCGTGTGGCGGGCTGTCAAGCGCCTCAATCATCAGAGTCACCTATATGTGTGGGGCAATGTCCTGTGGCTGCTGCTCTCACTTCCAATCGTAACCTCAACCGCCGCGTGGATGGCACTGGTTCGCCTCGGCTACACGATTCCGCGCCAGCCCGGTGTGACGATGGATGAATTCTGGCAGACCTTCCGCCAGTTGTGGCTGAAAGGCATCCCGCTCGCGCTGTTCAACGTCGTCTTTGTCTTTGTCAACGTGAGCAATCTGCTGGCCTACTGGAACGATCCGAGTTTGCTGGCGGTAATGCTGCGCGTCTCGTGGGTGATCGTGGTGCTGCTCTGGTTCGCGCTGCAACTGTATGCCTATCCGCTGTATTTCGCGCTGGACAACCCCGCGTTCATCCCGGCTTTCCGCAACGCCGCCGTGATGCTCCTCCAAAATCCAGGGTTCACGCTGGTGATTGTGATCACGGCGGTGCTCGTGGCGCTGCTGGGAACGATACTGCCGCCCGTGTTAGTCCTGCTGGCGGGCGGCGCGATCGCGGTGCTGGCGAATGCCGCCGTGCAGGATCGGCTGTGGGAAGCGGGCATTCAGGCGCGCCCGCCGGAACCAGACGAGGAGTCGGAACAATCCTTCTACGCTGATTTATGAGCAGTAACCCGACCCGACCCACCGAGCGGACGCGCAACAGCGCGTCTTAACGCCCCAAGCGAGTGCTCTGCCCAGGCTCAATACCATTTGCTGCTGTTCAGGGTTATATTTAGAATCTACCTGTCCACCGTAATGTTTGAGTACCCATGACTACCATTAAAGATGTCGCCAAAGAAGCTGGCGTTTCCATTGCGACCGTCTCCTACGTCCTGAATGACAAATCTGACTCGGTGAGCGAAGACACGCGCCGCCGCGTCTGGTCGGCGGTGCGCAAGACGGGGTATCGCCCCAATGTCACCGCGCGCAACTTACGCTCCAGCCAAACGCTGTTGATCGGCTACGCGTGGCACGAAGTCCCATCAGATATGGTCAACCCCGTGCTGGAACACTTCACCTATTCGCTGGCGCGGGCTGCCGAAGACGCGGGCTATCACATCCTCACGTTTACGTTTCCGAGTCACGACCCGATTCCCGTCTACGATGAGCTGATCCGTACGGGGCGCGTTGATGCGTTTGTGGTCGGCAGCACGACCTACGACGATCCGCGTGTGCAGTTCCTGATGGAGCACGCTTTCCCGTTCGTGTCGTTCGGACGCGCGAATCCCGATTGGGATTTCAACTGGGTCGATGTGGACGGGCAGCGCGGCGTCGCCGATGCGGTGGCGTATCTCGTCGGCTTGGGACATCGCAAAATTGGGGCGGTGATGTGGGAAGCGGGTTCGCTCTCCGGCGACTACCGCTTCGCGGGCTATCTGGAAGGGTTGGCGCAGGCGGGCATTGAGTTTCGACCGGAGTATGTCGTGCGCGGCGAGCACAACGACGCGACAGGCTGTCAGGCGCTCGATTACTGGCTGACGCTCCCCGATCCGCCGACCGCTGTCATTGCCAGCAGCGATCTGATGGCGATCGGCGTCATCAACGAAGCGGAACGGCGCGGCATCCGCGTCGGGCGCGACCTATCGGTGATGGGTTTCGACGATACGCCGATGACCCAGTACATTCGCCCTGCGCTTACGACCATGCAGCAGCCGCTCGCCCTGATCGCACAGGAACTGATCACGATGCTCGGCTGTGTGCTGAAGGACGTGCCGACCTTTGAGCGGCACATCCTGTTACCGCCGCGCCTCGTCGCGCGCGAGTCGTGCGGGGTACTTACGACTTAGTAGTCAAGTCAATCCGTTTCCCAATCCTCAAGCTTCAATCTGTCGACACGACTAAATTCACGAGTGTTATGCGTGACAACGATGAGGTTATGAGCGAGTGCAATTGCCGCAATGAGTAAATCGTTGGGGCCAAGCGGTGTTCCGGCCATTTCCAGCTGGGCGCGAATCTGGCCGTAGTGTTCGGCGGCAGCATCGTCAAAGGGTAGTGTCGCCACTGGTTCGAGGAATTCACGCTGGGCCGCGCGTGTTTTCTCACTATGGGTGCTTTTCAGCGCACCGAAAAGCAACTCTGCCCGCGTGACCGAACAGACCACAATCTCATCGGGTGACTCGGCGTTCAGCCGCCGAATAATGCTGGCTGAACGCCGATTGAGATAGCGAATGCAGGTGTTGGTATCGAGCAGATACTTCATAGCAGCGTATCACGCTCCTCGTAGTCGCCTTGGGGGGGGCGTTCAAGCGGCTCGTCGGCCAGACTGCCTGCGGTGCGCTCGAAATATCCAGTCGGCCACCCGCGTTTCTCTTTACGGTGAACAACGACCAACACTTCCAGGTCTGCGTCCGCCACGTCGAGCGGTACTTCCAGTTTGAGAATGCCGTCTTGACCAACTCGGGTATTGAATTTGATGGTTTGCATAATCCCAACACCTCCTAATAACCCTTGGTGCCAGTTGCCAATTTGAGAGAAGATTTTCGTAGGG
>CALKIA010000651.1 GCA_937988705.1 uncultured Chloroflexota bacterium | reverse complement strand
GCCAACGCCTATGCGGAACGCTGGGTGCGTTCGGTGCGCGAGGAATGTCTCGACCAACTCATCATTTTGAATGCGGCGCATCTGAAGTTTGTGCTGCACGAGTATGAGCATTTCTTCAATACCGCGCGACCGCATCAGGGCATTGGGCAAAAGATTCCTGATCCACCTCCGGAAAAGTCAATTAGCGGCACAGTCAAACGGCGCGATCGACTCGGCGGTGTGCTCCACGACTACTATCGAGCTGCCTAATGCAAGGGAAACACCGCGTGGATAAGGTTTTTTGCTACTACAGGCTGCGCCTATGGCACGAATACTTCAAACTGACGACAGACACGGGCTTGCTGGTCGTCGTCTACCATGATCTTGTGGACGGCACATGGTACATGCAGCGCTTGTATGATTGAGAAGGAATCAAGATATAGAGGATGCTCAAATGTCAAACGTCCCATCATCTTTTGTTGAACGATTGCACGCGTATTGTCTATCCAAATCCGGGAGTCTGCCCAGTATTACCTTTGGAGAAAGCCATCCCAGCTATCACATTCTTGGCGATTTCTTGCGCTCTTTTGCTCAGTTTTTTTTGGACGAAAGCCCGATTCGATTAAAGCTACGTTGCACATTGAGTGATTTGGAAAACCCACCGCAGGGGGTAAGGTTACAAATTTCCAAAGACATGCACTGGGGCGGGAACAATTGGAGATGGGCGGATGTCTGGTTGGATGAAATCCTAGATGATGCGGTGTTTACCCTTCTATTGGATAGTTCTTACGCTTTGTGTATGGCAGAACTTGACCCAACCGATGTGAGACTTGCAAAAATCGCGGATGAAGCTTTAACGCTGCATGATAACATCCATGAGTTGATCGATCTCTATCAGTTGACCCATCGTCGCCATGAAATCGAGGCACTGATTCAACCCGCGATTCTGCTCCATACTTATCCAGTCGAAGAGGATGCATTGTCTACTGGTCAGTCGAGGATTGGAGGTGTTCCTGATTTTCCTGCAGGGTGGGGGTATCCCAACTTTGACGACAAGCCCTTAGCTTTTCTGGCACAAATCAACCTGCAAGAAATCTCATCTGCATGGTCAAGCAATCTACTGCCGCCAACTGGAATGCTGTATTTTTTCTCAGTATTTGGCTGGCAGCTAGACAACGGGGATTTACACCCGGACTTACCCTGGAATCGTAGTGAAGAACCAAGATTTTCACAGGTTGTTTATTTCTCTGGCGCAATTTCTTCATTGCAACGACAACCCAAACCGGTAGGTATCAAGACATTTAAGCCAACCGCGGTTCGTTTTGAGTCCATCCCCTCTCTGCCGCGAGCTTCGGCTTACACTCGTGACCCCATTGTGCGCACTTTAGGCTGGTCAGAGAATGAGTTTGAGCGGCTCAACGATCTTTATTTCGCTTTCAATCTGGTTCTCAAGCGCAAACTCGGTTCTACTCCCAAACATCAACTGCTCGGTTACCCGGATGTGATTCAAGCTGCCGTGACACAGGGAGATAGCCGATTGTTGTGCCAGATTGACAGCGACTATCATAATTTGGATACGGACATGATGTGGGGCGATGGGGGTATGATTTATTTCACGCTTTCTCCAACTGACCTCGCAAGCAAAAACTTTACTCATATCTATTCTGATCTACAGTCAGGCTGATCTTGGAAAACCCCTTGTGAGTCAGTACGTCGAACTCCACGCGCACTCGTATTTCAGTTTGCTCGATGGCGCGTCCCCGCCAGATGACTTGCTCAGGCGGGCGCGTGAGCTGGGGATGGACGCACTCGCGCTAACCGATCACGACACGATGTATGGGGCGGTGCCGTTCGTAAAAGCGGCGCGTGAGATCGGCATCCGCCCGTCGGACAGTGGCGACGAAGCGCATCGGTTGATCGATGGGTGTATCAGTTAGCAGCATCGCAATCAACTCTCCGGTTCACGTACACTCAGTCTAGGCGAATGCTGCGTAACTATCATAACCTGAGTTCGAAATAAGGAATTAGAGAGCGAGCAAAGCCGCCTACTCAGATAAATGTAAACAGAGTGAAGGCCTGTACTGGGGATGGGGACCTTGCTGCTATAGGGGGAGATGACCTATACAAGTGATCATGCGTTGCCACGCTTTTTAGAGCGGAGGACGCACTCGCTGGATAATCATTATCCAGACTTTGGTACGTGTCGATATTCCCCTGGCGCTCTTTGTGCCGATAGGTTATGCAAATCGGCGAATTCGTAAGCAATATCCTTCGAAGACGAATTTCTAGTCAGGTCACTAGCCAACCTCCTCGCATCGTGCAGATTGACACTCGTTGAGCAGCACACGGTGGGGCAGCTATGCAATGTTCAGAGTGGCGTCCTGCACGGTGACATCCGGGACGGCAGGACAAACGTCCTCCACAGGGCGTGGAGAATCGTTGTTTTGGCGCAATGTCAACAGAAACGCCTACGAACAGTTGATAACAAGCTATAATGAGCGTGGAGTAGACAGCTGAGGTTCAACGATGACTAACGAACGAAACCAGTCGCCTGCATTTTCCCCCTCCGCCATTGCTAAATCACCTACGGGTATCGCTGGATTTGACGAAATTACGAACGGGGGACTCCCACAAGGTCGTCCGTCTTTAGTTTGTGGAAGTGCTGGAGCAGGGAAGACCCTCTTCGGCATGGAGTTTCTCGTGCGCGGCGCAACGATGTACGATGAACCGGGCGTGTTCGTGGCCTTCGAGGAAAAGGCTGAAGACCTGATCGCGAACACAGCATCGCTGGGTTTTGACCTTGCCGATCTTATTGAGAAACGTAAACTGATGGTGGATTACATCCACCTCGAGCGGAGTGAGATTGAGGTTACGGGCGAGTATGACCTCGAGGGTCTGTTTATTCGCCTCGGTTATGCGATTGACACGATTGGGGCAAAACGAGTTGTGCTGGATACACTTGAGTCCCTGTATGGCGCGTTTGCAAATGCCTTCATCCTCCGTGCCGAACTGCGTCGACTGTTTCTTTGGCTAAAAGACAAAGGAGTCACGGCTGTCGTCACGGCCGAACGAGGCGATGGAACGCTGACGCGCCATGGTATGGAAGAGTATGTCTCCGATTGTGTGATTCTCCTTGATCATCAGGTCGCGAATCAGATATCGACGCGCCGACTTCGCATCATCAAATACCGCGGTTCGGAACATGGAACAAATGAATATCCCTTCCTAATTGACCGGGATGGACTATCTGTCCTGCCCATCACATCACTTGGTCTTGAACATAGTGTCCTGAATGAACACATACCAACCGGGATCGAGCAACTGGATGCCATGCTGGGAGGAAAGGGGTATTTCGTCGGCAGCACTGTGCTGGTTTCGGGCACTGCCGGAAGCGGAAAGACCAGTGTCGCCGCTCATCTCGTCGATGCAGCGTGCCGACGCGGCGAGCGTTGCTTGTACATCGCTTCCGAAGAATCGATGAAACAGGTGATCCGCAATATGCGTTCAATTGGACTGGATTTACAACAGTGGGTTGATAGTGGACATCTGAAATTCTATGCAGCGCGTCCCACCGCGTATGGGCTTGAGATGTATTTGGCTGTTGTCCATCGGATTATTCGTCAGGATAGCCCACAGGTCGTTGTCATCGATCCCATCACTAATCTCATGGTGGCTGGTACGTCGGTCGAGGTCAAAGTGATGTTGATGCGTCTGATTGATTTCCTTAAGGTGCAGCACATTACTGCGTTCATGACCAGTCTCACCCACGCTGGTCCAGCACTTGAGCAAACCGATGCAGGAATTTCTTCGCTCATTGATACCTGGCTGCTTGTGCGGGACACGGAGTCGAATGGGGAACGCAACCGCCTGATCACGGTGTTGAAATCACGCGGTATGGCTCACTCGAATCAAACGCGCGAATTTCTGGTCACAGATCAGGGTATTGAACTTCTGTCCCCCTACGTTGGATCAGAGGGTTTCGTAACCGGGTCGGCACGGGCCGTGTACGAAGCTCAGGAACAGGCGACCGCTCTCAATGAAGCTCTGGAACTCGAACGGTTGCGCCTGGGACTAGAGGACAAACGAAAAATGGTGGAGGCGGAAATCGCAGCCTTGCGCGCCAGTTTCGCAGCCGATGTCGAGCAAGTTACACGGCTGCTTCAGCAGTATCAACAGCGGGATCAACTGCGGCGTGATAGCCAATCAATGATCGAACGCAGCCGCAAGGCGGTCAACGGAGACCCCCCAAATGAAACACCATGAATAAACAAAGGAGTAGGCCATGACCACTTCGGAAGATTCGAGCGGTGAAGAGAATGTGAAAGGCGAGTTCTGGGATCTGTGCCTGTATGTTGCGGGGCAGTCACCAAAATCATTGCTGGCATTCGCTAATTTGCAGCGGTTTTGTGATGACCATCTGAATGGCCGGTATCGGATCAACGTCATTGACCTATTGGAGAACCCCCAGTTTGCTCAAGCGGACCAAATTGTTGCCATTCCTACCCTCGTGCGCAAACTCCCGCCACCGATTAGAAAGATCATCGGCGATCTCGCTGACACGGAACATGTGTTGATCGGGTTACAACTTCGCCCGCGGTCCCAGTAAGGAGAGTGTTTTATGCCAGAAGACGAGCTCGGTGACTCAAGGAATATGCTTGAGCAGGGACTGGCGAGCGCCAAGAACGCTGTGTACTCCTTATCCCTCTATGTGACTGGAGCAACACCGAAGTCAACCCGCGCTATCGCCAATGTAACGGCGATCTGCAATGCGCATCTGAAGGATCGTTATGAGCTGGAAATCATCGACATTTATCAGCAGCCTGAACGCGCTCGAGCCGAGACAATCATCGCGACTCCCACGCTGGTGAAGCACCTCCCACACCCACTCCGCAAGCTCGTTGGGGATATGTCTGATGAATCACGCGTGTTGGCGGGATTGGGCTTAAGTTAAGGAATGAGATTTGGTCTTTGTCCTAAGTTGGGTGGCAGAGGAGTAGGCGGTGACTGATGAGACGCTGACCATACTGCTGGAAGAAAATGAGGCATTACGCAGTCGTTTAGAAGAAGCTGAAGAAATTCTCCGCGGAATTCGTCAGGGAGAAGTCGATGCGTTGGTCGTTTCGGGACCGGACGGTGATCAAGTATTCACCCTTCAGCATGCGGAACGTCCGTATCGGATATTTGTCGAGTCGATGCAAGAAGGCGCTGCGACTCTGGCCGATACCGGTGAAATCTTATACTGCAACCGCCGCTTCGCCGAGCTTCTCAACACTCGATTGGAAAAGTTACTCGGCACTTCCATCTATCCTTTGCTCGAGCCTCATCAGACCGTAAATTTCCGGCGCTTTCTCCAACAAAATCAACCGCAAAGTTGGCACGCGGAGGTCATGCTCGGCACTCACGGTGCTGCGCCGCTGCCCGTTCTGGTTGCTTTGAGCTCACTCTCTCTTGGAGATCGAATCGCGACGTGTATGGTCATCACTGACCTCACGATTCAACATCAGCGTGAGCACGAACTGCTGCTCTTACAGGAACTCCAGTCGGCAGTGAGCCAATCCGCAAGCGTGGAGCAATCCCTAGACATCGTTCTTCAGGGCGTATGCGCCCGCTGGAAGGTGGTTTGCGGGGAAGCCTGGGTATACAGTGATGATCGAAGTGCCCTGAAACGCGCCGCGATCTATGCCAGCCAAGTTTCTCTTGAAGTGGATGAATTTATACGGGCTGGTAGTGAGCGCAATGCCGGCCCCAGTTCAGGGCTTCTTCGCTACGTTTGGGAGAGTAAGCAGCCCTATCCGATTGATGATCTCAGGCGCGAGACACGGTTCACGCGAGCTGTCCAGGCGGATAAGGCGGATCTACAATCTGGACTTATGGTTCCGGTGCTGACCGGGTCGGAGGTGGTGGCGATACTGGCCTTTTTTGCCAGCGAGAAGCACCCCATGGACGAATACTTCGTCCGGTTAATCTCGACAGTGGCAGCCCAAATTGGCACGTTCATTTCGCAGAAACAGGCAGAAGCAGCCCTTCAGAAAGCACACCAACAGCTTGAAATTCGCGTTATGGAGCGAACCGAGGAACTGCGGCAAACCAACGAACGTCTCGTGCAGGAAATTTTCACCCGGAAAGCAACCGAAGAAGCGCTGCGTGCGAGTCAGAAGCGCGTGCAGGAGCAGCTGCGTGAAATCGAGGCAATCTACAACACCGCGCCGATAGGCTTGTGCGTTTTGAATGAGCGTCTGGAGTATCAACGCATCAACACGTGGTTGGCCGAGAGCAACGGGCTTGCGCCGGAAGCGCACATCGGGCACACCGTACGCGAAATCTTACCGCAGCTTGCCGACATATTGGAGCCGCGCTTTCAACAGATCCTGGCAACAGGTCAAGGCGCGGTCAATGTCGAGATTAGCGGCGAAACGGCGGCTGAGCCGGGTATCGCACGTAACTGGATTGAAAGCTGGATGCCTCTCCAGGATGACGCCGGACTCGTTACTGGCATCAACATTGTGGTAGAGGAAGTTACTGAACGAAAACGAGCTGAAGCCCGCACGCGTCTTTTGCACGAACTAACCTCCGATGTGTCGACTGCTGTGACCCCACGAGAAATTGCTGAGATCGTGGTTACACGCATCCGGTCGGCCGTGGAAGGTCTGTATGCCGCCATCGGAATGATTACTGTCGATGGTGACGCCTTACAGGTGCTTTACGACCCGCCCCTCTCCGAAATCGCCAGCACTCAACTGCAGCTCATCCCTCTCGATCACTCCGTCCCGATGACGGATGCTATTCGGGAAAGGAAACTTCTATGGATCGAAGATGCGGAGAGTTTCAGGCATCAGTCTCGAACACTGACGACAGCGGCCTCCTATGTGAGGAGTCAAGCAGTCGTTGTCATTCCCATGTTTATCAATGAACGCGTTATCGGCAGTGTCGAAATCGGCTTTGCCCAACTGAGATCGTATGATGCCGAGGAAGCTGTGTTTCTGAGAGCGATGGCTTATCAATGCGCCCAAGCACTGGAACGAGCGCGCTTATACGAGGCAGAGCAGCAGGCACGTTATCAGGCTGAAGCGGCCGACCGTACCAAAATGCGTTTCCTGGCGATGATTTCGCATGAACTACGAACGCCCCTCACTTCGATCCGTGGTTTCGCCAGTACACTTAATGCTTCGGATGTGAACTACAGTGCTGAGAATCGACGCCGATTTCTCTCGATCATTGACGAGGAAGCGGAACGGATGGCGAATCTCGTCGACCAGCTGCTCGATCTCTCACGCGTGACTGCCGGAACATTTCGGGTCACGCGTGAGCCAAAGCCCATCGCTGATATTTTCACAGCACAGGAGCATCTGCGACTGCTCGCGCCTGAGCACGTCCTCCACTTCAATCTACTCACCGAGGTTGCGGTTGTTCAGGTCGATGTGCTGCGTATAGTCCAAGTCCTTTCTAATCTCGTGCAGAATGCCGCTTCTCACGCACCTATTGGGACATCAATCTGGATTTCTACTCGAATAGATGGGGCGTTTCTACGGATTGAGGTCGCCGATAACGGACCTGGTATTCCAGTGGAGGCGCGACTAAGCGTCTTTGAGGCGTTTCTCCAACTTGATGGACAAAACCAGACTCAACGTAAGGGGCTCGGGCTGGGGCTTGCGATTTGTAGAGGGATTGTCGAGGCTCACGGTGGAAGCATTTGGATTGAAGAGAATCGCCCTCACGGAGCAATTGTCGCCTTCACGTTGCCTCTGGTCTAGATGGATTGACTTCGACGAACTGGAAGTTAACTTGAGGCTGCCGATGGGGGCGGGGGCAGGAATTTGTGGTTGTGAGGCTGATAGAAGCTGGTGTTGAAGTTATCGTCACTTTCGAAACCCGATGCCAAAACGGCACGAAAGGGAGAAATACCGAAATACTGACTTTTGATGGCCATAAATTGATTAGGGCAGAACTTTATTTTGGCTGGTATATAGGCTAAAGTAGGTTGCCGAATGTTTTCGCACAGGCAGACCTCCATCTCTGCCCAGCCTTGGGCGCACATATAGGTGCGCTCCTACAGTTGCTTCGTGAAGTACGTTCGATAACTTAGAGTTTCGGTATGGGATCGGTTATGCGCGCCCTTGTGGTTGAAGATGATGTTAATATCCAGATCTTCCTTTCAACCGTGCTTCAAGGCTTGGGTTATGAAGTCTATGAGGCCGGGAACGGTCTTGAAGCGCTGGCGGCTCTGCAATACAGTGGGGCTTTCGATCTGATGGTTTCTGACCTACTTATGCCCATGCTGGATGGCGTAAATTTCGTTCAATGGGTGAGGCAGGAACATCCTCTGCTTCCGATTCTAGTTGCGAGCGCTTATCTGGAACGCGCTGTGGCGGCTGAAGAGCTTCCCAAAGACGTGACGACGATTCAGAAGCCGTTTTCTCACCCACAGTTTGTAGAAGCGGTTAAACGAACCATTCGTGATGCAGGGGCAAAAGAATAACTTCAGTTCCTAACACCTGCACTTGGTCGCTAATCACTCCCTGAAGCACGATTGCATTCCTCTGCGTGTTTCGCAATTTTGCTCTCTACTGTATGGTGGAAAAACTCCGTCTGATACCGACAATGTCCTCAACTAGAAGGGCAGACCGTGTTATGCTTCTCTCCTGTTATTCGATATCAGAGACGTGCCTCCCTTACCGATGGTCTATCATTTCCTACTGTGCCTCACCACGCTCATCTTCGACCTGTTTGTGTCAATCCGTCTTGCGCCTGACGAAAAAGACCTGCAGATCGCGCTCCTCCGGCAGCAACTCCGCGTGCTGGAGCACAAAATCAAGAAGAAACCGCGTCTCTCACGTCCTGAAAAGCTGATGCTCGTTGCCCTAACGACCCGTTTGCAGAAACAAACGCAGCGATGGCAGCACCGTTTGCGCGAAGCCGTGTTGCTGGTTCAACCCGAAACCGTGCTGAAATTGCATCGAGAACTGGTGCGTCGGAAATGGACTTTTCGGCGATCAAACCACGGAGGACGTCCAAAGCTTGACTGCGAGATCGAGGCGCTGATTCTGCAGATCGCACGTGAGAACCCGCGCATGGGGTACGATAAAATACAAGGTGAGTTGTTGAAGCTTGGCTTCGTCGTCGATCCAACGACCGTCAAGAACGTTCTGCGCCGTCATCGTCTCATGCCCGCGCCCCAACGCGGTCGGAGTTCGTGGCGGACGTTTCTGAAACACTATCGACAGCAGATGCTCGCGTGCGATTTCTTCACCATCGAAACGCTGCATCTGTAAACGCTGTATGTCCTCTTCTTTATCGAACTGGGCTCACGTCGCGTCCATCTCGCGGGTTGCACCACCCACCCCGATACTGCTTGGGTCACTCAGCAGGGACGGCAGCTCGTCTGGCAGTTGGACGAGTCGAGAACGCCGATGCGTTTCCTCATTCATGACCGGGACAGCAAATTCACGACCCTGTGGGGGCTACTTAAGCTATCCGGGCTGGATTCAAGTTCAAACGAAGCTAAAATGCAGAACTTCCATGACCGATAACCCCTTGCGACAACGAGATTCTCGATGCAACTTCAATCCCTACGCTCAGCTATCTACCAAGGGCTCATTCGCCTTCTTATCGCACTCGAGCTATCCGTCAAACAATGCTTCCAGCCATCCAAACCTCATCAAATAGCCGGCACCCTTGCAGACAGCACACGCAGCAAATCCCAGCTGATCGCGGAAAACGCCTTTCTGCGCCAACAACTGATTGTGCTTCAACGTCAAACCAAGCGTCCCGTCCTCACCCCGCGCGACCGCATCCTCCTCGTCATACTGGCGAGCCGTTTCCGCCTGTGG
This sequence comes from uncultured Chloroflexota bacterium, assembly GCA_937988705.1. Taxonomy (GTDB): domain Bacteria; phylum Chloroflexota; class Anaerolineae; order Aggregatilineales; family Phototrophicaceae; genus Flexifilum. The sequence goes on along the minus strand of CALKIA010000651.1, from coordinate 17,080 downwards.
CGAGAGGCACTGCTGATCGTCAAACCAGACACCCTGCTCGGTTGGCATCGCCAAGGCTTCCGCTTATTCTGGCGTCACAAGTCCAAAGTCAGAATACCGCAACCGCGTGTCCCCGAACACGTCATCGCGCTCATCCACACCATGGCGCTCGACAATCGTTTATGGGGTTCAAAACGTATTCGCGACGAACTGCGGAAATTGGGCTATGGGCTCACGAGACGTACCGTCGCCAAATACGTGCGTCAAGTTCGTCCTGCGCCACCACCGCGAAAGCCCAGTCAAACATGGGGCAGTTTTCTGAAGAATCACGCTGCTGACATCTGGGCATGCGATTTCCTCCAGACCTACGATCTCTGGTTTCGGACTCTGGTTGTCTTCTTCATCATTGAATTGGGTTCACGGCGCGTCGTCCACTTTGGCGTGACCTCCCATCCCTCCGACGTCTGGGTCGCGCAGCAATTGCGCGAAGCAACGCCCTTCGACACCCGTCCTCGATTCTTGATCCGCGATAACGACCGGAAATACGGTACCGAGTTTCAGCGCGTTGCCAGTGGAATTGACGTCTTGCGCACCCCGATTCGCGCTCCCAAAGCCAATGCCGTGTGTGAACGCTTTGTGGGAAGTGTGCGCCGCGAATGCCTGGATCACCTGATCATTCTGAACGAGCGTCACTTACACCGCGTGATCAAGGAGTATGTTGCCTATTTCAATATGGCTCGACCTCATCAAGGCATTTCTGGGCAGATACCAATTCCATCAACGAACTCGAGTTCTGAGCCAGCATCGAGTGGGCAAGTCACCGCGTTTCCCATACTCGGCGGTTTGCATCACGACTATCGGCGGGTGGCGTGAACCTTAGCTTCTCCCTCAGATACGCGAAGTAACCCCCACACGCTTGACTCACGAGAAACATCACGCGGATAGGGTTTTTTGCTACTACAGGCTCTACCGCTTGCGTCCGGGGATCAGCGGAATCCCCGAATTCCAGTCGCGGGTCCTGATCTAGTTGATGGTTAAGGCTGTTGGGCGAGCCACGCCTGATATTCGGCTTCGATGGGCGCAGGCCACGTCGGCACGTCGATTTCGCCGGGCGTATATTTGCCGATGCTCAGGCAGTATTTGCCAAAGCGATCCCGCAACTGAATATCCGCCGCCGTCTCCGCGACTTCCTGCGCGAGGTGCGGCGGGATGAAGATGACGCCCGACGGCGTGCCGAGGACGATATCCCCAGGGAGCACGGTCGCCTCGCCCACACGGATCGGTAGATTGATCCCCGCGAGGGTTACATCGGCAATGGCCGTTGGGTCGACGCCGCGACAGAAGAATGCCGACTCGGTCAGTTCGCGAATCCCCTGATAGTCGCGAATGCCGCAGTCGAGCACCGCACCGCGCTTAGTCCGGGATTGAATGGCGGTCGACAGGTTATCGCCGACGAACGTCCCATTCTTAATTTTGCCGAACAGGTCCACCACGAGCACGTCGCCTTCGACCAGTGTGTCAATCACCCACGAGTTTTGTCCGCCGATGCGCCCCTGCGCGACCCCGGTCTCCTGCACGAGATTATGAAAGTCCGGTCGGTGTGGGAGCATCATCGCGGTGACGGCGCGTCCCACCAGGATTTTGTCAGGGTGGGTTTGCAGCCAGTTACCCTCAAACTGCAGATGGTAACCGTGACTGCGCAGCACGCCCCACGCCTGTTCGGTGGTCGCGGTGCCGATGCGTTCAACCAGATGATCAGGTACCCGCGGACGCCCATCCGGGAACCGCTCAAACGGATTGAGGCGCGTCAGCTCGATCAAAATATCTTTGGGCGTAATCAGGTGCATTGGTTATTCCATTCTCAAATCAATCGTCAACTATTGACCCGCACTTAGTCGGCGTACACCGCTTGCTGCAGTCCCTTCAAATAGCCGATGGCGAACAAGCGCCCAACTGCGGAATACCCCGCCTGATCATTGCTGTCGCTCAACATCGTCGGCACATGGTCGGGTCGGCACAGCCCGTCAAAGCCAATGTCACGGTAGGCTTTCATGCATTCCAGCATGTTCGTCTGTCCGTCGTCGTGAAAGGTCTCCATGAACTTTTCCGGCGTGCCGCGCACATCGCGCATGTGGACGAAAAAGATCTTCTGCTGCGCGCCAAACTGCCGGATGACATTGGGCAAATCGGGCGTCATCAGCGCGAAGTTCCCCTGACACAGCGTAATGCCGTTGACGGGACTCGGGTAGAGATCGAGCAGACGTTGGAAGTTCTCGACACTGCGCATGATGCGCCCCAAACCGCGAATCGGCGAGAGCGGCGGATCGTCCGGGTGCATGGCCAGCTTGACGTTAGCGGCTTCGGCGACGGGGACGATGCACTGCAAAAAGTATTCCAGCGTGCCCCAGAGATGCTCCTCGCTGACTTCGCCATACTCGGTCAGCGGCGCGTCCTGCATCAGCGCGTGATCATAGCCGGTGACCAGGGCTCCACCGCGAGTCGGAATTGTCGTCGAGGTGCGCATCCAGTTCATGACCGGCATCCATTCATAACACCACACCGGAATGCCGAGCTTGCCCATGTTGGTGATCAGGTCAATCACCGTTTCGATTTCCTCATCGCGCCCCGGCAAGCCGAGTTTCGCTTTGGTGAGCGGCGGGCGATTCTCGATGACTTCGAGCGCGAAACCGCCGTTCGCGTACGCCGTTTTCAGGCGCACAAGCGACATATAGCTCCACGGCAGTTCATCCTTCGGCACGTCGAGCCCCCGACTCCAATCGAAGGTGCCCACGACGTGATCAATACCGCACTGTTTAGCCAGTGTCCATAAAACTGACGACTGCGGCGGTAGCACTTCAGCGAGTTTCAGCATGTTCATCTCCAGAGCGGGAATAGTTGGTTTCAAAACCGAGTAGATCCTGCGCGCGCTGAATGCTGACCAACGACTGCGCGCCGATCAGCGACTGTTTCCGCGTCAGCACTTCAGGGAAAAACAAGCGGAGCAGGGTTTCTGATTCATACCCTAGCGAATTCTGCGCATCATTGATGAACAGTGGGTGACTGCCCGTATACGACGCCGTCAGCGCACGTTCGACAGCCACCGCCGCGTCGCGGACATCAAGCGACGCCCACAGGTTGAAGCGGTCGATCATGTAAGCGCGCCACAGCAGTTCCGCCCAATCGAGTGTTTCACTGACCGGCCAACTGGTCGCAGGATATTCGAGTCCCCGCGTGGCGCGGAATTCCAAGGTGCGGGTGCGGACAGCGGCTAACTGGCGGTCTCGCTCCGCTTCGGGCAGGGCGACAAGCTCGTCTAGGAATTGGCGCATCCGGTTCCGGCGCTCGACATAGCCCGCATTTCGCTGCTCGGGCGTGTAAATACCGGGTAGCCGCAGAGCCACGCTCGTGATCTCCGCGCGCCGCCAGTAGTAGGCGCCCAGCGCTTCGCTTTGCTCTTTAGAGAGCGAATAGGGGTCGGAAGTGACGAGCGGATGATCTTCGTCGATCGGGAAGTAGTGCGGCGCAAAGTCGATCGTGTTCCACGCGCAGCCCAGCGCATTGATCGAACTGGCCTGCACGATGCGGCGAATCCCTTCCAGCGCCGCCGCCTCGAACACGTTGAACGTGCCCACGGTATTGATGCGATAGACATCCGGGCCGGGGGCATACAACGGGTTGCGCAGCGCCGCCAGATGGACGATTGCATCACAGCCGCGCACCTGTTCCCGCACCGCGGCGAAATCGGTGACATCGCACGGGGCATAAGTGGTATGGGGCGTGTCGGTCTGCGGCAGCAGATCGGTGAGATGGACGCTGAAACCGTGTTCAAGGAGGTGGGCAGCCACCACCCGACCGATTAAGCCTGCTCCTCCGGTGATCATGACGCGCATGGTCGCCTTTATCCTTTCACCCGATGGGCGATGAGCAAGTCGAGTAGATCCCGATCCACTTGATAGCCAGAGATATTCTCGTACCGGGCGCCCGCCCGTCCATGCTCGACGATGCCAAAGGTGCCTGCAAACGACCACAGGGCGTAGCCCCAGCCGTACTGCTGATATAGATCGAGCAGGTCACCGAACCAGCGCAGCGCCACCACGTTCGGTGTCTGGTTGTAACAGCCGAATTCGCCGATATGGACAGCCACCCCCTGCGCCGCGACCGCGCGCCAATCCGCATAATGGTCGTGCATAGCGGCTTTGTCCCACACTTTACCCGCCCATTCGACACCGGGATAGATCGGGCCGGCAGCCGTCTGCCATTCTGTCCACCACGTCGCGCCCCAGTGGCTGACCGGCATCGGTTGATAACCACGCCCGCTGTGAATGACCCCTAGTTCAGCGAGTTCCGGCATCGCGACATGCCCACCAGCCAGCCCATCGATCACGATCTCGCGCTCCGGGTCCACCGCGCGAATAGCGGCAGTTGTACGCAGGATGAGGGCCGCGTGATTGGCACGCGTGAGGCCAAAATCACCGACGGCAGGTGGCTCGTTTATCAGATCAAAACTGAGATCCTGACTGCTGACCCCCTGATACCGCCGCGCGAACGTTTCCCACAGAAACACAAACGCATCCTGCGCAATTGTATCGCGCCAGAGATTGTGCTGCTCGCGGTCATTGCGATTGATGCAGTAGCCCGGCGCGCGATGCAGGTTGAGGCTCATGTGGAAGCCGCGCGCCTGACAGGCCGCGAGATAGCGGTCGAGGTAATCGAAAACTGATTCATCAGGGGCGAAGTAGTTGAAATCGTTCGTCCAGAAATTGTAATCGCACGGGATGCGCACGAAGTCGAAGCCGTAGGCAGCCATGAAGTCAAGCGCCCGCTCGTCGACGGCTTCAGGCGGTTGACCGCCATACGAAAACATCCACTGAAAGTTAAAACCGTAACGGGCCATTCGTCGTCCTGTGCGCTATCCCTGCGCCGTGAGAGCGTTGAGCTCGCCCAAGCGGTCGGGATAGGCAGCTTGCAGGCGGAGCACCTCGGCAAAAAACATCGAGTAATGATAGTTTACTTTCCACACGTTGCCTTTGTCCAAGCCAACGGGCTGTAGACCATTGGTCGAATCGATCGCCTGATAGAGCCCCCCATATTCCTGATCGGTTAAGTCGGCATGGAACAGGGTTTCGACCGCTTTGAAGCGTTCCGCATAGTCGTCCACGCCGCGGACCACCAGAAAGTGCAGCAAGGCGCGCGCGGTCTCGGCTTGTGCCCACCAGATATACAGCGGATTATCCGGGTTGCCCACCAACGGTTGTCCATCGTAATCGGTGATCTCATAGAGCATGCCGCCCGTTTCTGCATCGAGCGCGTATTCGATGCAGAATTTGAGCAGCTTATCGGCCGTCCTCAGCCAGTCGGGATCAAACCCGCGTTCGACGGCGCGGCTCAACAGATACGCCAACTCGATATTGTGTCCCGTTGTCGCCTGCCGCGCGACCGTCCACTGCGTTTCCCGCGTGTACGGCTCCTGCGCTGGCTGCCAGTTTGCGTCATAGTTGTAGGCGACATAGCCACGATCGGTAAAGCCCGCCTGATTGTGATACAGGAAGTTCACGAGGAAGTCGCCACAGCGGACGATTTCGTCGTCAATTGCGGCGCGCTGCTCCCCGTCGGTGACGTCATGCAGACTGAGGAGCGCTTCGAAATAGTGGGTGAACACATCGATATTGTTCGTGCCCATGATTTCGGTGAAGGCACGGTTGAAGCCGGGATGAATAGCGCAGGCATACGCTGGATCCAGAAAATAGGTCTGGAACAGTTCCAGTTGATCCAGAGCGGCCTGTAAATGCGCCGGATTGTTCGTGACCGCGTAGGTTTGTGCCAGCGCAAAAATCGGATGCACATTGCCGTAGCCATGCTTCTGACCATCGCCGATTGTGCCGCGCCGGGAGACCTCCCAGAAGAAGCCTCCACGCACCGAGTCGCGGAATTCACTGAGCAGAAAGTCGACGCCCGCGTTGACAGCCGTGAGAAAACGCTCTTCCCCGGAAGCCCGGTACGCCTCGACATTCATATAGATCGCGCGGCTCTGCGCGATACTGGTGCTCGCGGTCAGCGTTTGGCGCTGCCACTGCCGATTCAGATTCACATGGAAGAAACCGTTGAAATTCTCCCGGTAGATCCCCATGCCCGACTCGCCATCCAGACCACCATTCCATAGGTCGGCGGCGGCGATCAGACTGGCTCGGTACCACTCGGCGTCCAAAAACAGCGTTTGATCGTAGGCGGCAAACGGAACTGGTTCGGCGGCGCTCACTGAGGTCATCGTGCCGAACAGCAGCCCAACCAGGAGGGCGAGTGTCCAAAAGCGTTTCACAAACGACATAGTGTCTCCGGGGTTAGTGCTGCCAGATGGCAGCGTAGGTATCAGGCTGCGCGGACTCGCCTTTGAAATTCTCGATGACCAGATCGGCTACGTTGATCGCTTCGACGGCATGGTGATAGCAGTCCGGACGCTGGTCGCCCCACGCGACTTCGCAGTTGCGCAGCGTCACGCCCGTGGCATTGCGGATCAGAAAGCCGGAATACGGGTATTCGGGCATGTCGTCACCCCCCGCAAACGGCCGCAGATCCTGACGTCCGGCGGCGATTTTAGAGGTCTTGTTCAGTTCGACGCGCACCTGATCAAAGACGATATTCTGCAGGGTGTGTTGTTCCCAACCGTAGACGAACACACCGTTCTCGCCCCGGCATAGGATGTTCGAGAAGCGGACGTGGCGGACGCTCCCCATTTGGATATCCGGCGTCCAGGGCATGGCGCAGATGTAGATCGGTTCCGCTCGACCCCACCAGTCATGATGAAACAGCCGCGTCTCAATCACCATGTTCGAGAATGTAACGTTCTCGATGAGGCTGTTATGACTGTGGTGGATGCCTAACCCACGATTTGAGGACTGGATGACGCACGAGTCAAAGATGATATTGCGCATGGGGGCAAACGCTTCGCAGCCGACCATAAGCGCGGTTGAGGTCGAAACCAGCGTGCAGCCCACGACGGTGATATTCTCGCACGCGCCGAAGTCGCCCGCGTTGGCACACGACTTCATGCAGATGCAGTCATCCCCGGCCACAATGTGGCAGTTCGCGATGCGCACGTTGCGGCACTGATCGATGTCGATACCATCGCTGTTCGGCAGCTTCAAATCATTGAGCAGCCGAATCCCCTGAATGAGCACATCATTGCAGCCGGAGAAACGCAGCGTCCACATGGCCCCATCCCGCACGACGATATCCTGAAAGGTGACGTTCTGACAGCCAATCAGCACCGCGGTAAAGGGCCGCTGCGCCTGCATGCGATAGATGTGCGGCAGACGTTCGGCGATGAACTTCCGCCCCCCGCCATCGATCACCCCGCCGCCAGTGAAGGCGATATCGTCCACGCCATAGGCAGCAATGAAGGTAATACTCGCCCCCAGATCGGGATAGCCGACCCCCTTGTGACTGGCCGGGGTTTGCACCGTCCGGTAATCGGCGGGGTTGCCGCTCGCTTCCAGAACCGCACCCCGCTCCACATACAATTCGACGTGGGCTTTCATCTCAAATGTGCCACAGAGGTACGTGCCGCCTGACGGCACCAGCACGCGTCCGCCGCCGGACGCGCTACAGGTGTCGATGGCGGTTTGCAGCGCCCGGGTGTCGAGCGTAACGCCATCGCCGACTGCGCCATAATCACGGATATTGTGAACTGCCATGCTGTATCCTTCGATAAAGTGCGATCCGGCGATCGCCATAAGTACAGTGGTGCGGCAAGGGAGCAAAGATTTTAGTAGGGGAGGCGGCGTGAAGCGCGCCTCCCCCTGAAGGCCGGGTCGGGATCTCCACATCCCGACCCGGTGCTAGGGTTGTTCAACCTGCCTTGATCTTGAGCGCGAGATCGCGGTTGAAAGCGGGCAGCGCGACCTGCACATTGCCGTCCACCGCTTCGGTCGTCTGTGTTTCAAGGATGGTGCCGCTCAGCGTGTCCCAGATTTCGACGGTGTAGCTGCCGGGTTCAAAGCCGCTCACGACGAGTAGCGCGCCCTCGACCATCGGGAATTCGATTTGGAGCGGATCTTGGGCTCCGGCGCGCAAGTTGTCGAGGTAGACGCTTTCGAGGTACTGCGGCGAGTAATCACGGTTCAGCACCCAGATGTAAGCGGCAGTCGGGCTGTGCAGACCAAACACGCGCGCCCGTGCCCGTTCGACAAAGTCGGTTTCCGGACGCGTCCATGTCTGCGCCCTTAAATCTTCACCGGCAAAGAACGCGGATACGCCCCGGAAGAGCGGATCCCACAGATTGTTGGGATGGACATACGTATCCCACCACCACGTCATGGCCGTGCCCGCCGCCCCGTTCATCGGCGCGCTCCAGATGCCGATATGCAGTTCGACGCCTTCGGTATCGTACGAGAGCGCGGCTGAGGCGCGGCCAAACTCACCGACGAGGAATGGCTTATCCGGGTACGCTTCCGCCCATTCTGGAATAGTGTTCAGGAAGGTGCGGGGGAAGTCGTCGCGGTCATAGAAGTGATCCTGTGCAAAATCCAGCGGCGACCAGACGCCGGTCAGCGCGGCGGGTGACCCCGAGTGCGTCAACAGGTGATCATACGGGTCGAGTTCGCGAATCAGCGCGCTGTTGCGCTCTATCCACGGCGTGAGCAGTTTTTCGTTCGCCAGCGGCGTCCAGTTGATTTCGTTCCACCATTCCCACGCCATGATGTTGGGCGAATAACCCCAGCGCGCGACGATGTACCGCAGGCGGCGTTCCCAGAAGCGCTGGGCTTCCGGGGTGGTGGCAAAGCATTCGGGTGTGGCGCAGGGGCCACCGTTCGCACTGTTGTAGGGGTTGTCATCCCATTCCGGGTTGACCGACGTGTTGAACTGCCCGTGATTGATCAGGCTGAGCATGATGTAGATGCCGCGTTCCTCGGCCAGTTCGATCACCCGATCAAGCTCATAGGCGCGGAACTGCCGCCGGGTGTAATCGCCCAAGCCGGTGTCAATCCATTCAATGCTCAGATTCCACGGTGCCATCCACAAGCGAATGAAGTTGCCGCCGCTGGCGGCCAGCGCGTCCAGCCACATGGTGTAATCGGCGATTGTGTCACCCGTACTCCACGCCATGTTGACGCCGACCGGGAAGTACGTCGATCCATTGTCAAACGCGAAGTAGCGTGGGTTGCGTTCGTCCACGCGCACGAAACCGGGATTCTCCGAGTCGGTCACAGCGAATGCGCCGACCGTGCTAGTCACGGTTGTTTCACTCGTCACCGCCGTGATCTGGTAGGTGTAGCTGCCCACTTCCTGCGGCGTGAAGCGCACGCGCCACGAGGTGTCGTTGGTCGGTCCGACGCGGCCGCCCGTGTAGGTGAAATCCTGATAGAAGAATGCTGCCACCGGAATCACCTGCCCAGATGGCGCGGTGAATGCCGCCTCGACCCGAATTTCATCTGGGTCGTAGGGATTATTGAACGTCGCATCGAGCGTGATAGCAGCTTCGAATTTACCATACAGCGCCGTGGACTCCTGCAGGGGCGTCACCGCGGTGATCGCCGTGAGCTGACCAGCGCCCACCAGTGCCGGGGTCGGTTCCGGCTCGACGACCGTGATGGTCAGGAGGCGCACGTTGTCGATCAAAAGCGCGTCGTCGAAGGCGGTGACGCTTGTGCCCACCTTGACGCCAAATTCGCGCACGACCGCTAGGTCGCCCATTTGGCTCAGGTCGGCAATGAGTGTGGTCCAGCCGCCCGCTGTGAGCGGCGTGTCCGGGGTATTGGCCCACGTCCAATCCGGGCCGGCCTTGACGAAGATTTGCCCGATGAAGTCATCAGCACCGGCGGGCAGATACACATCGACAGCGAGCTGTTGATAGGTTGACCAATCAACGCCGCTGCCGGGCTGTGTGACAAAGGCACCTGCTTCCTGCCAACTATCCCCCGGGAGCACCGCACTCAGCGCCAAGGCTTGTGTGCCGTCACTGGCTGCCGTCGTGGAGACGTCGACGCCGCGGCCGCCAGCCCAATAATCGGCCAAGCGCCAGCCTTCAATCCCAGCTTCAAAGCTGTGGAGCAGGCTGGTGCCGCTCACTTCGGTCTGCGGGGTGGGTTCCGGCGTTCCGGCGGCCGCCAGCGCGACGAAGGAGTCGGGCAGGGTTTCGAGGGTCGGATCGCTGTCCGTGGCTGTCCCGTAGACTTCAAATTCCCACAGGGAGAAGCCCCATTCCTCACCCCGGGTGATACCGTTCATGCGCACAAAGCGCGCGGCGACCGGCTCGGCGAGCGATATATCGTCAAATTCACCATTCCCGGCGGGTTCTTCGTAAACGGTCTGCCACGCCGCACCATCCCAGACCTGAATCTGATAGTGCTCGCCGAAGGCGGCTTCCCAGCGCAGGATGACCTGACTAATGGTGAAAACGCCGCCGAGGTCCACATCCAGCCACTGACCGTCCCTGTATTCGGTTGACCAGCGGGTGGTGGCTAAGCCATCAACCGCATACGTGGCGAGATAGCCCGCGCTCTCCTCGGTCGACGCGACCGCGTCTTTGCCGAGGGCGACGTTGCCGCGATTGGGATCAATCACTTGCACGACGAACTCGACGGCGCTGAAATTCCCCGCCGAATCAGTCGCCGTGATCTCTAAAGCAGCGGTCCCTGTTTCGCCGAGCGGGAAGGTGAACCCAACGATGCCGCTCGCGCTGATCGTCGGAACGACCAGCTCTGGACGTGAATTCTCGGTGACGGTGTACGTGAGCGCCGTGCCATCTTCCGCATCATTGAAGATCTGCGCGAGGTCGACATAGCTGTCAAGGCTCTGTACATCATTGCGCACAAAGGCATTCTCAATTGGCTGCTGAATCACCGGGATACGATCCACGGCGCCAATATCGACCTGCACGTGCTCGGGAGCGATCCGGTTGATCCAGAGGATCCCCGGCATGGCGTCCAGCATGCCGCCATGCGGGCTGCTGTAGAAGCGCCACGCCAGCGCCCCTGCATAGCCATTTTCATACAGATACGTGTACGATTCGATGCTGTTGCGCAGGCGTGTGCGCGGCTGATAGCCCATGCCGAGGTTCATGAGCGCTTTGGCCGGGAATTCCCCAATCACCAGCGGTTTGTCGAGTTCCCAATGAGTGACGGGGTTGTGAAACGGCGAGGTGCGCTCGTCAAAGTATTCAGGATAGTAGTGCACCGAATAGAAATCCAGCGTCCCGGCTGCATCCCCACCGGCGGCGATCAAGCGATCATCGCGGTAGTAATTGGTCATGCCGTCAACGTCGGTCAGGACTTGGAGATTCCACGAGCCGTTGGTGACCAGCGCTTCGGGGTCAGCGCGGTGAATCGCCCCGGCCAGACGGTTGACGAAGGCTTGAATCGCTTCCATCGTGGTGCGCTGATCCGTCCAACCGAATTGACGAGTCGTGCCTTCCGGCTCGTTGAAGATCTCCCACGCGACGATGCCGGGATGTCCCGCGAGCGCGCTGACCAGCGGAACCAAGGCATTGTCGATGTACGCCTGCGTGTAGTCTTCGTCTTCGATAAGCAGCTTATTCCAAGCGGTGGGCACATCACCCTGCTCGTTGAGCAGGTCGTGGGACCACAGCGTCGGCATGAGCAGCACGCCGCGCTCGTACGCCAGCGCTGCCGCTCGCTGTAAGTTCTCGATATCGTGTTCACCTAACCCGGTGACCCGCCCATCTTCACCATAGAGCGGACTGCTGACACCATTGGTGTGCAACCACCAGCGCAGCGTGTTCCCGTGCGCCGCGACGACTTCATCGAGCGCAGCCACGAAGCGCACTTCGTCAAATTCGCTCAGGTCGCGCGCAAAGTTAATCCAGGCCAAGTTGACGCCATTGAGGAACAATTCCTGACCGCGATAGGTGATGAACTGCGGCGGCGTCTCTTGCGCGCCGATGGGCACGGCTAGCGCCAACCATACGAACACGAACAGAAGCAAACGTTTCATGAAATCCTTACTCCGATGGTACCTGGCAGACGATTAGCCTTTGACGCTGGTCACGGCGATCCCCTGTACGAACTGCTTTTGGAACAGGATGAACAACACCAGCGTCGGAATCGACGTCAGCAGCGCGGCGGCCATGGCTACCCCTTGCTTGGTGGCTCCTGAAAACGGATCGACCATGGTCGTCATGATGAGCGGCAGCGTGCGCAGTTCTTCCGACCGAATGGTCACGAGCGGCCAAACGAGATTGTTCCACTCGTTCAGCCAGATGAACAAACTCATCGACACCAGCGCCGGGCCAATGAGGGGCAGCACCAGTGACCAGAAAATGCGAAACTCGCCAGCGCCGTCCAAGCGCCCCGACTCAAGCATTTCATCGGGGAGCGACAGCATGTATTGGCGCAGGAAAAACAGGGCAAAGGCTTTGGGCAGCGCGGGGATAATGAGCACCCAGAACGTATCGATCCAACCAAAGCGATTGACATTGAGGAAGTTGGGGATGATCGTCACCTGCCACGGAATCATCATGGAAGCGACGAAGAGCAGGAACAGCGCCTGCCGTCCCGGAAAGCGATGCTTTGCCAGCACATAAGCCGCCATCGCCGCCAGAAACAGTGCCGAGACGGTGATTGTGGCGGACACAAACGCGCTGTTGAAGAGATAGCGCCAGAAACCGCCCTCAGTGCCCGGGTAAATCTGGAACAAGCCGCGGGTGTGGTCGGGCAGTTGTTCGCCCACTGGATCGTAGAAGCTGTTGAGCGTTGGCTGTTCAATGATAAAGGTGGGCGGGATGCGGTTGAGTTCGGGAACGGTCTTGAACGCTCCCAGCACCATCCAATAGTACGGAATCAACGTTACCAGCGCGAGGATCAGCGCCAAAGTCAGCCCACCGCGCCGCAGCAGGGTCGTCGTGCGATCTCGATATTCCATGAGCTTGAGCCTCGTCTAGTAAGCGTCGTTGGCGCGGCCAACCCGCAGGTTGATTAACGTGAGGACGAAAATGATCGCGAACAGAATCCACGCGATGGCCGAAGCATAGCCCATCTGGAACAGACGGAAGCCGGAATCGTAGAGATACGGCACAACGGTCAGGCCAGAGTCCAGCACGCCGCCCATGCCTTCGGAGCTGGCAAATAGAATGTAGACCGCCTCAAACACCTGAAAGCCACCGATAATGCTGGTAATCAGAATGTAGAGCGTGGTCGGGCGGAGCAGGGGAATAGTAATCCGCCGGAACTGCGACCACGGCCCGGCTCCGTCAATCGCGGCGGCTTCGTAGAGTTCGGATGGGATGTTTTGCAGACCGGCCAAAAAGAGAATCATGTTGTAGCCAATGCCACCCCAGATCGCCATGATGACCAGAATTGGCATCGTCCATGTGGCATCGTTCAAGAACGAAATCGGTTCGGTGATCTGGCCGCCCTGCAGCAGCAGGTAATTGATTAACCCGTATGGCTGACCCTTGAACAGCCAGCCCCAGACTACCGTGATGGCGATACTGGCGGTCACCGAGGGCAAAAAGAAAATCATGCGCAGCACGTAATTGGCTGTGGACTGGCGGCGGAGAATCAAGGCGATGATGAGGCCGAGGATAATTTTGCCGATCACAGTCCACAGCACGAACGTGAAAGTATTGATGATCGAGGTCCAGAAACGGGTATCCTGCGCGCCGAGCACGTACATCGTGCCAAATAGCGAGAACGTCTTCCAATCAGAAAAGCCCTCGGTGAGCACGTCGCGCGGGCGGGTGAACGCTAACACACAAGTTCGCCCTTCTGCCGCTTCCCAGGCGGCGACTTCGCTGAGTGGCATTTTGCTCCTCCCGCACTGATACATGCGCTCCCCGGTGGTTTCATCAAACAGGGGCGGGAGTTCGCGCACTTCCAGACTGAGCAGGTTTGCGTAGTTCTGCATTCCAACGTACTCGGCCTCGTCGCTGGCAACCGCACTGTAGTCGTATAAACTCACGCTGGCCGACTGCGCCAACGGGATCAGGATAAAGACCACAAACGGCAGCAAAAAAGGGAGGAGCATCAAGTAGGAGATCCGCGCGCGCCAGATCCGCGTCAACAGGTTGAGCTGATTTGATTTCTGCGTGGGGCTGCGCTGCTGCGAGGGGCTGATGGGAAAAGAGTCTGCGGTCATAAAATTCCCTCATAAGTCAATAAATCTATGCCAAAGACCGTCGGGGACTTCCCCGACGGTCTTGTGTTGGTGCGCGTGTGCTTGCTGCTCTAGCTGCCAAACTCCTCAATACCAGCGTTGAGCACGTCCTTCATTTCGGCGAGCGCATCTTCGAAATCCATGCCTTCGAAGAGCACTGACTGGAGGATCAGGTCAATATCGGCGTTGCTTTCTTCCCAACCGGGGCAGTTGGAAGGGCCAGACGCATCCGCCAACTGCGTGGAGAGTGCGGCGCGGACATCATCACCACCACCAATGAGCTCGTAGTTGGCCGTCTGCGGGGGCACATGGATCGAGTTGGCATTCGCCAGCGACAGGTCAACCAACGCCTGTTGGGCCTCGGTCGTGCTGAGGAACATCATCAGGTCAAATGCGGCGTCCACATTCTGCGAATAGGAGAAGATACCCATCCCCTTACCACCGATGAAGGCGTTGAAGCTGCCGGACGGACCCGCTGGGAGCGGCGCGACCGACCACTGGCCTTCGAGTTCCGGATGCGCGGCATTGATGCCTGTCGCTTCCCATTCGCCGCTGAACACGTAATCGACCGTGCCCGCCGCCAGACCGTCCGCGACCGGAACCTGTTCCGCCGGGAAGCCGTAGTCTTCGTACAGCGCCGTGTAGAATTCCAGCGCCGCCAGACCTTCGTCACTGTCGATGGCTGCCGCGCTGCAATCCGCCGTGTACCAGTCGCCACCTGCCTGCTTCAGCACGCCTTGGAAACCCAGCCAAGACGTGTTGCCCCAGCTCCAACCGCCCGCGAGACCCGCTTCCGAGGCCGCCGCGATATCATCCCACGTGGCCGGTGCTTCCAGACCGGCGGCTTCAAAGCTGGCCGTGTTGTAGTACATCAACATGGTGTCGAGGTTGAACGGCACATAGAACACCTTGCCGTCCGTCGTCAGAATCGCGTTGTAGAACCCGGGATTGCTCTGTTCCGCGACCTGCGCGATTTCATCCGCATACGGTTCGCTCAACTCGACCATGCCGCCGAGGTTGCCCAGGGAGATACCCCAGCTCATCCCACCGATGATGATGTCCGCGCCCGAACCGGCCGCCACCGCCGCCAGCGATTGGGCATACGCATCACCCCATCCAACTGCGGTGACCGTCACTGGCGTGCCCGATTGTGCGGTCCACATGTTAGCAACTTCTTGCACGATGGCGGCTCCGGTATCATCGCCGGTAAACCACACGACAACTTCCCCCTGTGCCTGAGTGGTCACTGTGAGAGCCAGTGTCAACAACAAGACGAACGCGAAAAGAATTCTTTGATGCTTCATTGCCCAACTCCTTAGACAGAACAAAAGTTAAGTGCTTACAAATTACTGACCGGCACTTGGCCGTCCCTCATTCGCTGGTCGGCGGATAAGGTCGATTACGCACCTCAACCGAGGTGTTCATCTTTAATCCAATGGACGCTGTCGCGGGTGATCAACTGCGTCGTCACGACGGTAGACACGGCAGCTCGTCCGGGTTCGTTTACTCGGTCGCGGAGTAAACGCAGCGCCATCGTGCCCATAAGGACTTTGTCGACATGCACGGTTGTCAGCGCCGGGGTAACCTCTTGAGCAAGGTCAATATCGTCAAAACCCACGACCGACAGGGTATCGGGAATGCTGTAACCGAGCAGGCGCGCGGCATTCATCACGCCGATCGCGCTCTCGTCGTTGCAGGCAAAGATCGCGGTGATTTGGGGATGGCGGCGCAGGAGGCGGAGTGTGGCATCGAAAGCGCTGGCGCGGTTATGCAAACCCTCTTCGATGTAGCGATCTACCAGACCTGCCTGCGTCAAGGCCGCAACGTACCCGCGCCGGCGTTCTAGGATGCTCGGGTAAGAGTCTCGGTTGCTGCCGATCAGGCCAATGTGGCGGTGTCCGTGGTCGATTAAGTAGGAAACCGCGTTGACCGCGCCCCCGAAATTATCCATGAGCACACTGTCAAACGTTTCTTTAGACGTATAACCGTCGATCAGCACCAAGTTGCGTTCCGCGCGGCGGCTGATATCCGTCAGGGATTCTTCCAGAAATGCGCCGACGATGATCACGCCGTCGACGAGTTCGTTGAGCAGCATGCCCGGCAAACTGAGCGTGTGATTGCGATCATCTACCTCGACGGTCGCGTACATCAGGTTCATGTTATACCGCTGGCACTCACGCTCCACGCCCGCGATGATATAGGAGTAGAACGGGTTGACGACGAGCGGATCACCATTACGGTGCTTAGTGATTAAGCCAATGGTTGAGAGCTGGGCGGAAAATGGGGAGTCGGCAACAAGGCGCTGTCGGTAACCCAGTTCGGCAGCCGCCCGGAGGACGCGCTCGCGCGTTTCGGGTGTCACGTTAGCCCGATTGTTTAAAACAGAGGAAACCGTGCTGATGGCAACATCAGCTTTCGCGGCAATATCACGTAAAGTCGGCGTTTTTGGCATAAAAACACTTTTCGAAAACAAAATCGAACAAATTCGAAAACTGTTTTTCACTATACTTTGGAATTTTTACCCTGTCAATATACTTAAAAATGTTAATAATTCTATATAAAAACATGTAATTATTTAAGGTAATGAAGCGAATGAAGGCTCTTTTCCTAATGTGTAAGGTGGAAAAACCTCATCTGAGGAGAAATTCAGGTAGCATCGCGTGTAGTAGCAATTATCACAAAAGACAATCGCCTTTCTCTAGTCGCTATCTTTTTTGTGTACAGTATTCGACCTGTATGGTGCGAAAACACTATTCATTCTGATGTGTTCTCGACCAAGAGCCGATTTTGTCTGGTAAGATACCGCCTTTCAGTTCTCAACTTGGTCACCGCTCTTTATGTTTTGGTCTGCGCTGCATCAACTCATTGCCTTTCTGTTCGACATCCTGCGTTTCGTTTGGCAACCGCCTGATCAGAAAGACTTGGAAATCCTATTCCTGCGTCAACAACTCGCCGTCGTCCGCCGTCGACAGAAGCGCGCACCGACTCTCTC
>CALKIA010000650.1 GCA_937988705.1 uncultured Chloroflexota bacterium | reverse complement strand
GAGCTGGGAGCGCTGCGCATCATGACATGGATCGGCGACAATGGCGCGAGCACCGTCACGCAAGCCTACGACGGCGATCAGCTCACGCTGCTCACCGGGCCGGTGTGCGGAGCGTGGGAAGGCCAGCCGATCTGGTATTGGTATGTTGAAACGACGCGTCAGGGAACGCGCGGTTGGGCGGGCGAAGCCCCCGTCGATGGCCGCTGGATGTGTCCAATCGGCGTACCGGAGTGCGCGCCGTGATATAAGCGTCGTCTAATAGCCTCTATAAGCGATTCGCTAGACCTGCCCGCCGCGGCCTCTGCTATAGTAAGTAGGTTCAAACTTACGTGCAGAGACACAGGTATCTATGAATATCATCAGATCGTTATTCGGCGGGCAAGGCGACGACGCCCAGTCCAACCGACCGGGCGTTATGACGGCCGCGCAGGCCAAAGCGCTGATTGAGGGTGACGACCGCCCCTATATCCTCGATGTCCGCGAACCGGGCGAATATCAGGGTGGTCACATCAACGGAGCAAAACTGATCCCGCTCGGTCAGCTCCAACAGCAATTGAGTCAGCTCCCCAAAGACCAAACGATTCTGTGCGTGTGCGCCTCCGGGTCACGCAGCAGCTCAGCCGCGAACCTGCTGGCGCGGGCTGGCTATCAGGTGATCAACCTGCGCGGCGGCATGATGGGCTGGCAAATGTCGGGCTTCCCGGTTAAGCGCGGAAATTAACATCCTATGCTCGGACTCGAGGCGGTACTCGGCTTTGTGATCGGTCTGTCGCTCAGTCTACTGGGCGGCGGCGGCTCAATCCTGACCGTGCCCGCCCTCGTCTACTTGATTGGGCAAACACCGCAGATGGCCGTGACCACGTCCCTAGCCATCGTCGGCGCCAACAGCGTGCTCGGCGCGCTGTTCCATCGGTCGCAGGGGACGCTCAATTGGCGGGTGGCACTGGTCTTTGGCGGTTCGGGGATGATTGCCGCCTATCTGGCCGCCGGCTTCTCCAAACAGTTCCCGCCCGAACTGCTCATGGTCGCTTTTGCCTTACTAATGCTGGTCATCGGCGTACTGCTCATCACGCGCAATACAACCCGTGAGGCAGACGGCGATCAGCAAGATGCGACCCTGTGGAAAGTGCTAAGCGGTGGCGCAGTCGTCGGCTTGGTGACCGGAATTCTCGGCGTAGGCGGCGGCTTTTTGATCGTACCCGCGCTGGTGATGCTGGTCGGACTGCCCATGCATCACGCAGTAGGCACATCGCTGGTTGTGATCGCCATGAACAGCGTCGCCGGGTTTCTCGGACACGCCAGCGACCTTTCGCTCGACCTCTCGCTGATCGTCGTATTCGTCAGTGCGGGCGTCGTTGGGACGCTGACGGGCGCACGGTTGGGTAAACGCCTCAATCCATCCCTCTTGCGCCGGATGTTCGCGGTGTTTGTCCTCGCGCTGGCGCTCTTTCTCCTTTACGACAACCTGCCCAAACTGATCTAGCGCCGCGCTCACTGATGCGCGGGGATTGTCACACTCAGCCGCGTACCCTCGGCCAGTTCGCTGATCAGGTTCAACTGGCCGCCCAGATGCAGCATCCGCTCGCGAATACCGACTAAGCCATAATGACCGCGCGCCGCAAACTCCTGTAACTGCTGCGGAATGCGGAAGCCCCGTCCGTCGTCGCGCACTTCAAACGTCACCAAACCATCCGCATAGGTGAGCGTCGCCACAATCCGCTGGGCATGCGCGTGCCGCTCGGCGTTGTACAGCGCCTCTTGCGCGGCGCGGAAGACTGCCAGTTCCTGATCGTGGCCCAATTCGTACGCCGCGCCGACAATGGTGAACTCAATTTCGGGATGGACTTCACACAGGCCCTCAATTGCAGCGGCAAGCCCTAGTTCGTCGAGGACCGTCGGACGCAGATCCGCGATCATCTGGCGCAGATTATCAACAATTTCGATCAGCTGTGTGCGCGCTGTTTCCAGATGAACTGTGACCTCACCTTGCTTCGCGCGTTCCAGCGTATGGGCGACGAACACCAGCGACTGAATCGTATCGTCATGGATCTCACGCGCAATCCGCATCCGCTCATGTTCCTGACTTTCCGTCAGCGCGTTGCGGAAGGCGACTTCGCGCTCCTGCGCCACTCGGATTTGCCCGACCATGAATTGTAGTGACCGCCGCAGTTGCTCAACTTCCTTGATCCCGCTGCTCGGCAGATCAAACACGGGAAGATTCCCCTCAATAATGCCGTTCGCCTGTTTTGCCAAGCGGCGCAGCGGCAGCAGCACCCGCCAGACCATCCACGTGAGGCTGACGAGAAATCCGAACAGCGCCAGCCACACGCACCAGTGCAGCAGCCCATCAAACTGAACAATATGCGTGAGATGGTTCATAGTTTCGCTCATTCAATGACCTCATCATTCTGGTGGATGATCCCTAGTGTCAGCGCCCGCAGTACCATTTCGGTACGGTTCGTTACGTCCAATTTCTGATATATCGCCTGCAAATGCACTTGGACAGTGCGATCTGAGATGTTCAGATGCACACCGATCTGTTTATTCGTCCATCCGCGCGCGGCACTCACCAGCACTTCGAGTTCGCGCTCGGTCAATTGGGAATTCGACTCAGGCCGCGGCGCGGGCATGGTTCCCTCACGGGGCGTCGCCATCACACCCTGAATCACCTTGAGCAGCTCGGAAAACTCGGCGGTTTTGAGCACAAAACCATCCGCACCCACCTCGCTAAAGGCGCGTTGATAGGCTTTTTCATTATACGCCGTCAGCGCGATCACCCGCACATTCGGGCATAAGCGTCGGATGCGCCGCGTCGCTTCGATACCGCTCATTTCCGGCATGTGCACGTCCATAATCACGAGGTCGGGCTGTAGGTCGAGCGTCATCTGCACTGCTTCGCTGCCGTTACTGGCTTCGCCAACAACATCGAGCGCAGCGCCTTCCAGAAATGCGCGTATGCTCTGCCGAACAAGAACGTGATCTTCTACGAGAAGTAAGCGGGTCATGATATTTTGGCCTGTCGTTGTCAGCGGCAAACGAGTGTGAAGCATTCATCACTGATCTACCATACGCTATTTAGCGTATCTTAGAATGCGCGCTGAGTCATTCTGTCAAACGTCCGTATTGTCGCAGGATATCCCGCACCCGTTCATGGGGTAACGCGGGGACGCTGCAGCCATTGATGCCAACCATCGGTTTGGCCGCGACCAGCGCGTTCACAATCGCTTCCTCTGTGGCATCAATGGTCGCCTCAAACAGCGGATTCATTGCACTGTTGGGCAGCATCGCGATGGTTGCCACGCCATCTGCGCGATCAGCCTCCGGATTGGCCGTCGAAAAGGCGACGAAAATGTCGCCGGAGGTATGCCCGGCAATGCCGCCCAAGTGCGCTAAGCCCATCGGAATCCGGCGCGTCAAGCGTTTGAGCTGATGCGGCAGCAGCGGGGCATCGGTCGCGAGCACGATGATGATCGACCCCGAACCGGGCGGCAGCGAACTAACGATATTGAGCGGCGGCTCATCTTTGAGGTGTTGCCCGACTGGAACGCCCGCCAGCGTGAGATGATCCCGCCGGCCATAGTTGGCTTGCACCAAGATCCCCAGCGTATAGTCGCCATGCGCGGTGGGCACGATCCGCGACGAGGTGCCGATTCCTCCCTTGAACTCGTGACAGATCATCCCCGTACCGCCGCCGACCGCGCCTTCGTCCACAGCGCCACCGGTCGCCGTGTCGAATGCGGCGAAGACGTGGTCCGGTTTCACATGAAAACCGTTGATATCGTTCAAAATGCCGTCATAGGTTTCAGCGACTACCGGCAAGCTCCAGTAGTTCTGCTGCTTGTCAGGATTGTGCGCGATCTGCCACGCGATGATGGCATCGCGCACCGTGCCAACACTGTGTGTGTTCGTCAACCCGAT
Source organism: uncultured Chloroflexota bacterium (assembly GCA_937988705.1). GTDB lineage: Bacteria > Chloroflexota > Anaerolineae > Aggregatilineales > Phototrophicaceae > Flexifilum. The sequence continues at coordinate 6,349 of CALKIA010000650.1, read as the reverse complement.
CGGGCCTTCCAGCAGACCAGATTCTTCGATCCAGGTCGTTCCGGTCATTTCGCCGTTGCCGTTCAGGCTGTACCACGCGGCGAACACCGGCGTCTCGTCGTAGCCGCGCGGGAGAATGAGCGTGACGCCCGTGCGGATCGGCCCTTCCCCGACGACCAACCGCCCATCGCCCGCAATCAAAGTTGTCTGTCCGACAAGCACTCCATCGACGTCGGTGATGGCGTTATGCACACCGGGTTGTCCCCGAAACGGTAGGTTGAGATCGCGCGCACGGATTGGCATGCAGTTATCCTTTGCAGAGGTTGAAATTAAAGGTTACACCACCAACATTAGCATAAGTCAACCGGGTAAGAAATACCGCCGCGCCCCATTGTCCGCGCAAAATGATTGCGATCGCTGTTCCGGAAACTTTCTTAAGGAAAGCGCACCAAGCGCTGACTTTACGCATTCGATTTCATCGTTCAAACCGTACACACTAGGTGCTAGAACCGACATTGATTTCTTTATTTTTTGCGAATGCTCCGCATACATGCCATACTAGCACCGGACATTTGCCTACAAATGTTCGCATTGTTGCTCAAATATTGTGAAAGGTTCAAAATGAGGAAAGCATATTTGGTTCTCTTGCTGTTGGTGCTCGTCGCTGGTGTGCTGCCCGTCGCAGCGCAGGATGCGCCCGCCATTGATTGCATCACCGATGAAGAAGCCACTGTCATTGTGTCAACGGGTTCAGTCGGTATCGAAGTCGAACTCGCGCAGCGTTCTGCCGATGAATTTATGGCCGCCTGCCCCAATATCACCGTCGAAGTTCGCCCGCTGCCCTCGTCGGCAACGGACATCCTCGGCTTCTATCTCCAGCAGTTTGAAGCGCAGAGCTCAGAAATCGACGTGTTCCAGTTCGACGTGATCTGGCCGGGTATCCTCGCTGAACACATGCTAAACATGTATGACTACATCAGCGAAGAAGCTCTCGCCGATTACTTCCCGGCGATCGTCGCCAACAACACCGTTGACGGCAGCCTGACGGGTATTCCGTGGTTCAACGACGCGCCGATGCTGTACTACCGCACCGACCTGCTCGAAGAATACGGCGTCGCCGTTCCCACTACCTGGGAAGAACTCGCTGTCGCCGCGCAGACCATTCAGGACGGCGAACGCGCTAAGGGCAACAGTGAATTCTGGGGTTACGTATGGCAAGGCAACGCCTACGAAGGCTTGACCTGCGATGCGCTCGAATGGATTTACTCGGAAGCTGGCAGCACCGTCATCAGCCCCGAAGGCGAAATCACGGTCAATGATCCTGCCGTGGCCGCCGCGATTGACCGCGCCGCGACGTGGGTTGGCACGATCAGCCCCGAAGGTGTGACTGGCTATCAAGAAGAAGATGCGCGCTCGACGTGGCAGACGGGCAACGCCGCTTTCATGCGCAATTGGCCGTATGCCTACGCGCTGAGCAATGGTGAAGACAGTGCCGTCGCTGGCTCGTTCGGCGTTTCGCTGCTGCCGCAGGGTGCCGCTGGCCTGAGCGCCGCGACCCAGGGCGGTTGGCAGTTGGGCGTCTCCCGCTATGCGGAAAACCCGGAGGCCGCCGCGGCTGTGGCGATTTACTTCGCCAGCCCGACCGTCCAGAAATATCGCGCCCTCGAATCGTACCTGCCGACGGCGATGTCGCTGTACTCGGACGCCGATCTGCTCGCAGCGAATCCTTTCTTCGCCGATCTGTTCCCGGTGCTGTCGAACACGGTGACCCGTCCGTCGACCGTGACAGCCGCGCGCTACAATGAAGTTTCGACCGCGTTCTTCACCGCCGTTCACAGCGTCCTGACGGGCGAACAAGACGGCGCGACCGCGATGGAACTGCTCGAACTCGATCTCGAAACCATCCTCGGTTCGTAATAAAACTGGGGGGAGGTAGTTTTTGCCTGTACGGGAGATTACCTCCCTCTCTTTTTTATTTTTTGGGAGCTAAAAATAGCGGTGATTAGGACAGCTGCACGATCCAATGATATTCCGGCCAGCTATGGTCTGGGCCTCACAGCCATTGCCATCCTCCTGCTGGCGCTGGCGCTGGGGACAACCGCCTTCTACATACAGTCCATTGCGCTTATTCCTGAAGTTCAGCTGGGTCTGAACGGTGAAATCAGCCTCGTTCTGGCGCTCCTGAACAATGTTGGCATCATCCTACCCGTGCTGGTCATCGGTCTCAGCCTATTCCTGATCGTGACCGCCATCCAGATGCTGCGCAGCAATGCCGACGCCGTGCGCTGGGCGAGTACGATTGTGTTCTGGATCACCGTCGGTGCCATCGGCTTGGCGATCTTTGCCTTCTTCCAGCAGTCCGCCGCCAATGACATTCTCGGCCTGCCCGCTGACTATGGACGCGGTCTCAGCGCCGCTATTCCGCCCCTGCTGCTGGCGATCCCGACAGCGGCGGCGAGCTGGTGGATGTCGCAGAATTCTGGACTCATCAATCGCAATCAGACGCTCACCAGCCGCAATACACGTATGGCGTGGAATCTACTGATTCCAACAATCGCCATTCTCATTATCGTGGCGGCGCGTCCCCTCGAAAAAACGTTCATCACCAGTCTGACTGATAAACGCTTCGGCAGCGCCGATCCGGTGAGCTACGTCGGCCTGCAAAATTACACGCAGCTGCTGAGCTTCCGCATCGATACCGTCGAATGCCGCCGCGAGGATGATGGCACCTGCACGCTGGCCGCCGATGGCAGTGTGCGTTGGGAACTGATCGCCCGTGATCTGTTGCAAGCGGGCTACCGCCCCTTTGTCAACATCCCCATCGGTGGTGATCGTTCGCTCGCGCTCAGCGGTACAGACAGCGAATTCCTGACGGGGATTGGCAATACGCTGTATTTCACGCTCTTTTCTGTCTCGCTGGAATTGGTGCTGGGGTTGTTCATCGCGATGGTGGTCAATTCCAATTTCAAAGGTCGCGGCCTGATGCGCGCCGTGATGCTCGTCCCGTGGGCGATTCCAACCGTCATCTCCGCGCGTTTGTGGGAGTTGATGTTCCGCGACAACCAGTCAGGCATCATCAACAAGATTTTGCTCGACCTGGGCGCGATTCCGCAGTCGCAGTCGTGGCTGACGAATAACAGTTTGCAGTTGAACGCCATCGTCATGGTTGACGTGTGGAAGACAACGCCGTTCATGGCGCTGCTGCTGCTCGCTGGCTTGCAGTTGATCCCCGCTGACCTGTACGAAGCCGCGTCCGTGGACGGCGCGACCCGCTGGCGGCAGTTCACCACCATCACGCTGCCGCTGCTGCGCCCGGTGATCGGCATCGCGCTCATCTTCCGGACGCTCGATGCTCTGCGCGTCTTCGACGTGTTCAATGTGCTGCTCGGTCGGCAGCGGTTATCGATGGCCACCTACAACTATGAAGTCTTAATTCAGGAACAGCGGGCAGGCTACGCCTCTTCCGTCTCGGTGATCATCTTCATCCTGATCTCCGTCTTCACCTTCCTGTACATTCGCAGCGTGAGGATTGAAGCCCAATGACCACCGAGAAGAATAGTTTGACCAAGATTTTGGGCCGGGTGGGTTTCTACCTGATCATTCTGGCCATCCTGGTGTTCACCCTGTTTCCGTTCTACTGGGCGATCAACTCGTCATTCAAAGGGGAGCAGGAACTATTCCAACCTGCCTCCTACCTGCCGCAGAGCTTCACGACGATTAACTATCAGAGCGTGCTCAGTAACGGCAATTTTATGCGGGCGCTGTTTAATTCGGCCTGGGTCTCGGGCACAACCGTACTGCTGTCGCTGGTCGTTGGCGCGTTCGCGGCCTATGCGCTTGGACGCCTCCAGTTTCGTGGACGGACGGCGATGATGTACGTCGTGCTGGCAATGACCATGTTCCCGCAGATTTCGATCTTATCGGGGTTGTTCACCATCATCACCGATGTGGGGTTATACGGGTCGCCGTTATCGCTGATCCTCGCCTACCCGATCTTCACCCTGCCCTTCACCGTATGGGTGCTGACTTCATTCTTCAAGGGTCTGCCCGATGAGATAGAACAGGCAGCGCTGGTCGATGGCGCAACCAGCTTCCAGACGTTCTACCTGATCATGCTGCCGCTGACCGCCCCCGCGTTGGTGACGACGGGTTTGCTCGCGTTCATCTCCGCGTGGAACGAGTACCTATACGCGCTCACCTTCACGCTGACCACCCCGGCCTCGCAAACGGTGCCCGTGGCCATCGCGCAGTTCAACGGCACGGTGATGCGTCAGGAGCCAATCGCCGAAGTGATGGCGGCGGCGATGTTCGTCACGCTGCCCCTGTTGGTGCTGGTGGTCGTATTCCAGAAACGTATCGTCGCGGGTTTGACGGCGGGCGCGGTTAAGGGCTAGCCCCAAATTCATACAACAATTTCGTACGGACGCGCAGACGCGCGTCCGTTTTGTTTATCCGGTTAATCAACTACGAAGATGCGGGAATGCCACCGAGCAAAAACCGCAGCGCAGCGGGCAGCCGCAGCGCCCACGCGTGTTCGCGGTGGGGCGCATCCTCCTCTTCGACATACAGCAGCGTCTGCCCTTCGTTATACCCGCCCGCCAGCAACGCATCCCGCAGATCGCGCACGCCATCACAGTAGGCTGCATCCGTCTGCTCCGGCGGAATTTCCGACCAGTTCAACAGCGTTTCGCCCTCTTTCGTGCCTACATCCAGATATACGCGTCCGTGACCACGCGACCGCTCCCGCGTCGTTTGGAGTAATGCATTCTCACCGAACCAATACGCTGTGCTGAATGCCCCGCACATGCCAAACACCTCCGGGTACATCAGAAATCCGTACAGGCTGATCAGCCCGCCCATAGATGATCCTGCAATTCCGGTCGCTGCAGGCTCAGGACGGGTATTAAAATCATGATCGATGAGTGGTTTGATCGTCTCTATAATGAAGCGCACATACGCGTCACCCTGCCCGACCAGGCGCGTCCCAAACAGATCATAGTCGTACGGCGAATATTCCACCCCGCGCTTCTCACGCATATTCGGCAAGCCAACGACAATCGCCTCATAGTGCTCCGATTCTTGAGCCAGCGCCGTAATCGTCTCGTCAACCTGCCACTCGCCCGAGTAGCTCGTGGAGCGGTCAAACAAGTTCAGGCCATCGTGCATGTAAATCACGGGAAAACGCCGTCCAGAGTTCGCGTAGCTTGGCGGCAGCCACACCAGCACAGCCCGCCAATTGTCGAGCTGCGGGCTGTAGACAGCGTGCGCGATCCGTAAATCGCCCACCACGGTGTGCTGTTCAACTTGATCGGTATAGTGTGTCCAATTCACCATGGGTGGTTCCCTTCGCCTCATTCTTGAATGCCTACGAGCGTACCACAAGGTGATATTGAAGAAAATCCGAACAAATCTATACGCCACGCCACATGTATTTACATTAAGATAGTATTGATTTCGTCGCTCATCAAGCTCAGATACAGCAAGAAGGATTAACTAATGGCGCAGTTCTCAAATAAAGTCGCGCTGATCGTCGGCGGTACGTTGGGCATCGGGCAGGCAACAGCGCTGCTGCTCGCACAGCAAGGCGCGCAGGTGGTGGTGGCGGGGCGCGATCCTGAAAATGGCAGACGAACAGTGGAGTATATTGAAGCGTGCGGCGGACAAGCCGTTTATCATCCCGTCGATCTGCTGGATCGGGCTTCGATTGAAACACTCATCCGCTACACCGTCGATACCTTCGGCCAGCTCGATTACCTCGTGCAGAGTGCCGGGCTGGAAGGATCAGTCGCCAACACGGTCGACTGCACGGAAGACAATTGGTACTCGGTGATCAACACGAATATCACTGGGACGTGGTACTGCATGAAATATGCTATCCCGGAAATGCTTAAAAATGGTGGCGGCGCGATCGTCAACGTCGCCTCGGTGATTGGCGTGATCGCTTTCCCCGGCCTGCCCGCCTATACCGCGTCCAAAGCAGGCGTGATCGGCTTGAGCAAGACCACAGCGCTCGAATACGCCAAGCAGAACATTCGCGTCAATGTCGTGTGTCCGGGGTCGGTGCGGACGCCGATGTACATGCGTTTTTCGGGCGGCACGCCGGAAGCCGAAGCATATATGTCTACATTCCACCCCATCGGGCGCATCGGCGAGCCGAACGAAGTCGCCAGCGCAATCGCCTATCTGCTCTCGGATGGCGCGTCATTCATCACCGGACATGTGCTGCCGGTAGCAGGCGGTTGGGAAGTACCGTAAGGAATTGGGGCAGCAAAAAGGACGAGACATGTCTCGTCCTTCTGTAGAGCAGCCGACTAACTAAGCCACAAACCGAATGTTAGCCAAAGGACGAGGCATGCCTCGTCCCTACGAA
>CALKIA010000649.1 GCA_937988705.1 uncultured Chloroflexota bacterium | reverse complement strand
AGGGGAGAAAAGCCGCTTTTGTCCCTCTCCCCGTTTACGTGGGAGAGGGACGGCTGGCGCAACCCGCAGGGTGAGGGGTGTCGTAAAACTCCTTTTTAGACATCCTCTAAATCGCGTCCGCGGGTTTGACGATGTGTGTAAGGACGCGCCGTTGCGCGTCCGCGTTTTATCAGCCGCCCCCCTGCCCCCTTTCCCAAGGGCGAGGGCAGGAGAGTCTTTCGTAGGGACGAGGCCTGCCTCGTCCACAGAGAGATAGGACACAAAAAGGAGCTTTTATGGTCAAAGTTGGCATTGTAGGCGCGGGTTTGATGGGCTCAACCCATGCGGTCGGCTGGGCACAGACCCCGGCAACGCTGGCGGGCTTCTACGCGCTCAACCGGGCGCAAGCCGAAGCCCAGGCGGCACTGTACGGCTGTCAGGTGTATGACAGCCTCGAAGCGCTGCTCAAGGACGTCGAGATCGTCGATGTGTGTTCGCCGACCGACTATCACCACGAACATGTCATGGCGGCGGCCAACGCAGGCAAGCACATCGTGTGCGAGAAGCCAATTGCGCTCAGCGTGGCGCACGCGCGGGAGATGGTCGCAGCGTGCCAAGCGCGCGGCACACACCTTCTGATCGCGCATGTGGTGCGCTTCTTCCCCGAATACGCGCTGGCCAAAGCGACCGTGATGCGCGGCGAAATTGGCGACCCGGCGGTGGTACGCCTGACGCGATGCAGCGCTGTACCCCGCTGGACGACTACGGAGGGCGCCAGCAACTGGTTCCTCGACCCGACGAAATCGGGCGGCATGATGGTCGACCTGATGATCCACGATTTCGACTATGCGCGCTGGATCTCCGGCGATGTGGTCAGCGTGTATGCGCGGAGTGCTCGCAGTCACGACCCCGGCGCGGCGGGTGATTATGGCATCGCCATACTGACGCACCAGAGCGGCGCCATTTCGAATGTCGAGGGCGGCTGGTGCTACCCACAAGGCATGTTCCGCACGGCGCTGGAAATCGCGGGCAGCGACGGCGTGATCGAACAGCCCGTCGGCAGCGCCACAGCGCTCAACGTCTATATGCTGCAACCCGACGATACGGCATCCGTACCGGTACCGCGCAGTCCGCTGGTCGAAAGCCCCTATGTGACAGAGATTAAGCATTTTTACGATGTGATCGTCAACGGTGCAGCGCCGCGCGTCACGGCAGAAGACGGCCTGCGAGCGGTAGAAATCGCGCTGGCAGCGGTCGAATCGGCCAAGACGGGGCGCCCCGTGAAGCTGGAGAGTGCCTCATGATGCGCATCGGTCTGATGAGCTTTGCTCATGTGCACGCTGAAGGTTACGTCAGAGCGCTGCAAGCCATGCCCGAGGTGGAACTGGTCGGCGCGGCGGACGATAACGCGGCGCGTGGCCAGTATTTCGCTGATCAGTTCGGCCTGCACCTGTTTGACTCGTATACTGCCCTGCTCGATGCGGGCTTGGACGGCGTAATCGTGTGCTCGGAGAACAGCCGCCACCGCGAGATGGTCGAACTGGCGGCAGCGCGGGGCGTCGGCGTGTTGTGCGAGAAGCCGCTGGCGACGACGGTCGCCGATGCGCAGCGCATGGTCGAGGTGTGCGCACAGGGCAACGTCCCGCTGATGACCGCTTTCCCCATGCGTTTCAGCCCGCCCGTGCTGGAGATCAAAAAGGTAATCGCGGCACTCGGCACGATTTACGGGATCAACAGCACCAATCAGGGCTCACTGCCGGAATTTCATCAATCGGAAAATCTGGCGTTTCTCGGTCGCGGCTGGTTTGCCGATCCGCAGTTGGCCGGCGGCGGCGCGCTGATCGATCACACCGTCCACCTCGCTGATCTGTACCGCTGGTTCTTCGGCGCGGAAGTGGCGGAAGTCTACGCGCAGACCAACACCATCATTGGCAAGGGAAAAACGACGGTCGATACCGGCGGGCTGGTTATGCTGACATTCGCCAATGGCCTGTTCGCGTCGATTGATTGCAGTTGGAGCAAACCCGCCAAGTATCCGACGTGGGGTGGTCTGGCGCTCGATATCATCGGGACGAGGGGCATCGCCACCGTCGATGCGTTTAAGCAGCGGATCGCGGTTTATTCGGATAAAGCGCGCTGGGTATATTGGGGTTCGGATGCGAACGCAGGCATGATCCGTGAGTTCCTCGATGCGGTGCGGGAGAAGCGCCCACCGGCGGTGACGGGCGTGGATGGTCTGCGGGCGACGCAGATCGTCGCCGCGGCGTATCAGTCAGCTAAGACGGGCGAACCAGTTAAAATCTAGCCTCAACTCAAAAACCAAGAGGTTCTTTGCCCCTCTCCCAAGGGAAAGGGGCAAATGAGCGAAGCAGGGTGAGGTTACTTCACCGGGATATCGAAGGCATAACCGAAGCGATTCTGCGGGTCGTACTGGGTCTTGATCGCCGTCAGCCGTTCGAACTTTTCCGCTGTGTAGGCGTCACGGATACGCGCCCGCGCTTCTTCGCCTTCGAGGAAGTTCATGTAAACGCTGCCGGACAGCGCCGCCCCGAGTTCCTGTTTAAACTGCCCCGTATACTGCTTAAAAAACTCCGCCGCTTGCGGCACCGGTGTCACACCCACCATGTACAGGTTGAGCGTTTCATCGCGGTGACTGTAGGCGTTGGCGTCCGGATTCACGCGGGCAATCGCGCCGCCCATATGACGGATTTCGATGAGAATCAGCGGTGGTTGGCCGCCCTCCCCCAATCCGTAGCGGATGATGGTATCAATCGCGTCGTCGCTCAATTCGCGCAGATACGCGGCGCTGGTCATGCTCGGCATCGGGTCAGGCGGATCATTGCTGATCGTGCGCATTTCGCTGACGGGCAGCGTCCCGAACAGGTTCGCCATCGGCGCGCGCCAGTCGAGCCACGGCTGAAGGTAGGCCGCGCCCTGCGCCGCAGCTCCGACATACGCGCCACGCACCAGCATCGCGGATTTGCCGCGCAGAAATTCCGGTACGATATCCATGTTCGGAAAATTCATCAGCACAATCGAGCTGGTGAATTCGTCGGGCAGCGTCGTAATCCACTCGCGATAGAAGCGGTACACATCTCCCGCCATTTCAATCGGATACAGCAGGTTGCCGCCGTAGACCGCTGGCACCGGATAGAGCTGAATCTCCATGGCCGTGACGACGGCGAACGCGCCGCCACCGCCGCGCATGGCCCAGAAGAGTTCCGGGTGTTCGTCAGCGCTCACGTTGAGGATCGCGCCGTTCGCGTCCACGACTTCGAAGCGGACGACGCTGTCGGTGGCCAGACCGAACTTACGCCCGAACCAGCCCACGCCGCCGCCCAACGTATAGCCGACCGCGCCGACCGTCGGCGATGAGCCGAACAGCGGCGTCAGGCCATGGGACTGCGTCTGGGCAACGACTTCGCCCCACTTGAGTCCAGCGCCGATCCACGCGGTTTGCTGTTCCGGATCAACCGTGATGTCTTTGAGCGCCGAGGTGATGATTAGAGCGGCGTGTTCGTCCGCCGCGCGGACGGTGCCATGCCCGGTCGATTGAACCGCTACGCTCAGCCCGTCAGCGGCGGCGGCGCGCACGGCCGCTGCGACATCCTGCGCGGTCTGCGCCACGACGATCCACGCCGGACGATGATTGACGGTGAGATTCCAGGCCTTACGCGCTTCGTCGTAACCGGTCTCGCCCGGTCGATACAATGTTAGTTCACCCATGATCTGGGTCATGGTTGTTCCCCCTGAATGACCTTGATTGCACAAACACGGCCACATCATATGCGTATATACACGTATGTTCATCCGCCAATGGACGGATTCGGGGACGGTACAATTGTCCGAGGGTTAGCTTGGACGGGTGATCTGTTCGAGGGTAACCAAATAGGTGTAGGCTTCGGCAAAGCTGCGCCCGCACATTTCTTCGTTGGGACGCAGACAGTTACACACTTCTGGTCGTTCCGGCTGCCCGAAGAGGTTACAGCGGTTATCGTCGCTGAGCTGCACACAGCGCACGCCCGCCGGTTTACCGTCTGGCATGCCGGGAATCGGCGATGAAATCGACAGCGCGATACAGCACGCGCCGCAGCCCACACGACAATCCATCGGTTACATCCTCAGCTATTCCGCTTTTCTCTGCCCCGCACAGGTGCGCATTATACACCCCAGAACAAGCGCATCCCGATCAAGAGGGTGACAAATGCGACCACCATCATCCCCACGCCGACTTTGAGGAAATCGCTGGCTTTGTAACCGCCCGGGCCCATCATCAGAATATTCACTGGATGCGCGACCGGGGTGAGAAACGCCGCGGAGCAGGCAATCGCCACGGCCACACCCAACGCCTGTGGATCCATGCCGACGCGCTGCGCCGTCGAAACGACAATCGATCCCATGATTAACCCGGCGATCTGTCCGCCCAGCACCTGTGTAATCAGAGTCGTGAGCAGAAACAGCCCGGCGATCAAGGCCAGTGAGCCATATTGAGCACTTTGAGTGGCAATGATTTCCGCTACCCGGTTCGCCAGCCCCGTGTTCACCAAGGCAATGCTCAAAGGCAGCATCCCCGCGATCAGGAAGACGACCCGCCACTCAATAGCGCGGTAAGCTTCGTCGAGGCTGATGCAGCCCGTAAGCGCCAGCGCGACGACCCCTAACAGCATCGCTTCCGGCGTGGGCAGCACACTGAAAATTGAGGCTAACAGCACCAGCACAGTGATCGCCAACGCGAACGGCGCTTTCTGCGGCAGCGGTGGTCGATAGCGATGACCGCTCTGGAGTACCATAAAATCGCGCTCTTCCGCCAGCGCGCGGATTTTCGTAGGGGCACCGACCATCAGGATCGCGTCGCCAACCTGGAGCGACATCTTGCCCACATCGGTGCGATAGCTGCGCCCTTCGCGCCACAGCGCCACGGCGGTCAGCTGATGTTTGCTGCGGAAGCGATTGTCGCTGAGCGTCGTGCCGATCATGGCAGAACGCGGCGGGATGAGAACTTCGGTCAGATCGACGGTGTAATCGCGCTTCCCATTCGAGCGCCCGTCGGTACGACCAATCTCCACGCCCCAGTCGTGCATGAGTGTCACACGGTCTTCGCGCCCTAACACCACCAGATAATCCTGCGGTAGAAGCATCTCAACCGGCAGCGGATTCAGAATTGCGCGATGCCCACGCCAGATCGCCAGTACGGTTAAGCCGAGGTTCTCGCCGATGCGGCTCTGCTCTAAGGTCACATGCGCCAACCGCGAGCCCGACAGCACGCGAATTTCCCACAGACGTTCATCTAGGTGATACGTCGAATATAGGCTTTGTGAGAGTGCGTAGGCGCTGGCAGTCTGCGCCGATGATTCATTGGTGGGCAGCAACCGGCGCCCAATCAACAGCATATAGATGAAGGTAGCAATGACGATCAGTCCCCCGGTCGGCAAAAAATCGCTCATCCCGGGCGGCGGCACGCCATTTTCGCGCAGAATGCCGCTGATGATGATGTTCGCCGTTGTGAAAAAAGTCGCCATGCCGCCAACCAGCGTCCCAAAGGCCAGCGGAATGAGGATTTTCGACGGCGGAACTTTAGACTCGCGGGCAACTTGCACCGCTGCCGGGAGCAGTACCGCCGCCGCCGCGACACTGCTCATCACCAGCGACAGCGCCGCGCCCACCAGCATGAACAGCGCGATGAGCCGCGCCTCAGACTCTGCGCCAATCGTTTTCAACCGCGCGGCGATCCATTGGACGATCCCCGTATCTTCCAGTGCGCGGGAGATGATGAAGAGACCGATGATCGTGATGACAGCCGAACGGCTGAAACCGGAGATCGCTTCCTCCGGCGTGATGATTCCGATACTGGGCAAGATGACGATGAGCATCAACCCCACAAGGTCAGGGCGAATCCTACCCGAAATGATCAAGAGCAGCGTAGCCAGCAGGATAATGACGAGCGTAAGCTCCGGGAGCGAAAGCTGCACGACGTTCCTTTCCGATTTGGTGGATTGAGCTTAATGCCTCAAGCATACCGTAGATCGGTGGCGAACAGGCACGGGCGGGGGATGACGTTAAGCATAGACTCGATTTTCAGGCCTGATTTCCAAAACGTTTACGCGTTTAATAACGAAACCTGTCTATCCTGAAATAAACCACCCTTCATCACTCGACCGAAGGAAAAAAGCGCAGATGGGTAAGCAAAAGGCGTCTGGGCAAACGCCAACCACGTCGACTCCAAGCGAGGAGCGGCCAACTCAATCGGCTGCCGCGCCGCTGGAGCAGCCCGACGCAGCCAAGAATAAGTACAGCGAACGTTTCGATCTGTTAATCTAGTCGGGGCGAGACTTGAGCAGCACCTTCGACCCCGATGTGATCTATGAGCGCCTGTACAACAGCGTGTCTCAAGCGATGGACTGCGCGACGTTTGTGCTCTCTCTGTATACCCCCGAAGACAATCTCATTCGCTGTGTTCACGCGCGAATGGACGGCGATCTGCTCGATACCGCCGTGTTCCCACCACTGCCAATGCAATGGGATAATCCGAACGCGACCCAGGGACGCGCCATTGCCACCGGGAAATCCATCGTCATCGACGATTACGCCGCGCACATCAGCACCCCTTCAGTCGCGTATTATGTTGACAGTGACAGTGAGGTGTATGAGGACGATGGTGATGATGAGGAAGTCACGCGCTCCGGTCTGATCGTCCCCATGATCCTCGATAATCAGGTGGTCGGCGTCGTGCAGGTGCAAAGCTACCGGGTCAGCGCTTTCTCGCAAGACGATTTGCACTTTCTCGAAGCTCTGGCGCCGCAAGTCGCCATCGTACTGCAAAATTCAACGCTGCATCAGCAGCTGCAGGCCCACGCGGTTGAACTCGAAGCACGGGTCGAACAGCGCACCGCCCAATTACAGCACGCGCTAGATAACGAAAAACAACTAGCAGAATTGAAAGCCCGCTTCGTTTCGCTGATCACCCATGAATTCCGTAATCCGCTGGCAGCAATCCAGACATCGATCGATCTCGTGAACCTTTACGCCAACCGAATGACGGACGCGCAGCGAGATCAGCACCTGCATCAGATTCAGGCGCAGATCGATCATCTGGGGGATTTAGTGGATGAAGTCTTATTCATCAGCCGGGCCGAGACAATCGGCCTCCAACCGCAGTTGGAGACTATTCGTCCGCTGGAATTGTGCCAGAAAATCGTCAGCGTGATGCAGTTGACTACCCCCACCCACCTCCTGATCCTGAACGTGGCCGGCGGTGAACAACCCTTAGAACTGGACGCGAAGCTGCTTCAGCAGGCGCTGGGCAACCTGATCGCCAACGCTGTGAAGTATTCCCCCAACAGCACCACTGTGAACATCTCGCTGACGACCACCGCCGAGGAACTGCGGATCGCCATTCGGGATTCGGGCATCGGCATTGCGGAAGCAGATCTGGAGCATCTGTTCAACGCGTTCTTTCGCGGCTCAAACGTAGGTGAGATCAGCGGTACCGGCTTAGGGCTGGTGATCGCTAAACGGGCGATCGAAGCACACAAAGGCCAGCTGGAAGTCGAAAGCCGTCTCGGCGTAGGAACTACCTTCACAATTCGCATTCCCGTGCGCACAGCAACCTAGCACCCGCCAGACAATGTCGGCATGGTGTCACGCCATGATGTGAATGGGGTTTGAGAACCACAAGTGCCCGCATCGGCTGGAACTGATGCGGGCACATAGCTCTCCGGAACTACAGCGCTTCGACGGCGGCAATGATGGTTTCGAGATCGGCCGACGACAGCTTGGGATGTACGGGCAGGCTGATCACCTGCTTGGTGACCTCTTCGGTCACGGGCAGCGACTGGTTGTAGCCGAGATCGGTATAGACCTTCTGGCGGTAGACCGGGACGGGATAGAAGATGCCGCTGCCGACGCCCGCTTCGGTGAGTTTCTTCACAGCGGCGTCGCGATCACCCTCGGTCAAGCGGATGGTGTACTGATGCCACACATGCCCGTAGCCAGCCGGCGTTTGCGGCGTAACCACGCGCTTGAGGTGCTGGTTGAGAAATTCCGCGTTGTGACGGCGGCGTTCGTTGAACATGGGCAGCTTGCGCAGCTGCGCCAAACCGAGGGCCGCGTGAATATCCGTCATGCGAAAATTGAACCCGAGTATATCGTGATAGTAACGCACCTTCATGCCATGCGCGCGCAGCAGCTTGACTCGATCTGCGATGTCGGGATTGTTGGTCGTGACCATGCCACCCTCGGCCGTCGTCATGTTTTTGGTGGCGTAGAGCGAGAACGCACCTGTGCCGAAGCTGCCCGCCGGGCGTCCCTGATTCGTCGCGCCGTGAGCCTGCGCCGCATCTTCGATCACGGCGAGGTTGTGCCGCGCGGCAATCTCCATAATCGCGTCCATGTCCGCCATCAAACCGTAGAGATGCACGGGCATGATCGCTTTGGTACGCGGGGTGATCGCCGCTTCGATGAGCGCCGGGTCGATGTTGAATGTGTCAGCTTTGATGTCGACAAACACCGGACGCGCGCCCGTATACAACACACTGTTGGCACTGGCGATAAAGGTGAAAGGCGTCGTGATCACTTCGTCGCCGGGGCCGATGCCGTTCGCGAGCAGCGCGAGGTGCAGCGCGGCTGTGCCATTGGCGACTGCGACCGCGAACTGGGTGCCGGACAACTTGGCGAATTCCTGCTCCAACTGCGCAACCTTCGGCCCCTGCGCGACCACGCCACTTTCGAGGACTTCCTTGACGAGTGCGAGTTCTTCTTCACCGAACTGAGGACTAGAAATGGAGATCATAGAGTGAACATTCCTACACGAGTCAGCAACAATGCTTTTATGATACCGTGCGAAGTCCATAAAAATGCATTGAAACCGCTTAAGCGAGACGAATGCACAGGGATGAAGTCGGGCTTCATCCCTGAGAAGATTTTCACCGGAGGAGTAAAAGGCTAATTCCCGGTTTCCACGACCTGATGCGTTTGCCCGGAAAGCACCAGCGCATGGGCGATCCGCAGGGCCGCCAGACTGTCTGGACCGGTGACGCGTGGTGCGCGGCTTTCACGCACCGCCCCGATGAAGTCCTCGATTTCGAGACGCAGCGGTTCGCGTTTTTCGATCTGCTCACGAATCATGCGGCCTTCACTCACCCCACGCAGCAATTGCAGACTCAGGAAACTCTCCTCCTGCGCGAGACTATTTTCGTAGAAAGTGAGGTCTTGCGTGATGTAATCGACTTCATACATGCCGCGCGCGCCGAGGGCGACCAGACGGCGACTCTTGGTCGGCGTCAGCCAGTTGACTTCCAGCATGGCGGT
Organism: uncultured Chloroflexota bacterium; assembly: GCA_937988705.1. GTDB lineage: Bacteria > Chloroflexota > Anaerolineae > Aggregatilineales > Phototrophicaceae > Flexifilum. Next base: position 18,973 of record CALKIA010000649.1, on the reverse strand, counting down.
GCTGCCGTTGGGAAAATGCAGCAGGGCGCTCACCATGTCTTCGCGAGTGCTGTGGATATTTTGCTGCGTTTCTGCGAAGACGCGAGTCGGAATGCCGCCCGCCAGATGGCACAGAATATCGATGTCATGCGTGGCGAGGTCGAGCACGACGCCGACATCGCGGATGCGCGCCGGGAAGGGACCAATGCGCTGTGCCCGCAGTTGAAAGAGACGCCCCAGTTTATCGTCGGCGATGGCTCGTTTGAGCGCGGTAATCGCCGGGTTGTGCCGTTCGATGTGCCCGACCGCCAACACGACGCCGTGCGCCGCCGCCAGATCGATCAGCGCCTGCCCATCGGCTTCGGTTTCGGCAATCGGTTTCTCGATCAAGACGTGGATGCCGCGCTTGATCGCTGCGCTGGCCACTTCGAAATGCAGAAAGGTCGGCACGGCAATCGTGACGATCTGAGGTTTCGCTTCGTCAAACAACTGGTGATAGTCGTTGAAACCGCGCACATTGTGGCGCTGTGCCAGGTTAGTGCGCTGTTTTTCGTCAGCATCGGCGATGCCCACCAGTTCGACTCCCGGTATTTCCCGGTAGACGCGCACGTGATGCTGGCCCATCGCGCCCACCCCGATCACACCTGCACGTAGTGGTTCGTTCAAGATGGCTCCTTACGAGGTCGTTTTGAGCGCCGCTGAGGCGGCGTTTATGGACACGAACTATAGCGCGTTTCCGGGGTCGCGGCGAACGCCTCCAGCAGCGCAATGAGGGTCGGGCTGGCGACCGGATAGCCGACTTCCGGCAGAAAAACGCGCGGAATCATGACGCGCATCAGCTGCGTATAGCCGATGTTCGCGCCAAACTGCCAGTCAGTTTCGAAGGGGCCGAGTTCGAGCGCGGCGTCAGCCGCTGCCAGCGCGGCGCTCACGGCGGTTTCGTCGCCATCATAACGGGCGAGACATGCCGCACCGTAGTGCGCCCACGCGGCATCACCCTGCCCTTGATTCCATACTTGCGCGGTTGCCACAGCAGCACCGGCGCTGGTGCGATCCTCGGCGCGCAGCGCGAACAGCGCATCGAACACATAGGCGCTGGCCGGGCTGGGCGTGATCGCGCGGTAGTACACCAAGCCCGCCCGTGCCGCGTCCAAATCGCCGCTGCGCAGGTCGCGGACGATGCTGCCCGCCGTCGGTACGGTTTGCGGCGTGTCAGCGAGCACGTCGACGCGCAGCGGATCGGCGTTCCAGGCTGCCAGCATCTGGAAATCCGGCTCAGTGATCAAGGCCAGACCATAACTGCCCCGTGCGCCCACCGTATCGCCGAGCTGCGCCTGCATCTCCGCGAGCTGATAGGTGATGTTTGGCTCGTTCGGACTCAGTTGATGCGCCTGCGCCAACGCCGCACCGGCCCGTTCCAAATCGCCCGCTGCCCGATACAATGCGGCTAGGTTCAGCCAACCCAACGCGTAATCCGGGTCGAGCTGCGTGTAGCGTTCAAAGGCTGTTATCGCCGCCTGCGTTTCGCCGGCCAGCCCGTACAGGAATCCCTGTTCATAGGTGTAGAGCGACAAGCCCGGATCGGCGTCGATAACGCTCTGCAAACGCTGTGCGCCTATCAACGGGGTGAGCGCGCCGTTGACCGTTTCCGTGATAATCGTGACGTACTGTTGATAGATCAGCCCGCTCCAGAGACCTGTGAGCGCGAGAATGAGCGTCCCAACCGGGATGCCGAACCGCAGCACCGGGCGCCACCTATGGCTGATCGCTAACGGTTCGTACGGAGCAATGGCGATCACCAGGGCCACCAAACAGGTCAGCGCAATCACTGGATTCATGATCGGCACATCGAACAGGTGATGCACGGCGAACGCCGCCACGCCACTCGCACCGGCGAGCACCACCGGATCGCGCTGCATGGTGTGGAGAAGCGCGCGGATCACTAGCACCACACTGATCGTCAGGGCGAGCAGGCCGATCACGCCGAGTTCGGCGGCTACATGGAGTACAACATTGTGCGCGTGGGCATGGGGTTCATGCGGCGGATTGCCATTGTAGCGCGCGAGTCCGGTGCCAAAGGTGAACAAGCCCGACCCAGTGAGCGGTTGCTCGGTGAACACCCGCCAAGCGGTATCGTAAATCCATGTTCGCGTATCAATTGAGCGGCCGCCGGGGCTGAGATACGACCGGGCGACGAGAAAGAAGGCGAGGGTGACGATCACGAGGAACGCGGTCGCAGTCACGCCGAGCCCCACGCGCACCGAGGCGCGTTGGGCGAACCAGAATTCCCACACGCGGCGCGGCGTTAACCAGCCCGCTTGCCCCACCAGCAGGAGCACATAAACACCGACACCCGCCGCAGCGCCGATCCACGCGCCGCGCGAATAGGTGAGTATGAGCAGGCCGCCGACCAGCAGCGCGTAGATCGCCATAAGGACACGCGCGCTCCCTTTGCTGCCGCGCGCTGCTTCCAGCACGAGGGGCAGCAGTACGGCGAGAAACGCGCCGAGCGTATTCGCATTGCCCAGTGTGCTGACAGGTCGGGGAAGTGAAAACTCGACTGAACCATTGAGTATGAGGGGGAGTGTGGTCGTCAACCAGACGCGCGCCTGCAAATAGCCAAAAGCGAGAATCAGCACGCCAGACAGCAGGAGTGCATTCATGAGCACGCGCCGTGTGATGATACGGTTGGCCAGCAGCTCATGGAGCAGCAGCCACGCGAGGATATACGCGCCCGCATACCACATCCCCATGACGATCCGCCGCCATTGATCGGTATTGCCGAGCAGCGAAACACAAAAGGCCGCCACCCACACGAAGAGCGCTGCATCAAGCGCTGTGGACGAAACCCGCCAGCGCCGCCGTTGAAACAGCCACGCGCCGCCGATAGCCATAACGCCGATCAAACCCAGCAGGCGCGTCTGGGGCTGCACGATGCCGTTAAACGTCGCTCCGAGCGTCAGGTACAGCAGAAAGCAGGCATAGGTGACGGCGCGCGCAAGCATCGGAGCAGTACCTCTCATTGGCAGAAACGCGACTATCTTAACAGTGAACACGGAGCGAAACCACGTAAGATTTTGGCAGTTGAACGGGAGCTGTCCCGGCGACGGGTATGGTATGATTTCGCAGGTTCGGTGCTTGATCTGGCGCTCAATGGGAATGGTAAGTTGGCGTGATTCGAAAATTTCTCGGTGATTTTGCGATTTACGGCGTGGGCGACATCATTATCAAAATGACGGGCTTCGTCACCCTGCCGATCTATTCCCGATTGTTGAGCGTCGAAGGCTACGGTACGTGGAATCTGATTCTCGCGGGCGTCGGGATGATCAGCGCGATTCTGATTCTTGGCGGTGACTCCGCCTATATCCGCCTGTTTTTTGCCGCGAAATCGGAAGATGAACAGCGGTCAATCACCTCGACATGGTTCGCTTTTCTGGCACTGTGGAGCGTTACGATCACGCTGGTGTGTGTCGCCTTCAGCGAACCGATTGCTGCGTGGGCGCTCGATCAACCGGAAGCCGCGCTCTTAGTCGCCCTCGGCTTGCTCGCCGCACCCGTAGGTCTAATCAATGCCATGTGCGCGCAGACCCTGCGCAACCAGTTTCGCGCCCGCCAGTTCGTCTTCTGGAATGTCTTTTCGGCGGTCTTGAGCGTGGGCAGCAGTCTGGCGGGGGTGGTCATTTTCCATCTGGGCGTGGCGGGCGTCTTAGGGGGCGCACTGGCTGCAGGGCTGGTCATGCTGCCCATTCGTCTGTGGACGGTGCGGTCGATGCTGCGGCTGCGCTTTTCGCTGCCCTTGCTCAAAGAACTGCTTGCCTATGGCGTTCCATTGATGCCGGGCTCCGTCGCGTACTGGGTCTTTGCCAGCTCAGATCGTCTGCTCTTGGGGCAGTTGACTAATATTGCTCAGGTCGGTCTCTACGCAGTGGCTAATCAAATCGCCAACCTGATCGGCTTTTTGTACGGTGCCTTGGGGCAGGCGTGGGTTCCGCGCTCCACCGCCCTGTATGAAACCGACCGCGACAGCGCCGCGTCTGTTTTTGGGCAAATGCTGACGTATTTTCTCGTGTTGTTCGGCATCATGAGCGTAGGCATTACAGCGTTTGCGCCAGAGATCATATCCCTGCTGTCAACACCGGAATTCGTTCCGGCGGCGATCGCGGTTGGCCCGCTCGCGCTGGGCTATGTCGCTTACGCCTCGACGCAAGTCACCTCAATGAGCATCATGCTCACCAAGAAAACGTATTACCTGACGATCCTCGCGTGGGTGGCGGCTGTCCTCAATGTCGTGCTCAATCTGCTGCTCATTCCGCAGTTAGGTATGGTGGCTGCGGCATGGAGTACGACCCTCGCCTATGTATTCCTAACGCTGGCGTATCTCGTTATTTCGCAGCGTCTGTGGGCGATTACTTACGAAACCCGGCGGGCGCTGTTCTGCATTGCGCTCACCGTGATCTTCACGCTGGCGGCTTCGCGACTGCCCCAACCCGATCTAGTCGCGGGGCTGGTCCTCAAAGCCGCGTACTGTCTGCTGTTCCTAGCCTCTCTGGCCGTCGTAGGTGTAATTGATCGCCGGGAATGGGGTGCGCTGTCGACTCTGCTGCGCCAGGTTCGCGCGCGGTTCGCAACTTAACCTCAGAAAGGGACACGATGCGCATTCTTCATTGTCCTCACAATATCACCGGGAATCCGGCACAATTGGCGCAGGCAGAACGGGCACTGGGTCTCGACAGTTGGAGCGTCACGTTTACGCGCCACCCGTTCGGCTACCGCGCCGACGAAACGCTGCTAAAACCGGGGCAGTCGAAATTCGCGCTGGAACGCCACCGCTGGCAGTTATTGTGGCGCGCGCTCCGAGACTTTGATGTGATTCATTTCAATTTCGGCGCGACAATTATGCCCATGCCCAATGACCACATTCCGCCGGGTTATCCACTGCCGATCCGTGCCGCGTACAACACGTATGCGCGTCTGCTGCATCTACGCGATCTGCCGCTGCTCAAACGCTTTGGCAAAGGGATTGCCATCACCTATCATGGCGATGATATTCGGCAGGGCGATTACTGCCGCGAGCATTTCGAAATCAATTTTGTTGATGAAGTTGAACCGGGGTATTACACGCCCGAATCGGATGCGCGCAAGCGGCGCGATGCGGCTTACGTCGCCCGGTATGCCGACCACATTTACGCCCTGACACCCGATCTGCTGCATTTTTTGCCGCCCCACGCTCAGTACTTACCAACCAGCAGCATCGATCCCCGTGAGTGGCAGCCCGTCGACAACCTTAAAGCCGCGTCTGACCCGCTGACGATTCTGCATGCGCCGTCCCATCGCGGCGTCAAGGGGACCAAATACGTTGTCGCGGCGGTCGAACGTTTGCAGGCTGAGGGTCTTAATGTTGAACTCCTGCTGATCGAGAATATGTCTCATACCGAAGCTCGTCAGGCCTATATGCGAGCCGATTTGCTGGTCGATCAATTGCTGGCAGGATGGCATGGGGTGCTGGCGGTCGAACTGATGGCGCTCGGTAAACCGGTGGTCTGCTATCTGCGCGAGAGTGATTTAGCGTTCTTGCCAGCGGACATGCGCGCAGAAATGCCGATTATCAACGCGACGCCCACCTCGCTCTATGAAGTGCTCAAGCTGTGGGTGACCGACCGCCGCGGCGAACTCCCCGCTATGGGGCGGAACGGACGGGCATATGTCGAACGCTGGCACGATCCGCGCAGTGTCGCGGCGCGGTTGAAAGCGGATTACGAAGCGCTGTTACGACCCCGCGAGACGCGCTAAAGCCTCTGCTGCCAGCTGCTCATAAGGCGCGAGATCCAGAATCGCGCGGTAGACATTTAATGCTGCTTCGATCTGTCCATTGGTCGCGTAGTCGGCGGCGAGATCATACCACGGCTGCAGCACGGCTGTCGGTGGGCCGGGCAGACGCATGGTCGGCAGCAGTTCGAACGAGGCGACACGCCCCTGAAACAATACGCCTTCAAAATTCTGTTCGATGATGCGACCGGGAACCGCCGCCGCGCTGAGTCGTCGCAGCATGTCCGGCGATTCCGCCAGCAGCAAACGCACGGCGTTGGCCGATTCCTGAAAGGTGGGCAGCATGTCGGCGCTGTCCAAATCGCGCTGGGCCGCCGCCAGATCAAGTGAGATTTCGGCACGCGCCCGCGCGATATAGTAATCCCCGTTGCCCTTATCCAGCCGGATCGCCTCGCTGAACGCCTGTACTGCGCGTTCGGCGTCTTGATCGACGGTCAGCGCGTGCTGCCCGACAATCCACCATTCCATGGCCGTCGTCGGACTAGCAGCGACCAGCGTCACCGCATAGTCCGGATCAAAGGTGATCGCCACCCGATAGCGCGAGTCCAGCGCGTAGGTGTCGGCGCGCATCAACTCGGCGATGGCGGCGCGGCGGCGTTCCGTTTGTGTCCAGAAAGCGGGTAGTGGTATCTCCGCGTAGGTCACGAGTTGATAATTGAGGAGGATATCGGTGTTTGGAGCGGCGTCGTAAGCATCCGCGATGCGCGCCCAGTTGAACGCGCCCGCGTTCGCATAGCGCAGATCACGTGCCCGCACTAAGGCCTCCAGCGCCCCGTCAATCTCGCCCACTTGTTCGCGCAGCCCCGCCAGATTGATCCAGCCCGTTTCCCACGTCGGTTCCAGCACGAGCGCCTGCTCATAGGCAGGGATGGTGTTGGTCAGATAGGCGATTTGCAGTTGATACAGATGCAGGTGCGGATCAATTTCAGCAGCTTGCTGCGCCGCTTGGAGATCGTTTGTCCGAACACTCTGATTGAACAGCGCCTGCGCACGGTCAAACTGGATGAAGGCGATGCCATACACGCCGAGGATCAGCGCGAGGGCGACCGCCCCGGCGCGATTCCAGCGCCGCGGAATGGCCGTCAGCAGCGCTCCCGGTTCGATGGTGCAGTAGGCGATCAAGACGAGGCTGAGCAGCACCAGCGGCGTATACACAAAGGTGTCGAAGAAACTCTGCACGCCAAACGCCAGCAAGGCCGCCGCCGCCCCTTCTAAGCGGCGCTGTCGCATTGGCATTTCAGCGCGCCGCCAGAGCGCCCACCAGCGCAGGGCGATGATGAGGCCGAAGCCGACCATCACGACGATGCCGGGCAGGCCGGTCTCGGCGGCATTGTTGAGATAGGCATTGTGTGCGGTCGACAGCCGATCATCAACATTTTGCGGGGAGCGAATTCCCCGGTAGGCGCGGCCAAACAGCCCCGGGCCGACGCCCGTCAGCGGATCACCTACGACCATCGACGCCGCGCCGCCCCACAGACCAAAGCGCAGATCGTCGCCGCTGGCCCGCGCTTCCGAACGTCCAATCCACACGATCAAACCGACGATGCCCGCCAGAAGAACCAGCGTCAAACCGATGATAGGCAGCAGGCGCACGAGCGGCGGTCGCGGCGCGGATGGCGCGCTTGGATGGGGCAGCAGCGTCCGCAGCCCCCGCAGCCCGATCAATGCGGCGAGACCCGCGCCCGCACCGAGGAAGCCGCCGCGCGAGAAGGTACCGATCAAGACCAACAGCAGGAGCCCGGCGATGCCGAAAAACACGATGCGATAGCTGCGTTTGGTCGAACTGAGCGCCCAACCAAGCGCGGTGATCAGCGTGGGGGCGGCAAAGCCCGCCATCCATGTACTGACGCCGAGTGGAATGTAAATCATCGGCGTCTCTGGCGGGATGATCAGGCCGACGTTCAGCCAGCCGACGCCCGGCTCTGGTATCAGATCGATCCCCGTGTACCATGCGACCAACTGGGCGCACGCCAGCACCGCAATTAACGCGGTGACGAGGAAGAATGTCTCCATTAACAGCGACTCACGCCCCCGCCCGATCAAGTCAGCAATGATGAAAAACAACACGACATGTGTCAGCGGAAACCACAGGTTTTCGAACGCCGAACGCGGGTCAAGGCTAAAAACAGCGGACAGCGCCCACACGCCGATCAACGCCATGATGAGCGGGTTGAGCGGGGTTGCAGGCAGACCCCGCCGCATGCGCCGGATCAGCCAGACGCCGAGCAGTACGGTTACGATTGCATGATGCAGCAGCCGAATCGGGAAAATCTGATAGTAGTAGACGCTACCCCCGATCAACGCAAAGTAGACGGCGGCGAAGATGAAGGCGAGTCGGGTTAGGCGCATGGAAAAACCTCAGTGTGGCGGCTAGGACAGTCTAGCGGTGGTCGCACGCGTAAGTCGCGGGGTCAACGCCTTCGGGGAGGCGTTCGCCGCACTTGCACACGTAGCCGATCACATGGGCGGGGTTGCCGACGACGAGCGCGTAATCCGGCACATCTTTCGTCACCACCGAGCCTGCGCCGACCATCGCCCACTGGCCAATCGTCACCCCGCACACGATGGTGCAGTTCGCGCCAAGCGCCGCGCCCATGCCTACGCGCGTATGGGAGATTTTCCAATCCGTGGGGCTTTTGAGCGCGCCATCCGGCGTTACTGCACGCGGCACTTTGTCGTTGGTGAACACGGCATTCGGGCCAACGAACACACCATCTTCGATGGTGACGCCCTCATACACCGACACATAATTCTGGATTTTGACACGATTGCCGATCACGGCGTGAGCGTCAACATAGACGCCGCGTCCCAGAATGCACTCACTCCCGATTTTTACACCGGGGCGAATTTGCACCAAATGCCAGACTTTCGTATCTTCCCCGATGACCGCGTCGGCGGCCACATCGGCGGAAGGATGAATATACGTTGCCATACACGGTATCCTGAAGCTAATGGTCCGCGGTCGGGTTGCGGACGCTCTGAATATGGCATAGTATAACTGCACTTCGGCAGTTTTCACCCACAGGCAAGGCTATGGCTGCTCAAAATCACTACAATGCAATGGTCGTCGGAGGGGGGATTGTCGGTCTGGCAACGGCACGGGAACTCCTGCGCCGGTATCCTGACTATAAGCTCGCACTGTTGGAAAAAGAACCGCGTCTGGCAGTTCATCAGACCGGGCACAACAGCGGCGTCATTCACACGGGCATCTACTACAAGCCGGGGTCGCTCAAAGCGCAGGCCTGCGTCGCGGGACGGCGCGCGATGGTCGAGTTTTGTGAGGAGCGCGGCATTCGCTTTGAACGCTGCGGCAAGGTGATTGTGGCGCTGGACGAGACAGAACTCCCGCGCCTGAATGATCTGTACCAGCGCGGACTCGCCAACGGCGTACACGACCTCGAAATCATCGAACCAGAACGCCTGCGCGAGATCGAACCGTACGCGGCGGGCATCAAAGCGATCTATTCGCCGAACACAGGCATCATCGACTATAAGGCGGTGGCGGCCGCCTACGAGAGCGACATTCGGGCGGCGGGTGGCGACATCTGCACCGATACCCGGGTGCTGAGTATCACGGCGCGCGGTGACCGGAGCATCGTCAGCACAACCCGCGGCGACTATGAGACGGACACCCTGATCACGTGCGCCGGGCTGTACAGCGATAAGATCAGCGAGGCGGCGAGCGAATTGAAGATCGTTCCCTTCCGTGGCAGTTACTATTCGCTCAAGCCGGACAAACGCGACCGCTGCCGCGCGTTGATTTATCCCGTCCCCGATCCGAGCTTCCCATTTCTTGGCGTGCATTTTACGCGCCTGCTCAACGGTGAAGTGTGGGTCGGGCCAAACGCAGTGCTCGCGTTCGCCCGCGAAGGCTATAACCGCTGGCACATCAACCCCGGCGAACTTTTAGAGACGCTGACTTACAGCGGTTTCCGCAAACTGGCGGGTCGCTATCTGAAAACTGGCCTGATGGAGATGTATCGCGATTTCGTCAAAGCGGCCTATGTGGAAACCGCGCGGCGCTACGTGCCCGATCTGCAACCGGATGATTTCGAGCGGGGATCGAGCGGTGTGCGTGCACAGGCATTGGACGCCGCCGGTAACTTGCTGGACGACTTCGCCATCAAGCAGGGTGATCATGTCATCCACGTGCAGAACGCGCCCTCCCCCGCCGCGACCTCATCGCTGGTCATCGCGGGGATGATCGTCGACCGCGCCGAAGCGGCCTTCGCCTTGGCGCACTAAGTGTGTCGGGAAACAACCGGTGTAGGAACGCGATAGATCACGTTCCTACACCTGAACCTTCCGGTTTGATTGCGGCACTACTTCTCCGCAACGATCACAAACAGATTGCCGCCGTCCGCGGCGCCCGTCAGCGAGGGATAAAACAGCACACGCCGAAAGGCGAGCAGCAACTGGCGATACTCGTCGTCGGTGTAGCCTTGCAGCATCGACGTGTAGCGTGACAGCGCGCCCTCCTCTCCCGCATATACGTAGTGCTGGAACACAGCGTGATCCTGCTCAAAGCTCGCTTCGTTCAGGCATAGATACGGCTGATCCGAAAACAAGCCGCTCTCCGCCGTATGCCACGAAGCGGCTTCCTGCCCTAAGCGGCACACGACCGCATACGGATGGACTTCCAGCAGCAGTTGACCGCCGGGTTTGAGGGCTGCATAGGCTTTTGCCAGGATGCTCTGCGCTTCATCTGGCGCGAAGGCGTTGAGTTCGCCGTAGACCATGCATACGAGATCATAGCCGCTGCCATAATCCAGCGTCCGGACATCGCCGAGACGATAGTCGATTTCCGGATGCTGTTCACGCGCGTAGGCGATGCTCGCCGGAGAAAAATCCAAGCCAAGGCAGGTATGACCGAGCGCGGTGAAACGGCTGGTATAGAAGCCAGGCCCGCAGCCGAGATCCAGAATGCGGGCGGGTTGATCACGCAGAACTTTGCGCTGAATCCACGCGACCTGTTGATCGATGATGCTCTGCCGGCGGCTGGCCATGTCATGCGCCTGACTGAGATGTTCGGTCAGCATACGGCGGCTGAAGTCGGGATCATCCCACGGAATTTTTTGCCACGCCGCGCCGTGACGGGCGCGGTGAATCAATGAGGTGAACACAGGTGTTCCTTTGGTGCGGCGGCGGTCGCTTTCGAATTAGAGGCTAGCAGATTAGTCGAGCAAGTCCCATGTATAGTTGTCGTTCAAACGGATCGTTTGGAAACCTGCGATCTCGAACAACGAATAGCCAGAGCCCCGTGTAAAGTTACCGTTCGTGTCCACGCTGCCGCCTGCATAGTATGTATAGTCCGCATTGTAGTAGGTCTCTAAAGTGATTGCCCAGCCCAATTGATCACGAAGATTGGGTGACTCTCGCCACAACTTGCCAAAACCGCGTTCTGGTTGGTAACGTCCGGCGGGGGCGATGATATTGGGATCACTCCACGGTTCGGTGTCGCTAAAGGTATCGGCGTAAGTCGTCCACGTGCCGCTGTGCGTGGTCGAATTCCACAACACGCGAATGGAACTGTTTCCCTGAACCCACAACATACGCCCGCGCTCAAAACGCTGTTCGCTCATCCGAATGCGGGCGATCACTGGCGTGGGGAAACCCGGCGGTAGGGGTGTTGGCCCGGTGACTGTCGGCGTGGGCGGGATCGGGGTGGGAGTAGCTGTCGCGGTCGGCGGGCTTGGCGAGGCCGTCAGGGTGGGCAGGTCGGTTGTCGGCGCGCGAGCGAGTGTTTGCGTTGGCAGGTCAGTAGCCGGGGTTTCCGGCGTCACTGTGTTGGTCGCCAGTTGGCTGACGGCGGTGGTGATCGGCGTACTTTCTGGGCTGCGGTTAGCTTGCCCGTTCAGATTGGTCACGACGAGGGCGACGACCACGATGATGAGCGCGAACAAGGCGACGATCAGCGGCAGGGAGCGGCCACTTCCCGTCGGCGTCGGGATCGGCTCAACGGGAATTTGGGGTGGCGGTGGTTGGCCGCTCGGCGGCGCGACCCGCTGCAGCTCCGCGATGAATTCCGGGCGCAGAGCCAGCCCGCGCGTCATGTCCTCATACTGCAAATCCGCTAACCGTGACCAGCCGTCCCCGGCCAGCAGCACCGGGAAAATTGGCTTGTCGACATCTTCGCGCTCGGCGACGAGGATTTCGCGCTCCACCCAGCGGGAGCGCCGGGAATTGGGCGACATGATGACAATGAAACCGGAGGCCGACAGAATATTCTGCTCAATCGTCGGCCACCAGCGTTCGCTGGGGACGAGCTTGGCTTCGTCCATCCACACGGCGAATCCCCGATCTTGCAGCGCCGAGCGCAGGCGGCGGGCAAACTCAATATCACGCTTGCTGTAGCTGATGAAGAGATGCCCCATATATCCTCACTGGGAATTCATATTTTAGATTTATAAATTGTAAACGCCTTTTTCTCCTCGGCAACCACCAATCATGTGAACAGCGGCGTCGTCCCGGTTCGCACCAGCTCAGCTTGCATGTCTTCGTCGCTGGGGCGGCGTTCATAGCGGCTGACCGCGTCTAGGACTTTCGGGAGCAGCGTCAAATCGCCGGGTGTGTTCACGAAGAAGCCTTCCCGTCCTAAGATCCAATGCACGGCTTTATCAATCGCCGCTTGTTCGCTTAACGGCTTGTACCATGTCGTGTGCGTGTGCGGCTGATTGTCCCAGCCACCCTGCGCAATCGACTTGATCGCCTGCACGGCGACATTGCGTTCGCGGCACAGCGTAATCAGTGCCTCAAACTCGGCGGCGTACTGCGGGTTTTGCATGAGCACGAAGTTGTACGGCAGCAGCACCGAGTCGAAGTCGAAACGTTCCAGCGACCGCTTGTGCATCGCCGCTACGCTGATATCGTGCCCGGTCACGCCGATGAAGCGCACGAGCCCCTGTTCCCGTGCTTCGATCAGCGCCTCCAACGCGCCGCCGGGACCCATCGCCACTTCCCATTCCTGTGGATCGACCAGATAGTGCATCTGGATCATGTCCACAGACGAGACATGCAGCCGTTCCAGCGAGCGGTGAAATTCGTCTTTCGCCGCCTGATACGTGCGTTCGCCCGTCTTGGTGGCGAGGAAGAATTTATCTCGATGCTGGGCCATCCACGGGCCGATGCGCAGTTCGGAGTCACCGTAGCTGGCAGCGGTATCGATATGGTTGATGCCATACTCCAGCAGCAAATCTAGGATGCGATCCGCTTCCGCTTGCGGCGTCTGCCAAAAGGCCGCCCCGCCGAACAGCGCGCGCGTACTCAGATGCCCGGTGCGCCCAAAGGCGACTTTGTCAATCATTGTGTTACCCTCCCTTACGTTACCGTTTTGTCTTGCTACCCTAAGCTGAGGCGCTTCCCGCCAATCACAGCTTGACCGAGCGCTAGCCCGCCATCGTTGCTGGGCACAATGCGGTGTACCAGTACGGTGAAATCGTGGTCGCGCAGCCCGCTTACCAGCAAATCGAGCAGGCGCACATTCTGGAATACGCCACCGCTCAAAGCGACTGTACTGCCGTGCCCCGCTGCGCGCAGTCGCTCACAGACTGTGATCAGCGTCTCGGCAACCGCCGCATGAAAGCCCGCTGCCAGGCGGCTCACGGGCATCCCCGCTCGCAAATCGGCGACGATCTGCGCGATGAGCGGGGCGGGATCAAGAATCAGCGCACCCGCCGCATCCGCTGTAATCGCCACGGAGTACGGGCGCGGATCGTCACCGACCAAGCCCTCCAGTTCGATAGCCGCTTGCGCCTCGTAGGTGACGCGCTGGCGCACACCGATCAGCGCGGCGATGGCGTCGAACAGCCGCCCCATGCTGCTCGTCGCCACCGTCTGAAAGCCCGTCTCGAATTGACGCAGCAAAATTCTGCGTTCGGCGGGCGGGCAGGCCGCGACGGGCGGCAAATCCTCATCCCAGGCGATTCCCGCTGCCCACAACTGCGCCAGCGCCATGCGGTAGGGGAATTTGACGGCGGCATCCCCGCCCGGCAGTGGCACAGGTTTGAGATAGGCCGCGCGCCGAAAGTCGGCATAGTCCGCGATCAGCACTTCGCCGCCCCAGATGGTGCCATCCGTGCCGTACCCCGTGCCATCGAGACAGATGCCGATCACGGGCTGGGCTCCGACGTGACCATGTTCCGCTAGCACCGCCGCGATATGGGCGTGATGGTGCTGCACTTTGAGGAGCGGTACGCCCATCTGCGCGGCGGCGCGTTCTGCCCACCCGGTCGTCAGGTAATTGGGGTGCAGATCACATACGATAGCGCGCGGTTCGGCGCGATACAGCGCGCGCAGATGTGCTTGAGCTTTTTCGAACGCTGACAGCGTTTCGAGGTTTTCCATGTCGCCAATATGCTGGCTCAGGAAAGCGTCGCCCTGATGCGTCAGGCAAAACGTGTTTTTAAGTTCGCCGCCCGTCGCCAGCACCGACTCTGCCGCGAAGGGCAGTTTGACGGGGAACGGCGTATACCCGCGGGAGCGCCGGATGGGTAATTCGACACCAGCGTAGACGCGCAGCACCGAATCATCGCAAGGGGTGTGGATTGGGCGATCATGCAGCAACCACGCATCGACCAGCGGCGCGAGCCGTTCGAGCGCCTCCGTGTTGTCGCTGGCAATCGGTTCGCCGGACAGGTTGCCGGAGGTCATCACCAGTGGATCAGGCAGCGCATCCAGCAGCAGATAATGCAGCGGCGTATACGGCAGCAGCACGCCGACATCCGGATTCCCCGGCGCGACGTCTGCGCTGAGCGAACTATCTGCTCGTTTACGCAGCAGCAGGATCGGGCGCTGGCGACTGGTCAACAGCGCCGCTTCCTCCGCGCTGATGTGGGCGATCTGCTGCGCCGCGTCGAGGTCGCGCACCATCACCGCGAACGGTTTGTCCACGCGTCCTTTGCGTTCGCGCAGCAATGCCAGCGCCGCGTCGTTGGTCGCATCACAGGCCAGATGAAAGCCCCCCAACCCCTTGAGGGCGACGATTTTCCCGGCGCATAACAGATCATGGACGGCGGCTAACGCGGCGTCCGTCCCGTGAACAGCGCTGTCCATAGTTGTGTGCAACCAGACGCGCGGCCCGCAGTCCGGGCAGGCGATGGGCTGAGCGTGAAAGCGGCGACTAAGCGGATCGTGATATTCCGCCGCACACGCGGGGCACAGGGCGAAGGCGGACATCGTAGTGCTGGCGCGGTCGTAGGGGATGCCTTGAATGATCGTGAAGCGTGGCCCGCAGTGCGTGCAGTTGATGAACGGGTAGCGGTAGCGCCGATCCGCCGGGTCATACAATTCGCGCAGACAATCGGCGCACACGCCGACATCGGCGGGGATGTGCGCGCTCACGTGATCGTTCGTCTGGCTAGTACGGATGGTGAAGGTTGCTTCGGCAAGGGTCGGAACGGTTTCAACAGCGAGCGCGTCGATGTGTGCCAGCGGCGGCAGTTCGGCGCTCAGCGCAGTCTGGAATTGGCGCAGGGCGTCTGGTGTACCTTCGATCTCGATGAACACGCCATCACCGTTATTGCCGACATGTCCCGCCAGCCCATAGCGGAGCGCCAGCCCGTACACGAACGGGCGAAACCCCACACCCTGCACAATGCCGCGCACGGTCAGGTGCCAGCGTTCGTTCATGCGCCCCACATCCACTCATCTCCCCACATGCGAGCGAGTATAGCGCATCCCCGCTGACATCGCCTGTTGACAGGCTTCCCGACATCCCGTAGACTTAGAACCATTCTGACCCATTGTAGACCGGATAGATTGATGACTGATATAATCCTACTTGCGGACGGCTCAACGGTGCGCCCCGCCCGCCTTGAAGACGCGACCGCAATGCTCGCGGTGTACCATGCCGTCTCCCTCAAACTCGTCGGCGAAGTCGAAGACACGCTGGACGATGTGATCGAGGCCCTGCAAGAGCCTAAAACCGATATCGAACAAGATGTGCGGGTGATCCATAACGCGCAGGGACAGCTCATCGGGTTTGGCTGGGTCTGGTTGGGTCTACCACAGGATGTGGAAATCGACCTCTACCTGCATCCTGATTACTGGGCTAACGATACGGTGGCGATGCCGTATCTGACCACATGGGCGGAAACTCGCGCCCAAGCTGCGCTGGCGCTCGTGCCAGCAGACGAACGGGTCACGGTGACTGCCTGGAGCTACCATAACGACGATTGGTATCAGGCGCACCTACGGCGGATCGGCCTCGAGGTGGTGCGCTCCTCGTATGTCATGTGGATCGACTTCAGCGAATCGCTGGCAGCTCCGACCTTCCCCGACGGCGTGACCGTGCGCGCCGTCGCCCGGGATGAAGATTGGCGGCTCGTGTTTGATGTGCGCCGGGAAGCCTGGCTCGATATGTGGGGTTTCGTCCCGCGCACCTACGAAGAGGATTACACGGCGTGGCGGCAGTACTGGGATAAGCACTTCCACGACGGATACTGGTTTGTCGCGGAGAAAGATGGCGCGGCCATCGGTGTGTGTCTGGGCGAACCCACCTATAACGCGGAAGCGGATGTCGCTTATATCGCGAGCGTCGGCGTGCGCCGTGCCCACCGGCGGCAGGGGATCGCCTTCAGTCTGCTGACGCACGCCCTCGCGCAGTTTCAGACCCACGGCAAGCGGGCGACGGCCCTGTATGTCGATTCGACCAGCCTGACCGGAGCCGTGGCGCTATACGAGCGCGCCGGGATGCACATCAAGCGGCGCTTTGACCGGATGCAGAAAGAACTGCGCGCCGGGATCGATCAGCGTGTCAACGCCGCCGGACAGTAACTTTCGGCCCAACTCGCCGCTACATGATCTCGAAACGAAGAGCGGCGAAGAAGTCAGGACGCATCAAACTGCGTCCTGACGGGCTAGCGAGTGGGCGAAACCAGGATCATTCGCAGTAATTCTCGCGGATGCTGTTCAGATGGTGCAGTTCGTGTCCGGCGATGATGTAGAGTGCCGCGCGCACGCTCAACGGGTTCTTGTTCGCAAAGCCAACGCGGGCGAAAGCTGAATCATCGAATGAACTGAACAGCGACAGCGTCGCCGCGCGGATGGTGGCGTACTCGGCAAGAATCGAGTCTAGCGTACGGTTAATCGCGCCGGAATACGTCACAAACGTATCCTGATCAAAACCGGGGAGGTCGGTGAAATCGCCGCGCGCTATCCGCAGGGCGCGGTAACCGAAGATTCGCTCGGTATCCATGATATGCACGAGAATTTCCTGCACCGTCCATTCGTTTTCGGCGCAGGGTGTCGTCAGCCGCGCCGCCGGAATGCCCTCGATCACCGTGCGCACCGTCGACAAACCGGTTTCCACATGCTGCAGCACGAGTCCGTCATCGGGCACCAGCTTCATATAATCGAGCGTGTAGGGTGCGTATTCGCCGGGTTGGGGTTTCGAGATTGTTCGCATGGTCTTCTCTCTCAGAGAGCAAAATCTACTCGTTTAGCATAGCATAGATGCGCTCTACCGATCTAGCTCCAGCTCAATTTCGCTGAAATCAGGCTAGAATAGATGGAGACGACTGCAAGAGTTTATCGCCGGGTACTTGCCATGAAATACATCATTCGAACGGTTCTCATCGCGCTATTCTCGTTTGGGTTGGGGGGGTGGTCGGTCGTGGCACTGCAGCGATCGAATCCACCACCGCCGATTTACGATCTCGTCTTTGAGCATCAGCCGGGGCCGGATGTGCCGACACTGCAAGTCCTGGCGGCGGAAGCGAGCGCGGTCGATGATGCTGCCATTCTGGCGGCGGTCGTGGAGTACTACGAGGCGAATGCCGAACGTTTGGCGCTCCTCTGGCGTGAAGATAACCCAACCCGTTTGGCGGGTATCTTCAGCATGTACATCAGTCATATCAGTTTGCCCTATGGCGAGACAACATTTCCCGGCAGCGTCGCCGAATTTCTCACGCAGGAACGCGCTCACTGTGGTACGTATCTCGTGCCGCAGAATCACATCGCGCTGGCGCTGGGTTTGACCATCCGCACGATCGAATTCGTCGGGGAACACGCGTGGGAAGAAATCTATGTCGATGACCACTGGGAATTGTTCGACTCTACGACCAATACATGGCTGAATCGCCCGAGTCTGGAACTGCTCGAAGGGGCGGAACGCGAGTATCGCTACTTCTATACCCCCATGCTCGACATCAACGAGCCGGATGCGCGCCTGCATCTCGCCGAGGGTTATGATATGCCGCGCCTGCGCGGGCGGATGCCGCTCATGGGGATCACGTATTTCCCGCCCGGTGAACGGCTTGTGTCCGATCCAATTGGGCCGTTAGCTGAACAATTGCTGGCTACACCGTAGAGCGCTTGAGTGAGAGCAGCGGTACAGGTTTTGGGCTGGTGATCGCCAAGCGCATTCGAAGCGCACACCGATCATCTGGAGGTCGAAAGCCGACTCGGTGTCTGAATCACGTTCACGATCTGCATCCGGCCATTCAAGCGTAAAAAGTCTAGATCAGGGCAGACCGGTGAGTCTGCCCTGACGCTGTTAGACCAACACCTCAAACTTGACCACATCGACGCCGGCGGGCGAAATCTTGAGCAATTCTCCCGGTTGAATGTAGTCGTTCTCGTGCTGGCGGCTGAATTCACCGCGCGTCAACCAGCTTTTGAGGGCCGCAATCACGATACCGTGCGTACACACCCACACATGCTGATGCTCGGTCACGTTCACGTCTGCGATGAAAGCCTTCACACGGTCGACAATGTCGTTGAACGGCTCATCTACGCGCTCGTTGAGACGCGGATCGGCGACGAACGCCCGCCCGGTGATATCGCTGACGATTTGCGCGGTTTGCTGGCAGCGCAAAAATTCCGAGCGGAAGCCCGTATCATATTCACAGGTGTCGAGATAGCGGCCCAACCGCTGCACGGGCGGAATGCCTTCGGGCAGCACTTGCGCGGTGCGAATCTGCGCGCCGTAGCCAGTTTTACTGAGCGTGGCGAGGCCATGCCGGAAAATGTACCAGTGCTTGGTGACGTTCATGGGGTCGTGTCGCCTCATCAATGAGTTCAGAAAATTAATCACGGGCCGCGGACTGTTCATGCTCCAAGGTCGCTGCGTACACCTTGACGACCTGCTCGGCCACCGTCGTCCAATTCAGGTCTTGCACCGTATTGAGCATTTGCTGGCTGATCTGATCGTGCTGCGCGCGATCCATCA
>CALKIA010000648.1 GCA_937988705.1 uncultured Chloroflexota bacterium | reverse complement strand
GCGGACGCGCCGTTGCGCGTCCCTACGAAACCCGTTTCCCTCAAACTAGCGTCTAAATGCAGCCCAATATTAAAACTGTCTCTCCTTCAACCCAAGGGAGAGGGATTTAACTGCCGGCTTTACTGTGACCGCATCGCCGCATTGAGCGCAATGCACGCGATACATTCGCCATCTGAGCGGACAATCGCGTAGCCCGCCTGCGGATCGTCGCCGTAAACCGTCGAATCGACATTCCAGACGATCAGCAGCTGCACACGGCCATCATTGCGCGCTTGAATGGCGGCCTGCGCCAGCCATTCGGCTTGCTCACTGAGCGAGGTGTTGGTCGCCCACTCGTAGGCAGCGGGCAGCGCCGGGAGTCCCGCGCTCGTCAGGTAGCCGAGCCGTGTGATGCACAGCGGCTTGTTCGGGAAGATACCCGCCACCGTATCGAGGAGCGGCGCGAAGTAGTAGCTGTGGTGGTCTGGGATGATGCGCGCGTCGCCCGTGCTGATATAGGGAGCTAACGCGCCCTGCGTGTACTGCACGCCGATGCAGTCGGCGTAATTCGCCGCGCCGGCGTCCGCCATCTGCTGTAAGTACGCGCCATCTTCGCACCCACTCGGCAGGCAGGATGCGAACAACGGCGTCGGCACAACCGCGCCGCTGATCACCATGACCGCCGGATTCGCCGTCTTGATCGCGCTGTAGCTGAGGCGCAGGAGTTCGGTGTAATCAGCCGCGTTCACGCGTTCATCCGCCCAACCGCTCTCCAGATTTTGTTCGTTCCACACCTGAATTGCATCCGGATTGAGCGCGGCGAGCTGGGCCAGAAAGCCCGCGAAAGCCGTGTTATACGCCGCCGGATCGGCGGCCCATGCCGCTGGGTCGCCCTGCACGATGAGCAGAATGCGGAAGCCATTAGCGCGCGCCGCATCGACCGCTCCCTGCGCGATCTCCACACCTGCCCCCTGCACCCAGCGGACTTCACTGCTCGCCCACGTCATCGATGCGCGCCGCATCAGTTCCGGGTGGGCAAAGGTCAGCACCTCGCCGCCCAACTGAAAATTGATCTGCGGCAGGGCCGGATCGGCGGTGACTTCGGGCGGAATCACGACTGCGGGCGGGGCTTCGGCGGTGCTCTCCGGCGCCAGGCCGGCCGTGTCCGGCGCGGCAGTTGGGGTGAGCATCGGGACGAGCGTCGCGGCGGGCGGGGCGCTTGGCGTCGGCTCAACGCCGGGGATGATCAACGCCTGCCCCACGTAAATCAGATCCACGCTGGGCAGATTGTTCGCCTGAGCGATAGCCAGTGCGGTGACGCCAAAGCGAGTGGCAATCCGTCCGAGCGTATCGCCCGGTTGAACAACGTATGTCGTCTCCGCCTCTTGCGCCAACGCGACCGCGCTGGCGAGGAGCAGGACGACGATCAGGAGCAGTAATCGGCGCATAGGGGGTTTACCATTAGTTTTATGGAATATACAAGACCAACCCCACATCGCTGCGGGTTATGCCTTCCATTATACGAGATGATCGCCTGATCGTTCACACGATGATCTTCCCCCCTCAAGGGGTGCGGCTTACGGCGGAGTCAGCAGCGCCCGTTGCATTTTTAGAACAAATATGCTATCCTAATCCGACTTTTAGCAAACACGGCTATAATAAAGACACGGTTCGATCGTGCGAAAAGGGGTTGGGGGACGTGGCAAAAAGACCAGCAAAAGAGGCAAAAGGTTCCGGCGAGGAAACGAGTCAGCTGCCCATTGGTGATGAGGGGCGGCTCAAAGCACTGGATGCAGCCGTCAACGAACTCACCAAGCGCTTCGGTGATGGAACGTTGGTGCGCCTCGGCGATGCGTCGCATATGGTGGTGGATGTCATCCCCAGCGGTTCGCTCACCGTGGATATTGCGCTCGGCGTCGGCGGTATTCCGCGCGGGCGCGTCACTGAGATTTATGGTCCCGAAAGTTCGGGTAAAACAACACTGTGCTTGCACGTCATCGCCGAAGCGCAAAAGCGCGGCGGCATTTGCGCCTTCGTCGATATGGAACACGCGCTTGACCCGCATTACGCGCAGCGCATCGGCGTGAACGTCGATACGCTCTACATTTCGCAGCCGGACACCGCCGAGCAGGCGCTCGAAATCACGGAAACGCTGGTGCGTTCCGGCGCTCTCGATGTGGTGGTGCTGGACAGCGTAGCGGCGCTCGTGCCGCGCGTGGAAATCGAAGGCGAGATGGGCGAAAGCCACGTCGGCGTGCAAGCGCGTTTGATGAGTCAGGCGCTGCGCAAGCTTTCCGGCGCGATCAAGCAGTCGAATGTCTCCGTGCTGTTCACGAATCAGATCCGCGAAAAGATTGGTGTGATGTATGGGAGCCCGGAAACTCAGCCGGGCGGCCGCGCGCTGAAGTTCTACGCCAGCGTGCGCCTTGATGTGCGCAAGCTCGAATCGATCAAGGCGGGCGGCGGTGAAGTCGTCGGCAACCGTACCCGTGTGCGCGTGACCAAAAACAAGGTCGCGCCGCCCTTCCGCGAAGCCGAATTCGACATCATGTTCCTCGAAGGTGGCATCAGCAAGAGCGGTGAAGTGCTCGACCTCGCCACCGACCTGACCATCGTCGAAAAGCGCGGTGCGTTCTATCGCTATAACGATGGACTGCTCGGTCAAGGGCGGGAGAACGCCAAGCAGTTCCTCATCGAAAACCTGCCCGTGCGCGACGAAATCGAAGCGGCGATCCGTGAACGTTACGGCCTGCCCGCCGCGCCCCCGGATGTGCGCAGCACCGCCCGCCCGCCGTCATCGGAGGGGATTGGCCCCGCGCCGCGCATCGCGCACCGCAACGCCGAAGACAGCAATGGCGCGAAGCCGCAGCGCCTGCTGGACGACGCTGACTTCGGAGAGTAAACGCACCCGACTCAACGCAATGACGCAAAGACAGGTTCAGGGAGATCATCTCCCTGAACCTGTCTTTAAGTGCGCAGCATAGCGTGAAACGGGTTTTAGATTCAGTTTCTGGGTTTTGCGGACGCGATAAATCGCGTCCCTACGAGAAAAAGTAGGGACAGCGCCCACGCTGTCCGTGCCCAGCGGACAAGGCGGGCCGTGTCCCTACAAACGGCGGGCGGGGACATTGCCCCGCCCCTCCAATTTCCTGGACAGAGCAGGTGGCGCTTTAGCTCGCGCCGAGGTCTTCCAGCGCCACGCGGGCGGGGGTGAAGTTCGGGTTGAAGCTGATCGCTCCGTTGAAATTGCTGATCGCCCGGTCGGTTTCGCCCAGACCGAGGCGCGCCAGACCGCCGTAGTAGAACGTCTCCTCGACATACTGCCCGCCGCCATCATTGAGGTTGGCCTGCGCCAGCGCGATCACCTTGTCATACTGCTGAGTTTCCACATATGCCTGCAGCATGCCGAACTGATACCAGTTCATGCGCCACGGCAGCCCACCGCCGACGTTGCGCGCCTGATCGTAGGCGACCGAGGCTTCGACCCACAGGCCTAACCCGGCGAAATTCGTGCCCATGTTGAACCACGCGAACGGGTCTTGATCGTTGGCAATCGCTTCGGCCCGGGCGGTGTTGAGCGCGTTCTGCCAGTTGACCGTTTCATCGGCGTTAGGGCCCAGCAGCGCCATGACTTCGGCTTCGCGGGTGATGTCGTAGAGGACAATGTACAGACGGTTGAACTGCCGCCAGTAGGTTTCGACGTGATCATAGCTGTAGCCGAGGTTCGGGCCTTCATAGCTGTCGTGCGTGTAGAGCGTGCGCGCGCCATCGTCATAGCCGATTGTCAGCAGGTAATGGCCCATCCAGCCGAGATTTTCGCCGGGGGGTTCGTAGCCCGCCTCGATCATCACCGGAAAGTCGTTGGAGAGGAGGAGGCGCAGTGTATCCAGCGTCCCGCCTTGACGCACGAGCGCGCGCGTCGTCCCGGCGAGGTGATTATTGACGTACTCCGCGATCTGCCACGGGCTGACGTTCTTGTCTTCCGGGTTCGGTTTCAACCACTGCGCTGCGGGGTATTGATCGGCCTCATAGCCGAAATAGGTCAAGCCCATCGTGAGCGTCGCGGGGCCGCAGTTATTCCAGTCTTGATAGATATGCTGTACCCCATTCAGGCGATACGCCGCCGGGACGGTCGTTTGCGCCGCCGCCGACCCAACCACCAACAACGTGATGATCAGCGCCGTCATCAGGCGGATAGTAGATTTCATGTCTCACCACTCAATACTTTACGTTTGTCTGTGCGCGTCCCATTATATAGTGAAATTAAACAAGAATCCTCTACGGCTAGCCACCGGTTGGCTTTCGCATTTCTAACTTCTGTGTCATATACTTATGCGCGTTATGGCGGTAAAGGAATCCCATGCAGCTCGATCATTTCTTGGGCAAACAAATCGACGCATTCACGGTTCAGGAGCGCATAGGTCAAGGCGGCATGGCGACCGTGTACCGCGCTTTTCAACCTTCGATGAATCGTTCCGTTGCGCTGAAGATCATCTCGCTGAACCCGACGCAGGGTGAACGCGATGAATTCCGCTCGCGCTTCGCCCAGGAAGCCAATCTGATCGCCTCGCTGGAACACATTCACATCCTGCCCGTGTACGATTACGGCATAGTCGATAATGAGATCGCATTTCTGGCCATGCGCCTGCTGCGCGGTGGTTCGCTGAGCGATCTGCTTAGCTCTGGCCCGCTGGGACTCGACCGCACTGCCGAAATCTTCACGCAAATTGCGCGCGGCTTAGCCTATGCGCACAGCAAAGGCATCATCCACCGCGACCTCAAGCCGAGCAATATCCTGCTTGACGACGCCAGCAATGCGTATCTGACCGATTTCGGTCTCGCCAAAATTCTCGAAAATTCGGAACAACTGACCAAGACGGGGAACATCGTCGGCACACCGACCTATATGTCGCCTGAGCAGCTGCGCGGTGATCCGCTCGATCATCGCTCGGACATTTACAGCATGGGCTGTGTGCTCTACCACATGCTCGTCGGGCGGCCGCCGTTCGAGGCGTCCGAGACGAACATGGTATCGGTCATCTACCAGCACCTCGAAAAAATGCCGCCGCTGCCGAGCCAGCTCAACCCGATCATCCCGCCGGGGGTGGAAGCGGTCATCATGCGCGCGCTCGCCAAGAAGGCCGAAGATCGCTTCGGCAACGCGGCGGAGATGGCCGATCATCTGAATATGGCGCTGGGACGCAAGATCAGCACCGCGACTTATCCGGCGGTGCAAGTGCCTGCCGCCACTCAGCAAACGGCTAAAGCAGATGTCCCTAAACCGCTGGTCAATTCGCGCATCGTGGCGCTGATTGGTCTGGTGGTGATCATCGTGCTGGCGGGGCTGCTGCTGATGCAGGTCACAGGGGTGGGCATCTTCACCCCGACCGCCATTCCGACATCGACACCGCTGCCCAACCCGACGATCGTCGAAGGGGGACAGGGAACCGCAGAAGATGCTGTGCCGAGCCTGGAGGAAGTTGCTGCTGCGCGGGCCCGTCTCGGCCCGAATGGTTTCGTCGGCTACGTCACCTGCAACCAGTCGAGCGAATATCATGCGGCACAAGCGCGCGAAATGGCCGATGCTGCCGCTCACTATCAGATTAATTTCCGCATCTACAACAGCGACAGCGACCGCTACAAACAGGTGACCGAAATCGAGACCGCCCGCGCTGATGGCGCAAAAGGCTTAATCATCTGCCCGCTGGACATGGAATTGCTGCGCGAAAGCCTGTTGTCGATTGAAGCGGCACAAATGCCGCTGGTGTTCATGTCGGCGCAAGAAGAGAGCTACGGCGGCATTTTCCTCGCCGGTGACGATTATCTGATGGGCGTCGAGGCGGGACGTGCGGCGGGTGAAATCATCCGCGATGAGTTGGGCGGTCAGGCGAACATCATCATGCTCGATTACCCCTCGCTGCCGTACATTGTCGCCCGCGCCAACGGCATGCAGGACGGCGTACTGGAAGTCGCCCCGGCGGCGCGCATCCTCGGGCGCTATCTCGGCGCAATCCGCGACAACGGACGCGAATCAGTGGCCGAGCTGCTCGATCAGGGTGTGGATTTCGACGTAATTCTCAGCATCAACGATGCCGGTTCCTACGGCGCAATTGATGCCCTCGAAGACCACAACGTCGATCCGTCGTCGGTGATCATCAGCAGCGTGGATGCCGAAGCCTTCGCCCGCGGGTACATCCGCGACAATTACTTCATGCGCGCCTCCGTCGATGTTGGGCGCGAACTGTTCTCGCAGACTGCCGTTGATGCGATGGTCAAGCTGCTGGCGGGATCGACGCTGTCCCAGACCTTCCTCGTCCCCCCCGGCGAAGTGATCACGCGGGCGACCCTCGCCGACTCATAAGTGACACGTTGCAGTCTCAGCTTCGGCTGGCGCCGCGCAAATTACACAAAGGTTTGCTCATCTTAGTAAAAAAACTAGGTATAATAGCTTAGGCTAAATCACCATAAGGATCACGTGCCATGGCCGAAACGTGGTCAGGTAGGCAAATCAGCGACTTTGTTGTCGAAGAACGCATCGCCCGCGGCGGACTGTCTACCGTTTACCGCGCGCGCCAAGTCTCCGTTAACCGCTTCGTCGCCCTCAAGATCATTGATTTCGGCGACGATATTCCGGATCGCGAAGCTTTCCGTCAAGCCTTCGAACGGGAAGTTGCCATCACGGCGAGTCTCGAACATATTCACATCCTCCCCGTTTACGGGTATGGGGTGGTCGATACGGCCTACGCCTATATCGCCATGCGCTTGCTCAGCGGCGGTTCGCTGGCGGATAAGGTGAAAAGCGCGCCGCTCACGTTGGATCAAGTGGCCGACATACTTAACGACATTGCTCAGGGGCTGGAATATGCGCACCGCAAAGGCGTGCTGCACGGCGACCTAAAACCCAGCAACATTCTGCTGGATGATGCCGGGCGGGCGTATCTCTCCGACTTTGGCGTCGCCAGCGTAATCGCCCATGCCATTGACCCGATGAGCAACCAGTCCCTGAATAAGCTGCCGCTGTACGTTGCGCCAGAACGTCTACGCGGTGAAGAAGGCGATGCTCGCGCTGACATCTACAGCATCGGCGCGATTCTGTATCATGTGCTGACGGGCAAGCCGCCCTTCGAAATGGATGACGGTGGACTGGGCAGTTTGTTGTTTCGCCAGCTTGAACAAGACCCGCTCCCACCCCGGACTTTTAACCCAAACCTTCCGCCGGCTATTGACGGCCTGATCATGCGGGCGCTGCGCAAAACCCCCAGTGATCGCTTTGCGACGCTCGGCGATCTGACGCGCACCTTCAATACCGCATTAGGCAAATCAACCCTGCACTGGGAGATGCCCTCTGCCCTGATGCGCGTTCCGCCCCGCCGCCGATTGTGGCTCATCCCGCTCATCCTGCTGCTGGTCACGGCCGCCGGGATGGCACTGCTGGTCATGCGGCCCGCGCTGCCCACCACCCAACCGCCAATTGTCATGCTGGAGGAAGCCATCGGCACGATCGACACGCTGACGCCGACGTCAGCGGAACTGGAGCGCGCCCGCACGATCCTCGGCAGTGACGGATTCATCGCTTACCTCAACTGCTCACTGGATAACGTGCTGTTCGCCTCACGTTCACGTTACGCGCGCGAACTGGCGGAAGACCTGGGCCTGCGGTTAGTCGTTTATGATGCGAAAAACGATATCTATACGCAAATCACCCAGATCGAACAGGCGCGGCTGGAAGGTGCGCGCGCGATCATCCTGTGCCCAACCTCTTCGACCGGACTGACCGACAGCGTTATGACCCTGCAAGCGGGCAATTTCCCGCTCGTGTGGGCGACCGAGGTCGAGGATGCCTATGGCGCAAAGCTGGACTCTGATAATTATGCGATTGGACTGAAGATCGGCGAGCTGGCCGCCAGCATTTTCAATCAGGAGTACGGTGGTCAGGGGCAGTATATTATCATCGAGCGTGGGGATTTCGCGGCGGCGCAGCTGCGCGTGCAGGGGATCATCGATATGTTGACCGCGGCCGCGCCCAACGTCGAAAACATAGGCCGCTTGAGCGCGGAAGGGCGTGATCTGCTCGAAGCCTCCGAGACAGATCTGGGCGCACTGCTCGTCGAGGGGACCATCCCCGATGCGGTGCTGTGCGTGTCGGATTCGTGCGCGTATGGCGCCACCAATGCGCTGAATAACGCTGGCATCCCAGCCGCTGAGGTATTCATCGTCAGTGCCGGTGCCGAACCCTTCACGCTGGACTTGCTGCGCACCGACAGCTATCTGCGCGGCAGCGTCGCTCTGGATCGCCGCATCTCGGCGCACTTGATGGTCTACGGCGTAATCGCCATGCTGGCAGGGGAACCCGTGCCGGAACGGCTGCACTACCCCCCCGGCGATATGATCACCGAGGCGAACGTGGGCTCTTATGATCCCAATCAGTGAATCTTTACCCCGCTCCTCGTGTACGTGGACGCGGGCGTGAGTTTGACTTTTAAACGCAGCCCGGCAGCGCCGACAAATCGATCAGCCACAGGCCGCCGTGGACGCCCGTCGCCCCGAGCACCAGACTCTGTTCATCCGGGGAGATCCACCAATCGGCGCGTTCCTCCTGCGCCAGATCGAGCGGCAGCGGCGTTTGCGGGATAACTTCCCCCGTATCACGGTTGAAGCACACCAGCTCTGCGCCATCGTCCGTCTCCAGCGCGATATACACACGGTTGACGAGATCGCTCTCCGCTTCCACCAGCGGAATCGGCGCCGGGTAGTTGTTCCCCGGCGGCTCGGCGCTGAACAGCAGTTCGAAGAAATCATTGTTGGTCACATATAGGAAGTAACCGCGCTCGTCCTCAAAGGTGCCTGCAAGCACCACGCGCCGACCATCTGCCGACGCGCCGGGGATGATGTCCGAGAAGGGATTCGCGCGCACATCCGGGCTGATGCGCCGCCCTTCGGCATCGGCGGTGAAGAAGCCCACCGGGTCGCCATATGCGCCGAAGTAGTAGGCCACAAAGCGTTCTTCCGGCAGCCAATGGACACCTTGCAGTGTGCGATTGTGCTGATCGTTGAAGAGCAGGCGGGCAAACCGGCCATCCGGCGCGGCGGTGATCACGTCGTTGATCTCGTCCTGAAAGATCAGGCGGTCGCCGTTAGGCGCATAGCGCAGCATCGAACGGGCGAAATCGGCTGCATTCAGGCCGAGGCGTTCGGCCAGCTCGGGCGTCACCAGTTCCGCGCTCGGGTGGTCTTCCGGGGAAATGTCCAGATCCGGCAGATCGACCCGCCCCCATGTCCATTCGGTGAACAATTCGCTGGGGCAGCCGACGCCAAAGCGGAAAAACTCACCGCTGGCATCCCATTCGACCGCCGCGATTTCTTCATCGCTCAACGGTGTAATCCCGTCAAGCACGGCCACGGGCGGCAGGGGATCGACCGCTTCACCTTCGACCAGCACTTCGATGCTCTCGATCTGAGCGTCCGCGGCAAACATTTCCAGCGGCGCAATAAACGGCTGGCGGTGATCGGGCTGTAAGGCGAAGTCGAAGGGCAGGCCGACGCGGCACTGGTTGACGAGGAAACCGTAGCCTTCCCCGATCTGCGTGCCGCTGGCGTCGAAGGCTTGCGCGGTGATGAACAGGTTAGCGTAGGCCGGTATGTCCGAATTGACGATCTCGCCCACAGCAGAAAGGGTCGGCTGACCGAAGTCCCCGACCCCTTCGACAAGGCGTACGTTATCAGCGGCCAGATCACTGGTTTGCGCAGAAACGCTGCCGACCCATCCAAGCAGGAGAGCAGCGACGAGCCATGAAAGCCAAAGGACGAGCCGGGGCTCGTCCCTACGAAAATCCGCGTGTGGGGACGAGCCATCGCTCGTCCCCTTTTGACCTATTCCGGGTTTAAAACAGATTCCACAGGAACTGATTCTGAACCTCATGGTGATATTGAATTTCCGATCCCTTGATCATCGTGCCCAGCTTGCGCGGCGAACGATCCGCCGCCGCTTCCTTAAGCGCCGCAAACTTGTCGCGCACGTCTTCGCCCAGAAGCTGCGCGGTATAGCTGCTGCCGGCGAAGCTGGTGATGGCATCGTAGATATTATCGGGCAGGATGGCCGTTTGATCCAGTTCTGGATTAATTGCACCTTCGACCCCGGTGCGCAGGATGGTGTACAGTGCCAGATAGGGATTGGCATCGGGAGCGATCGAACGGACTTCCACGCGCGCCGACTTTTCGTTGCCGTACGGGATACGCACCATCGAACCGCGATCCACCGCCGAGGCTTTGATCTGATTCGGGGCTTCGTAGTGCGGGTCGAGGCGACGGTAGCTGTTCACGCTCGAATTCAGCACGAGGCAGATGTCCAGCGCGCTGGACAGCACGCGGTAGATGAAGTTCCAGCCGAATTCAGACAGCTTTTCCTTGCCGTTCGCATCCCACATCAGGTTCTTGCCATTCTGCGAAACGGATAGGTTGGTGTGCATCCCGTTACCGTTCACGCCGACCAGCGGCTTGGGCAGGAAGGAGGCCGTCATTTCGTTCTGACGCGCGACCTGACGGCAGATCAGCTTGTAAAGCTGCACCTGATCAGCGGCGACGCTGGCTTCGGTGTACGAGTAGTTGATTTCAAAC
>CALKIA010000647.1 GCA_937988705.1 uncultured Chloroflexota bacterium | reverse complement strand
CTTGTGGGAGAGTAGGTCACTGCCAACCCACCCTTTCTCGTTTTTCTATTCCCAAACAAGCCAGACCCCGAGCGGACGCCCACTAGCGTCCGTTTTTGATTCCCCTGCTATAACGTCAGCTATGGATAAGCCTCATTTGCGCGTCACCTCTTATCCTCGAATTCGGGGTGGGGTAAACGTCCTATCAACACCTAAACAAACAGGACGAGGTTAAGCCTCGTCCTGTTTGCCATTGCCCGCAGGGGGCGAGCGAGATCAGGATCGCTCGCCCCCACTTATGTTTTACTGCGCGTTGAGTGACACGTTGTCGACATGCCACACATTGATCGCGCCTTCTGCGCTGCTGCCTTGCTGCCACAGGAAGCGGACGTTCACGCGGGGCTGACCCACAAACCCGGATAGATCAATCGAGATGTTCGTCCAGGTATCCGAAGGTGATACGGTGGTTATTTGCTGCCAGTTGATGCCATCGACGGATGCTTCGATCCAACCAAGCGAGTTCGGCGCTTGCAGCCACGACTGGAAGGTCAGCGTTGGGCGTTGTACTGCGCTGAAGTCAAAGGGAATGAGCCAGGTGAGCGTGTCCGAGCTGCCGTCCGGCGTGACCGTCTGCCAGAAGTAGCCAATCGCTGCGTTGGCATCGTCGTGAACGAGCTGCCAGCCGCCAGCCGTCATCCAATTGGCCGTGCCCGCTTCCATGTTATCTGTACCGAGCGCGCCCGAAGTCACTGGTGCCATTGGCGCGGCTGGGACGACAGGTTCGGCAGGTGCGAGGGTCGGCTCGGCCGTTGGGACGATGGCCGCTGGGTCGGCAGGCACGCTGGTGTCGATGACCGGCGCTGACTGCTGCACCAACGCGCCAATCACGAAGGCGTCGACGATGATACTCGTGCCATTGAGGGGCAGGACGCGCAGTGTGTGAATGCTGGGAGTCAGGCCATCAACGCCTAGAGCTTGACCAAATGTGCCAGCGGCGTTGTTTGTATTGATCTGCTGGACGATCTGTCCATCAATTTCAAGCGCCAGTTCGCTCGTATTCACCGTACCCGCATAGAGAACACTGATCGCGCTGCCTTCGAACATCACGGTCAGGCTGTCAGCGGGATCGCTGCTCATCAGCGCCGTTCCGCCGCTGAAACTGCCGCTGTTGACCAGCGACCAGCCTGCCGTCTTAATGACGGAGACGTGATCCGATTCGTAGTTCCCCGCCACCAAACTAAGCGGTGCTGCCGAACCAACCGGAAGATTCGCTGTGTCGATCACAGCAGTCGGCTCCGCTGCCACGGCCATAGGCTGAATTTCGCTGCCGCTGCCGGCGATCAAGGCCTGCGGTGCGCCGGTTGTGCCGCCGTTGAGCACGAGCGGCATGATGGCGTCAATCGCCACGGCGCTGCTTGAAGGCAGAATCCGGAGCGTGTGCGGGGCGTTCGCCAGACCGTCGATGCGCGCCCGAGCGTTGAAATACACCTCGCCATCGGTGGCCGTCGTTGTGATGGTGCGCACAACTTGTCCGTCGATCTCGACGCCGAACGTTCCGAACGATCCGCTCACGTACACGATTTCCACGCCCACACCGGCAAAGGTTGTAGTCAGGTTGTCGTTGGCTCGCGTGTTGATCAGATAGCTGCTGCCGCTAGCGTTGGCCGCGTTTACACTGACCCAGCCGACTGAGCGCGTCACACTTGGGTTATCCGACTCGAGAAGTGTACCGTTCTGCGGTGTTCCCGGCGTTGTGGTCGGCGGGACAATCGTCGGCGGAACTACGGTCGGCGGGACGAGGGTGGGTAGGCTGGTGGGCACCGCGGTCGTCGGGATCAGGGTAGGGGTGCTGGTCGGCACGGCGGTCGTCGGGTTCAGAGTTGGCGTGTTGGTCGGAACCACGGTCGTTGGGACGGCGGTCGGCGGCAGTGGCCCGTTGATGTACTGACCATGAATGCCGGCGGCGAGGTTCTGCGCGACTTCGGCTTGGGTCAGGGCGCGGTTGTACAGGGCGACGAGGTGCAGTTCGCCGAGCCATGTGCCCTCACCAGTCAGGTTATTGCCGATGTTGAGATACAACACGGTGTTCCAGTTGTCGAGCGTACCTGCCAACGTGGCTGTGGTTTGCACGACGCCGTTGACATAGAGCTTGGTGACGCCGTCGGCACTGTGCGTGATGACGATATGTTGGAGGTTGGTGGTCGCTATGTTGGCGGGCGACATGAATTGCGTGCCGTTGCCATCTGTCCCGGTACTGGTCCGCATCCGGCCCTCAAACTGCGTGCCGAACTGCACGAGCGACAAGTTGCGCCGGGAGGTGTCATTGGACATCGAGAAGATGCGTGTGCCGCTCATCGTCGTATTGGCCGGCTTAACCCATGCTTCCAGCGAGACCGCGTCGCTCGCCATGAGACTGTTGTACAGCCGTGCAGGGGCGCTGCCACTGGTGATGTTGGTCGGCCGGATGATTTCCAGACCGCCGCCGGGCAGCCAACGGGTATTCGCGGCATAGGTGATATTCAGGTTGATGGCTGTGCCCGCGCCGGAAGTGTCGCGCACGGCGGTGCCGCTGCCTTCACCAAACGTATAGAGGGCTTGAACACCATTCGTCACCCGTGCACCCGGTGCTGCGACGGTTATCTGAGCCGTCGGGGGGATGGTGCTCGTCGGCACACCGGTGGTCGCCGTGCGAATGGGCGTACTGGTTGCAATGGTGGTTGGGGCGAGTGTGGTGGCGGTGACGGGGACGGTCGTAGGAACGCCTGACCAGCGGGGCAGGTCAGAACGCGTGATCACCCACGGGTCGCTCATGAACGCGCTTTGCCCCTGATAGCGGCTGTAACCCATTTGCCAGACGTATTCCCATGCCTGCACGAGGAAGATGCGCGGGTAGCGCGCTTTGATATCGCGGATGAGGTTCGCCCAGCTGTAAGTCGTCGTGTCCCAGCTGGCACCGGTCGCCGGAATCGGCCCAAATTCGAACAGGCCAATCGGCTTGCCGGTGTTGACGAGTTGATCATATTCGCCCGCCGAGTTAATTTGCAGTGGGTTTTCGTTCACGCTGGAGTATTCATCCAACCCTACCATATCGACGACATCGCCGCCGGGATAGTTGGCCGTGGCGTTCATGCCCGAATTGGGCGAATACACCCACAGCAGATTGTCCAGTCCCTTGACGCGGGTGAAATAGTCGAACATGTGCCGCCAGAGCGCAGTGAAATCGGAGGGGGACTGACCACCCCACCAGAACCAGGTACCGTTGAGTTCATGCAGCGGCCGCCACATGACGGTCACGCCCCGATCTTCCAGAATTTGTAGGTTGGCGGCAATGTTGTCCAACATGCTGATCCAGTTGTTGTACACCGTGGTGCCGGGAACCGTCAAAGCGAGGACGCTGCGCCGATCCCATTGGTCGGCGGTATCCGGGTTGCCCCAGTTCGTCGCTGAACCGCCTGTCCACGGGTTGCGAAAGTGGCAGGATAGGGTGACGAGGTTACCCGCATTCCACATGTCGGTTAAATAACGCACAACTTCGTTCATCCCGGCGGGCGTGGCACAGTCCATGCCGGTGAGTGCGGGCCATTGACCCGTAAGATTGTAGACCGCCTGCATTTGCTGGAGTGCGGTGTTGTAGGTTGTTCCGTCCCCGTAGCTGCCGAATTGACCACTGATGACGCGGTTATCGGTGCGGTTAGTGAGCCCATACGCATAATTGAGAATCGCGCGCGTGGTTGCGTTGGCGTTCGGATTTGCGGGGGTCGGGCTCGCAGTTTGCGCTTGAGTGACGGCGATAGCGGCAAAGACAGCAAGGATCAACGTGAGCCGGAGCAGCGAAAGTTGGGATTTGAGCATGGTACTACCGTTCTCCTGATGCTCTATCCGGTTCTGTTATCGACTGTGGGCTGCGGCGAAGGCTGTGAAATACTTAATGGAACCTAAAGATAGAATGGTCAAATATGTTGGACAATAATGAGTCTTAATGCTTTAATCCAACCGCTCTAACTTATACGGACTATTGTGGTATGAGAATTGAGAAATGGTTGTGATATACCAACGTAGGCCATTATTTAAGTACTAGTGTCTCTTGGAAAGGTTAGGTACAATGAATGTGACAATTACCCCGTTCGGCGGAAAAAATGGGCGATTCCTCTACAGAAGCAGCACCTTTGGCGAGCCAGCCGACCTTCTCAGTCGGACGTTTAATGACCCGTAATCTACTTGTGCGGATCCTCACCGGCTTTGTCTTCTTCCCGGTTGCACTGGTGGCGCTGTTCTACGGGGGAACGGCGTTCACCATCCTGATCATGATCATCATGGTGATCAGCACCCTCGAACTCAATAATCTGGTCGCCCACAAACATGTGCGTTTTTCCACGATCCTGAGTGTGATCATTGTCACGATGGTTGGCTTAATGCGTCCGCTGTTTGGCGGTAGCAATCCGCTGGTGTGGCTTATAGCCGCCATCGGGTTGGGTATCCTGTTTGTGCTGACGTACCTGATTGGCGAAAGCCAGTCCAAGTTACGGGATGCGCTGGTGTCGGTCGTGGGAACGGTTTACCTCGCTTTGGGCGGATACTTCTCGATCTACATTCGCGCTTTGCCAGCGGGCTTCATCTTGTGGCTGTTGATGTTCATCGGCGCGTTTGGGATGGACACCTTCTCGTATATTGGTGGTCGCCTGTTTGGGCGACATCGCCTCGCGCCCGCCATCTCGCCGGGGAAAACCGTCGAAGGCGCGGTGATCGGCGGGCTGTGCGCCATCATCATTGCCATCGCGCTGCTCATCTCCACCGAGACGCTGATCGTGGTGACGCTCGTCATTACGGTGGCGATGCCCATTGCTGACCTGGCCGGCGACTTGTTGGAGTCGTATATCAAACGTCTGTATGGTGTGAAAGACTCGAATATCCCGTGGCTGAACATTTTCCCCGGTCATGGCGGCGTGTTTGATCGCATCGACGGGATGCTGATGGTCGTGCTCATCACGATGTTATTCCTCGCTCTCGCCGGGTTGTGAACCATGATCGCGGCGCAGTTGTCACCGCGATTGTGGATTTGTCCTCCCTTATTGGCCAACTCTCTATGAATCGCAGGAGCTTATACCATGCCGATGTTTGATTTCCCGCTCGAACAGCTCAAAACCTACTACCCGCCGCGTGAAGAACCCGCAGATTTCGATCAGTTCTGGGCAGCGACCCTGGCCGAAGCGCGTCAGCACCCGCTCAACGCCCGCTTTGAACGCGTCGACGTGGGCCTGGCCATGCTGGATACCTACGATGTCACGTACAGCGGGTATGGTGGCCAGCCGATCAAGGGCTGGTTCATCGTGCCGCGTGGCGCGACCACGCCGCTGCCGTGCGTCGTTGAGTTCATCGGCTATGGGGGTGGACGCGGGCACCTATTCGATTGGCTGTTCTGGGCGAATCTCGGCTATGCGCATTTCGTGATGGATACGCGCGGGCAGGGGAGTGCGTGGCGGCCCGGTGATACACCTGATGCGGAGGGGAGTGATGTACAGTACCCCGGTTTCATGACCCGTGGTGTCCTCAGCCCGCAGACCTATTACTATCGGCGCGTGTTCACCGATGCCGTCCGAGCTGTCGAAGCAGCGCGGTCGCATGCGGCCGTCGATGGTGCTCGGATTGTGCTCACTGGTGGTAGTCAAGGCGGGGGGATCACGCTGGCGGCCGCCGCACTCGATGGTCAGGTCGCCGCCGCGCTGCCCGATGTTCCCTTCCTGTGTCATTACCGAACCGCTGTCGAACTGATCGACACCCATCCGTACGGCGAAATTTCTCTGTTTCTGAAGACGCACCGTGATAAAGTCGACCGGGTGTTCACCACGCTGGCATATTTCGACGGCGTCAACTTCGCAGCGCGCGCCCAATGTCCCGCGCAGTTCTCCGTCGGCTTGATGGACACGATTTGCCCACCGCGCACAGTCTACGCGGCGTACAATCACTATGCGGGCGACAAAGAAATGCTCGTCTGGCAGTTCAACAATCACGAGGGCGGCGGCACCTATCAATCGGTTGAGAAGGTGCGCTTCCTCAAGCAGTTGTGGGGGTAGTGGTCGAGCGACAAGGGCGCAGCGCACTGCGCCCTTGTCTCGAGGAGCGGTCGTTAGCTGAGGGCTGGGCGCTTGACTTCGCTGTGCCTGACGCGCGCTGGCGGGTGGAGCGCCTGCTGCCGGCGCAGCTCATCGGCATAGGGCTGACACAATTCTCGTTCGCCTGCCGCATCGCAGTAATCCCACAGCCCATTGTGACAATGGCGCTCATCGTCCCAACCGGGATGATTGAGAATCGGGTACAGGCACAAACCCTCCATTGGTAGACCCTCGTCTATGAGCGCGCGCGCCTCCGTTGCCATGTAGCGCAGCCAGCGCGGCCGTAGATCATCTTCCGCGCCCGTCTCGGCGATGAACATGGGGCGACCGTAGCGGAGGAAGACCTCGCGGGCGATCTCGCGGAAGGGGCGGTAATCCGGACTGCCGAGCCGGATCGTGCCGCCTTCATCGTGAAACCACTGATTATTCGAATAGTAGTTCATGCCGATGATGTCGAGATAGCGCGGATCACCCCCGATCTGCGGCCAGCTGCGACCCGAAATCAGATCCCAACCCTCAAATTGCGCCAACCGGTACGCTTCGGTGATGCTTGCGTCTTCGGGGCGTCCCGGCTGCGGGATGATGTGAATGACCGGGTCGGCATGTACAATACGCGCTTGGGGCAGCTCCGACCAGATCGCTTCGGTCGCCTCAATCGCCGCCCGGGCGAGCTGCACCTTGAGTTCGAAACCGCGATCGAGTGCGAAGGGATTCAGGTAACCCACATCGCCGCCCCCCCATGAAAAGAAGGAAATCTCGTTGACAGGGCAGAAGAACGGCGGTTGATCGGTGACTTCCCGGTACACCCGGGCGAACGCGCGCACCATGCTGGCGAACCGGCGCACGAATTCCGGCTGGAATGGATCGAGGTCATCGGGATATCCATAGTGCAGCAAATCCCAGATAATTTGCATGTCCAAAGCCTGCGCGGCTTGCAGCATGGGGATGATGCTCGCGAAATCGTAGTGGTACGGGCGCGGCTCGATCAAATGCCAGCGGATGCCGCTGCGCGCCGTGTACATCCCGTGTGCCTGTAAGCGGGCATAGTCCGCCTGTGTGTGCTTGTCATGCTGCGTGGCGGCGATCACATCCACGCGCTTGCCCGAGCGCAAGCGTTGGGTCGAGCATTCGAACCCGCCCATATAGAAGCTGCGAAACAGTGGCATACGCCACACCTCTCGATAACCCGTAATTCAAACCGTCATAAAATAGACGCTTTTTGCCTATTCGCAAACGGGCCATCTGACTACTTTGCACTGCCATCGCCGCCGACCCGCCGTAAGATGTTCATTCGCCATGAACTCTAATTACTACGAGAAAAAATCACGGGCTGAACGCCACTGTGAACTTTAGGTTCCCTCGAAGATTAACTTCGCACCACAGATAAAGGTAAACATCACCATGAAAAGCAAGAAAGCCCAACCCGCCCAGACCCGTCTGCTCATTTCAGCTGCACTCATCGTCGTCGTGGTCGCAGTCGTCGCGGTGATTGTCCTCACGCAAAGTGGCACGGCAGTGACCACGGGCAGCGTCATCACCCCGCAGGATTATCAGACGCGCTTCGCCAGCGCCGATCATGTGCTGATCGACGTGCGTACCGCTGAAGAATTTGCCAGCGGCCATATCGCCGGGGCGGTCAACATTCCCGTCGACACGATTTCCACGCGCTTGGCGGAGATCCCGCAGGATCGCGACGTAGTGTTGTATTGCCGCAGCGGCAACCGCTCGAATCAAGCCTGGAATATCCTCAACGGTGAAGGCTACAGCCGCATCTATGATATGGGTGGACTGGGCGCGTGGCAGGCGGCGGGGTATACATTGGAGTAAAAGACAAACCTTACCCCTTTGTCCCCTCTCCAGATGGAGAGGGGCTAGGCTCTCAGGGGTAGGTTTCTAAGGTTTATCCGCAGTTCGGTTGAATACACCCAGAATCAGACCGAGAAATCTGT
>CALKIA010000646.1 GCA_937988705.1 uncultured Chloroflexota bacterium | reverse complement strand
TCGAAATCGAGTTCGGGGTAGATGCCGTAGGGTTCAGCGCGGCGCACATCATACGGGACACCGCTCGCGCGGAGCAGCGGCCCGGCGGCGCTGGCGTTGATGGCCAGTTCCGGCGGCAGATAGCCGACACCGATGGTGCGCGTGCGGATGATTTCGCTGTCGCTCAGGAAATGGTCGAGATCATCAACCGCGCGCGGCAGGCGTTCGTTGATCAGCTCGGTCAGGTAGTCCATCGTGTTGAAGTCGCGCACATGGTCATTGACCAGATTCGCCACCCCGCGAAGACGATCCGGCAGGTCTTTGGAGACGCCACCGAAACGCATGTAGTTACACATCATGCGGCTGCCGGCGGTCGCTTCGAAGAAGTCCAGCACCCGCTCGCGTTCGGCGATGGCATACAGCGCGGGTGTGAAGAACGCGCCGAGGTCGTTGAGCAGGAAACCGATCGCCCAGAAGTGATTGACGATCCGAGTCAGCTCAGCCATCAGCACGCGAATGACTTCGGCGCGGTAGGTCGGCGGTTGGTAGCGCGCGCCCTTTGCCAGCAGCCCTTCGATCGCCATCGCATAGCCCCAGTTGTTGCTCATGCTGCTGATGTAGTCGAGGCGATCCGTGAACGGCATGTTGTGGAGATACGTATTGCGTTCCCCGATCTGCTCGTGGTTGCGATGCAGATAGCCCATGACGGGTTCGAGCTGCTCAATCGTCTCGCCATCCAACTGGATGACCATGCGGAACACACCGTGCGTACTGGGGTGATGCGGCCCGAGATTGACGACCAGCTTATCCGTCTTGATGCCGCCACCCTCTTCGAAGTCGCCCGCATCCACGCCCAGCCCCATGCTGCGATAGACGCTGGATTCGGTGGTGTCGGTCAACTTGCTCAGATCGAGATCCGCCGGGTATTTGACGTTTTTGCCGTAAGCATTCAGTTCTTCGGCGCGGCGCACATAGCCTTTGGGCCAGCGGCTTTCAAACGGTTTGTGCTCTTCTTCGTAGTACGCTTCTTTCCAGTCTTTGCGCATCGGGTGGCCGTCGAAGCCATCCCACAACAGAATGCGCTTGAGGTTCGGGTGACCGCTGAAGCGAATACCGTACAGATCGTAGATTTCGCGTTCCTGAAAATCCGCGCCCTGCCACACATCGATGAGCGACGGAACTTCGGCATTTTCACGCGGGGTCTGCGCCTTGAAGACCAGCGCCGAACCGCCCGTGGTGCGGTAGGCATGGTAGACGACTTCCATCTGGTCTTCGATGCCCAGATAGTCGACGCCCGTCACGCTCGACAGGTAGTCGAAGCCGAGGTCGTCTTTCAGCGTGCGCGCGATTTCGGGCAGTTGAGTCCGATCCACGATGACGCCGCTGTAGCCCGGACGCGTATCCGGCGTGATCGCGCCGGGGAACTTCTGGTTCAGGTAATCGACGGCCGTCTCAAGCGAGCCCGTCTTCATGGGTGCAAGCGTTTGATCCACCATGTTACTCACTCTTTCCTTGCGCGGCACGCTTCCGCGCCAGTGCTTCTTCGCGCTTACGCATGCGTTCGGCCTTTTCGGGGTCGTCGGTCACGTCAGCCGCCTTCGGCGCGGCCACAGCGGGCACCGCGGGTTTCGCCGCGACCGCGGCCCGCTTCGCCTTCTCGACCACTTCAACCACAGCCTTCGGCATCTCGCGCCCGCCATACGGCAGACCAGCCGCCGCCGCTTGGGCTTGCTGGCGGATCAGTTCCATCTGGCGCGGGTCAATGACATCCGGCCCAAGGATCGGGATCGGGACGGGGTCAGAAGGGCCGACACCGTACCACGGGACATCGTCCATATCCAGCAGCGACTGGCCGTCAATGCGCTGCTGCAAGCTGATCAAGCCGAACATGAGCGCCTGCGGGGTGGGCGGGCAACCGGGAATGTAGACGTCAACCGGCAGATACTGATCGATGCCGGACACGACGTTGTAGCCTTCCTTGAAGGGGCCGCCGCCACTGGCGCAGGCGCCCATCGCCAGAACGTATTTCGGTTCAGGCATCTGGTTGTACAGACGGACAATCGGCACAACCATCTTCTTCGTCACCGTACCGGAGACGATCATCAGATCGGATTGGCGCGGGCTGGCGCGCATGACTTCCATGCCAAAGCGGGCAAGGTCGTAGCGCGATGCGGCGGTGCAGATCATCTCAATCGCGCAGCAGGCCAAACCGAACAACATGGGCCACACCGAATTGCGGCGGCTCCAGTTATAAATCCGGCTCAAGCTGGTGATGGCGACGTTGTCCTGCAATTCCGTTGGGACGGGAAACTCGGTGCTTTGCAGTTCACGTAGATCAATTTGGCTCATTCAGAGCTTTCCTCCTCGTACCACTCCCGTAGAATATCCCGGAGGATACCCTCGTTCGCTAATCGCGGGTCATCCGCGAACTCTGGTAACTCGACAATCATGCGGTACAACTGATCCATTCCTACGGACTCGACCGGCACGTCAGGATAACGCTCCATGAGCGTGAGGACGATTTCGTAGGAGTTTTCCCAATACAACAACATCCGATACCTATATTTTACCGCAAGTCGCGCTCAAATCCGAGTGCGCAGCAGCAATTATCCTTCGCGATTGTCGATTTGCGCGCGCTGTAGACGACCGCTGTAATCGACATAGACCGACTTCCATTCAGTGAAGCTGTCCAGCGCCGTCGATCCGGCTTCGCGCATACCATTGCCCGTGCCGCGCGTGCCGCCGAACGGGAACTGAATTTCCGCGCCGGTCGTCCCATGGTTGATGTAGACGATGCCGGTGGTCAGGTCGCGGATGGCGCGGAAAGCGGCGTTGACGTTTTCCGTAAAAATGCTACTCGACAGGCCGAAGGGGACACCGTTGTTGACTTCAATCGCCTGTTCCAGCGAGTCGATTTCGATCATGGACAGCACCGGCCCGAAGATTTCTTCGCGGGCGATGCGCATCGTCGGCGTGACATCGGCAAAGAGCGTCGGGTTGTAGAAGTAGCCGCGATCCGTGGTGGGGCGACCGCCGCCGAGGATGATCTGCGCGCCTTCGTCACGACCAATCGTGACGTAGCGTTCGACCTTCTCGAGCGCCTTCTGATTGACGAGCGGCCCGACTTCGACGCCGTCGTCCAAGCCGTAGCCGACTTTGAGCGCCGCCGCCCGGTCAGTGAGCGCCGCGATCAGCTGCGCTTTGATGTCCTTGTGAACGATCAAACGGCTGGTGGCGGTGCAGCGCTGCCCGGTCGTACCGTAGGCGCTCCACGTAATCGCTTTACTCGCCA
>CALKIA010000645.1 GCA_937988705.1 uncultured Chloroflexota bacterium | reverse complement strand
CTGGGACTTCGTCGGTATCCCCGGTGGTAATCAGGCGATGGTGGCGGACATCCTCGTCGTCTCCGCGACGGCCGCCGATTCAGCCGCCGCCTTTGATTTCGCCAAGTGGATGAGCTTCTCAACCGAAGGTTACGCCGCGGAAGCCGAAATCGCCATGGCCGCTGGTGCGGTTCCGACCAGAATGCCCGTGTCGGTTGATGCCGCGACCATCGACCTGTACCTGTCCTTCGTCGGCGACCGCCCCGGTCTGCGCATGGCGCTGGAGAATCTTGATAGCAGCCTCGTCGAATCGCTGGCGAAGATTGTCCCCGGCTACATCAACGCCCGTTGGGAAGGCAAGCCCGGCATTGACGTCGGTGAAAACCTCGATGTGAATCTCGGCTTCATCTTCGACAATGTCGCATCCGCCAGCTTCCAGTACGCTGACCTGTCGGCGCAGTTGGAAGAGTTCGCCAACGGCATTCTGGACGAAGCGCAGGCTGCGCTCTCGGCCAGCTAATGAACGACTCGGCGGGGAACGCTGGCAGATCAGCGTTCCCCGGTTGCAGACCAAAGCGAAAACGGCAACACTTCAGATGTCAGGCGGGGCGCGGTTGACTGCGCCCCGTTCGTAAAGTAATCCGGGTGTGTAGACCTGTTCTTATCAACCTTGATGATAATTAATCCGGCGATCAGATGTGCTGGTGCAGCAGGTTTGACCCGTTTTTTCTGGCACTTCGGAATGACCGCCCTACTTGATATCCAGCAGCCTGTCGTGCTTTCGCCCGCGAGATCAATCTCACCTTACGACCGGAGATTTGGCGATGCGCTCGAAACTGAACCGCTTTTACCGGCTGACCCTGTCGCTCATGACCGCGACGGCCCTGCTGTCGTCGTGCGAACCGGTAGCTGTCAGCGCGGAACCCGCGCCCGTTGTGAGCTGCGCTTCGCCCGTGAACAGCACCGTCAGCACTGAAGGTACGCCGCTCGTTCAAGACATCACCCCCCGCATTTATGCCGGGCTCAACGCCTTACTGAGTGAAGACGCATCCTCGACCGCGATTGAAATCTCCGGCGCTGCGCTTGGTCTGCCGTTGGCTGATGATGCGGTCGCACAACAATACGCCAAAGCGAGCGTCCTACTGCCGGCGGGTACAACCGTGCAGTTTGCCGTGGCGCTTCCCAGCACGGGTGAGTACACATTCGCCTTCGACATAGCCGCCACCGCCGACTCCCGGCGTCCCGAAGGCCAGCTCCGCGTGGATGGCGAGTTCCCGGTCAGCGATTTCCAGCGCATCACCTTCCCTATCTACTACCGCAGCAATGGCACCGTCTTCCCTAAAGATCGCTATGGGAACGACGCGTTGATCCGGCAGGTGCGCGATGTCCGCTGGTCCACGACCGCCGCGCGGGATGTAAACTTCAGCGAACCATATCCGCTGCAAGTGCAGTTATCCGCGGGCGAACATCAGTTTGAATTCACGCTGACCGAAGGCACGGCCTATTTTGGCAGCGTTTACTTAATTCCGTTCACGCCGTATCCGGACTACACGCAATATGTGGCGGCGCAATCTGGCGCCGAGTCGACCGGCTTTGTGCTCCCGCTCGAAGCGGAACTACCCACCTACAAAAATGACACTTCCGTGCGTCCAGCCACCGATCGCAACTTGACAGTGACGCCGTACGACACGTATTGCCAGTTGATGAATACGTTGGGCGGTGAGAGTTGGGATCAGAGCGGCAGCGCCGCGTACTATGAATTCACCGTGCCGGAAGCTGGCTTCTACGCGATCAGCCTCCGCGCTATGCAAAACACGCGCAGCAATTTCACAGTGTTCCGCCGTATCACCGTCAACGGGGTCGTCCCGTTTGCGGAACTCAACGCCATCCCCTTCCCCTATACCCCGGATTGGGTCGATGTGCATCTGGGCGGCGATACCCCGTACCAGATTTTCCTGCAGGCGGGCGTGAACGTGTTGGGCGTCGAAGCGACGAATGCCCCCTACCTGAGCGCCATCACTACCATTCAGGAAGCCCTGCTCGACATTAACAACCTCGCGCTGGAAATCCGGCGGCTGACTGGTAATCAGCGTGATCCGTTCAAAGAGTGGGTGATTTCCGACTACATCCCGGACGTTGAAGCGCGGCTGAATGGCATTGCCCAGAACCTGATTGACGACAAAGCTACGCTCCTGTTGATTGATCCCAGCGGTGCATCGCCCGAAATCCTCACTTACCAGATGGCGATCGATAATCTACTGTTCCTCGCCTCCGACCCGGACAAAATCCCGGTGTATATGAGCCGCTTTTCGGAAGGCGCAGGCTCCGCTGCGCAGCAGTTGGGCTCGCTGCTGCCGCTCCTGCAAAATCAACCACTGGCGCTGGACAAAATCTACGTGCATTCGCCGGATAGTGTGCCGCAGACGCCCGCCGTACCGTTCACCACCGCCATCGGTGAGGATCTTAAACGCTTCATCTATTCCTTCCAGCCCGACCCCTACCAATCACTTGGTGCAGCTGAAGATGAACTGGTCGTGTGGGTCAACCGCCCACGGCAATACGTGAACCTCTTGCAGTTGATGGCCGATTCAACGTTCACGCCGGATACTGGCATTCGCGTCCGCTTTTCGATCATGCCCGACGAGTCCAAGCTGATCCTCGCCAACGCCGCGGGCATTCAACCGGATGTGGCGCTGGGCGTCAGCACTGACCGCCCGTATGAACTGGCCATCCGCAACGCGTTGTACGACTTGCGCAGTTTCCCGGATTTCGACTCGTATATTGATGTGTTTGCACCCGGCGCGCTTCTCGGCTACATCATCAACGACTCGGTCTACGCTCTACCAGAGACACAGGATGCGTGGGTGACGTTCTACCGGGAAGATATCCTCGATTCGCTGGATATCCCCGTGCCGGATACCTGGAACGAAGTCATCGAGATTCTCCCGGAACTCCAGCGCTACGGTATGAACTTCAACACGCCGCTGTCGAGCGGCACCGGCCAGCGCAATTACTTGTTCACTGCGCCTTACCTGTTCAACTATGGCGCGCCGCTCTACACCGACGGCGGCTACGCGACCGGCCTGCAAAGCGAAGAAGCCGTCGCGGGTATTCGCTTCATGGCGGACAGTTTCACGATCTATGGGATGCCACTGACCACCGCCAGTTTCTATCAGGATTTCCGCTATGGCACGCTGCCGATCGGCGTCGCCAACCTCATCGAAATGTACGTTAAACTGGTGACCGCGGCCCCCGAGCTCGGGGGCCGCTGGAATATGGGATTGTATCCGGGGACGGTACTGGCTGATGGCACGGTCAATCACTATGCGACCGGATCGGCGCAGACCAGCCTCATGTTCCGCAATACCGATATGCCAGAGGAGAGCTGGGAATTCCTTAAGTGGTGGCTGTCCACAGAAACTCAGGTGGAGTTTCAGGAACAATTAGTGCTGAACTACGGGCTGGAATATCTGTGGTTCTCCGCCAATCTGGAAGCGTTTGACCAACTGGATATTCCCGAAGAACACAAAGCGGTCATCGCGGCGCAGTGGGAATGGCTGCAAGAACCGGTACGCCTGCCCGGCAGCTACATGCAGGAACGCGAGTTGAGCAACATCTGGAATCGCATTGTGTTTGATGGCGTCAACCCGCGCGTGGCGATTGATCGCTCAGTGATCCTCATCAATCGCGAAATCACCCGCAAGATGGAAGAGTTTGGCTATCTCAGCCCGGACGGTGAGCGACTGCGGGAGTTCACCGTGCCCACGATTGAGACTGTGATAGGGTGGATGGAAAATGCAAATTAG
This sequence comes from uncultured Chloroflexota bacterium, assembly GCA_937988705.1. Lineage (GTDB taxonomy): Bacteria > Chloroflexota > Anaerolineae > Aggregatilineales > Phototrophicaceae > Flexifilum. The sequence goes on along the minus strand of CALKIA010000645.1, from coordinate 2,939 downwards.
GCAGTCGTATCAGGAACAACTCAATCAAGGCGGGGGAACGCGGGCGTTCGCTGAACCGCAGCGGAGCCTGGGCAGCGCCATCCGGTACTGGCTGAAGAAGGAAGGCAGTGCGTATGCTTTCCTGTCAGCTTACGGCCTGCTGTTTATCATCTTCATCATCGTGCCGGTGCTGGCGGCCATTGGTCTGTCTTTCACGTTTTTCGATGCTATCCAGCCGCCGCGCTTCATCGGATTGGACAACTATATCGCGCTGATCACGCAAGACGACACATTCATGAAGTACGTGCTGGCGAACACCATTCAGTTCGCCGTGATCGTCGGGCCGGGCGGGTACGCGTTCGCGTTTCTGCTGGCGTGGATTCTGGCCCAGCTGCCTCGCATCCCGCGCACGATTTTCGCGCTGATTCTCTACTCACCTTCGATGACGGCAGGCGTCGCCATGGCGGTGGTGTGGAAAACGCTGTTCAGCGGCGACCAAACCGGCTACTTAAACAGTTTCCTGATGGGTCTGGGGATGCTGCGCGAACCGATTCAATGGCTGCAATCGCCGCAGTATCTCATGCCGATCATGATCATCGTCACCCTATGGGGCAGCATGGGCATTGGCTTTCTGGCCATGCTGGCGGGCATCCTCGAAATCAGCCCGGAACTCTACGAAGCCGCCGCGATGGATGGCATGAGCAGCCGCTTTCAGGAGATCTTCTACATCACGATCCCCTCGATGAAGCCGCAAATGCTGTTTGGTGCGGTGATGGCACTGGTCGGCACTTTTCAAGCCGGAGCGATCGGGGTCACCCTGTCAGGCAGCAACCCCACACCGCAATATGCCGGGCAATTGATCGTCAATCACATCGAGGATTACGGCTTTTTGCGCTACGAAATGGGTTATGCGGCCGCCGTATCGGTCGTCTTGCTCTTGATGGTGCTGTTCTTCTCCCGCATCGCGACGCGCCTGTTCGGCAGCTAGACATGAGTGGGCTATGAACAAGAACTGGTTTAGCCGGTATACCGGGGTTCGTAACCGGGGCATCAATCCGCAGGGTTTCCACGTCAGCCAGATCAAGTTTTACTTTCTGCTGGTGCCGTTGGCCGCTGTCATGCTGCTGCCCATCCTCTTCATCTTCTCCAGCGCCTTCAAACCGCCGGACGAACTCTTCGCCTTCCCACCACGCTTTTTCGTGGTCAACCCGACGCTGAACAATTTCAACGATCTGTTTTCGAAGTTGTCGACATCGGGCATTCCGGTCAGCCGCTACCTGTTCAACAGCATTCTGATCACGCTGGTCACGGTGGGCGCGTCGATCATCGTTTCCAGCACGGCAGCCTATTCCCTGTCTAAGAAACGTTTCAAACTCAAGCAGATGATCTTCGCCATCAACAATGTGGCGCTGATGTTTGTGCCCATCGCCGTGACGATCCCGCGCTTTCTGGTGATCGAACGCCTGAACCTGCTCGATACTTTCTGGGTGCACATTCTCCCCGTGCTCGCCATGCCCGTCGGGCTGTTCTTGCTCAAACAGTTCATTGATGGTGTCCCTGATGAAGTGATCGAAGCGGCGCAGATTGATGGCGCAACCGATGTGTCAATCTACTGGCGCATCATCCTGCCGATGATTCGACCGGCGCTGGCGACCATCGCCATTCTCACCTTTCAAGCCGCGTGGAACAACGCCGACATTTCGACGCTCTACATCAACACCGAGAGTCTGCGGACGCTGGCCTTCTACCTCAGCACACTGACCAAGACGACCGCCACGGGGGCAACGGCGGTCGCTGGTCAAGGGATCGCGGCGGCGGCGGCGCTGATCATGTTCCTGCCCAATCTGGTGATTTTCGTCTTTTTGCAGGGCCAGGTGATGAGCACGATGTCGCATTCGGGGCTGAAATGAAAAAGATTCTGACGTTACTGCTCCTCTTGATCGGGCTGTCGGTCGGCGCCATGCCGGCGCAGGCCGTCTCGCCCTATACGACGTGGACACTCGGCCCCGGAGATTCACTGTGGCCGACGCAGGACGCCTATACTCCGCTGGATGAGATTGACCTGCCGCTCTCCGGCCCAGAGGAAATGGTCTACGCGGCCGATGGCTTCCTTTACATCGCGGATACGGGCAACGGGCGCATCGTCAAACTGGATCCCAGTTTTCAGATCACGGCGGAATTCGGCGTGGATGTGCTGCAGTCGCCGACCGGGCTGTTCGTCGATGACGAGGGCACGATCTACGTCGCCGACGCGGGCAAAAACACCATTGTGATTCTGGATGCGGACGGCAATCTGGTCAATGAGTTTGGCCGCCCCACCGAGCCGTTGTTCGGCGCGAACCGCGAATTTCTGCCGCGCAAGATTGCGGTAGACGCGCGTAAGAACCTGTACATCGTGAGTGAAGGCTCGGTCAATGGGCTGATCATGATGAACACGAGCGGCAATTTCATCGGCTACTTCGGCGCAAATTCGGCGGACATGTCGCTCAAGATGATTTTGCAGCGGCTGTTTTTGACCGAAGAACAACTCGACCAATTCATTCGCAACGAAGCCGCGTCTCCGTCCAACATCGCCATCGATAGTCAATCGCTCGTCTACACGGTCACCACGGGCGCAGATCGCTTCCAAAGCATTCGCCGCTTCACCGTTTCTGGCCGCAACCTGTTCAATCGCTGGATGTTCGGATCGCGCACGTTCCAAGATATCACCGTCAGCGATGATGGCCTGATGACCACGATTGACGCGGGCGGTGTCATTTTCGAATATGACCAGAACGGTACACTCCTGTTTGTCTTTGGCGGTCTGGATCGCGGCGATCAGCGGCTCGGTCTGTTGAGCAACCCCACCGCTATCGAGCGCGTCGGCGAAGACCTGTACGTGCTGGATAAAGATAAGAACGCCATCGTCACCTACCATGTGACCGATTTCGCCCGCGAACTGCATGCCGGTGTGCGCCTTT
>CALKIA010000644.1 GCA_937988705.1 uncultured Chloroflexota bacterium | reverse complement strand
CCCTGCTGCACCGTGTCGCGGTCGATCATCAGCGCCGGGCAGAAGCGCAGCGTGCTTTCGCCTGCCCCGAGGATCAGCAGACCATTTTGCAGCGCGAGTTTTTCGACCGTATTGCGCACCACCGGAGCGGGCGTATGCTTCTCATCGAGCACCAGTTCCGCGCCGATCATCAGGCCTTTACCCGCGATGCGCCCATGTTTGAGCGAGGGGTGATGGGTGCGCATTTCTTCGAGCGCTTCCATGATGTATTCGCCCTGTTCGGTGGCATTCTGCATGTAGCCCTGCTCGATCAAATCGATAGTGACGAGGGCCGCCGCGCACGAAATCGGGTTGCCGCCGAAGGTCGTACCGTGCGCGCCCGGAGGCCAGCTCATGACGTGTTCCTTGGCGATGATGGCGCTAATCGGCATGCCGCTGGCGATGCCTTTGGCTGAGGTGACGATATCCGGTTCGACGCCAAAATGCTCAATTGCCCACCATTTGCCCGTGCGGCCCACGCCCGCCTGCACTTCGTCCGAAATCAGCAGGATGCCGTACTTATCGCACATGGTGCGCAGATCCTGCACGAAGCGCGGATCGGGCACGACGTAGCCGCCTTCCCCCTGAATCGGTTCGAGGATGATCGCCGCAATCGAGTCGCCGGGCATGATCTTTTTGAAAACCACATCTTCGATGTAGTTGGCGCACATGCAGTGCGCTTCACACTGAGTTTGTTCGCGTCCATGCAGACAGCGATAAGGGTTGTTATAGGGCACATGATGCACGCCGGGGACGAGCGGGAAAAAGCCGTTGCGCTGCACAACTTTGCTCGCCGTCAGCGAGAGCGCGCCCATGGTGCGTCCGTGGAACGCGCCGAAGAACGCGATCACGTTCTGGCGTTTGGTGTACCAACGCGCCATCTTGATCGCCGCTTCGACGGCTTCCGCGCCGGAGTTGCCGAGAAACACGCGGGCGTTTTCTTTGAACGGTGCGATCTGCGCAAGGCGTTCGGCTAAGCGCACCTGCACTTCATAATAATAATCCGTCCCCGCGATGTGGATAAATTTCTGCGCCTGTTCGGTGATCGCCTGCACCACCTTTGGGTGACAATGACCCGTCGAATTCACGGCGATGCCCGCCGCGAAGTCGATGTACTCGTTGCCATCCACGTCCCAGACCTGCGCTCCCAGTCCGCGCTCCATCACAAAGGGATAGCGCGGCACCATTGAGCCGGACATGGTCTGATCATCGCGCGCGATTAACGACTGCGCGATGGGTCCGGGGCGGGTGGACGTATTGATCGTCATAAGATTTCTCCAAAAGATTGCTTATCGGGGTAATGCACGATGTTACAGCAACAGTAACGTGCGCCAAGTGCCCCGATTCTACAGTACATCAGCGCGTGTTCGCAAAGAACTTTGGTTATATAATCCAACGCGTTTATCCCGGCATAATACAGGAAGCACCCATGAAAATCATCCTCATCGGCTTTGGCACGGTTGGGCAAGGACTCGTTCAAATTCTGCGCGACAAACGCGCTGACCTGAAGGCGCGCTATGGTTTTGAACCGCAGATCGTCGGCGTGGTGACTGGGCGGCGCGGATCACTGTATAACCCGGAAGGTCTCGATCCCAACCTGCTGCTAAGCAACTTCATTGACTACCACGACCTCAACGATCGTACAGAACGCGGGTGGAGCGCGGAACGCATCATCCGCGAGAGCCACGCCGATGTAGTCGTCGAAGCCAGTCCGTCGAACCTCGAAACCGGCCAACCGGCGCTCAACCTGTGCGAACTGGCGCTGCAAACGGGCAAACACGTCGTGCTGGCGAACAAAGGCCCGGTGGCGGTCGCCTACAGCGACCTGATGAGCTTTGCGCAGGCGGCCAAGCGGCAGGTGTTGTTCGAAGGCACGGTCATGGCCGGCACGCCCTCAATCCGCTTGGGCCTGCAGGCGCTGAAGGGCTGCACAATCACGGCGGCGCGCGGCATCCTCAACGGCACGACCAACTACATGCTCACGCAGATGGAGAACGGCAAGCCCTACGCCGAAGCGCTGGCGGAAGCGCAGGCGCTCGGTTACGCCGAAGCCGACCCGACCGCCGATGTCGATGGCTGGGATGCGGCGGGCAAGGCGCGCATTCTGGCGCAGGCCATTTTCGGGCAGCAATTTCAGTTTGCGGAGATGCATGTGCAGGGCATCAGCCACCTGACCCCCGCCGATATCGAAGCGGCGCAGGCGGCGGGCGAACGCTGGAAGCTGATCGCGCAGGTGACCGCGCAGGGCGCGTCGGTGCAACCGCGCCGGATTCCGATCAGTCACCCACTGGCGGGTGTGAGCGGCACGACCAACGCGATCACTTACACCACCGATCTGCTCGGCGACGTGACACTGATCGGTTCAGGCGCGGGCAAGCTGCAAACGGGCTTCGCGCTGCTCTCCGATCTGCTGGCGATTCATGAGCTTGGGTGAATCCCTGGCCAGAATCGGATTATGCTGATAGCAGAGCGACTCGCGCCACTGCAAGCATGGAGGTGTAGTGATGTCCACGCCGAATCCGCCGAATCCCGAAACCGATCAAGCCTCCAACGGCTTGATTATGGTGGTTGACGACTCTTGGTTGCTGGAAACCTTACAAACTTTCCTCCAAGAGCAAGGCTATGGTGTGATCAGCGCCGAGAGTGGTCAGCAGGCGCTGGAAGCGTTGCACGTGTGTTCGCGCCTGCCCGATCTGATCATCACTGACATGTGGGTGAGGGATATGAACGGTGCGGAATTTGCGCTCGAAGTGCGCAAGGAACCCACTTGCATGCGCATCCCGATTATCTTCTTGGTCGCCCTAGATGGGGATAACCGAAAGCTAGTCAAAATGGTCGGCATGGCTGACTACCTCCACAAGCCGTTTGCCGGAGAGGAATTGCTCAGCACAATGGAGACTCTACTGAAACGGCGTCGGGAGATCAACTAGCTGCGCTGGAGGCGCGACGCACAACCGAGAGACGTCGCTTTTCGATTTACTGGAAATTCACGAAAAATTCCAATCTTTGTGAATCGAAAAAGGTATTATGATGAGAAAATGACGTGAGTGCTCCACTTCACGAAACCGCAATTCTCGGAGAGTAGTATGCTGTCGCTGAACCAACGTAGTCCGGAAGCAGATGTCGCCGCCAAAGGGTTGATCATGGTGGTGGAGGACGATCTGAACCTGCTGGAAGGCATTCAGACCGTACTTGAACTCGAACATTACGAGGTCATCAGCGTCGAGAATGGCAAACAGGCGCTCGAAACGCTGCGCGCGTGCATGAAGCTCCCCGACCTGATCGTATCGGACATCATGATGCCGCATATGAACGGGCTGGAACTGCTGCGCGAAGTGCGCAAAGAACGGGCGTGGATTCGTATTCCGTTCATCTTCCTGACCGCGCTGAGCGAGAAACCGGATATTCACCGGGGCAAAATGCTCGGCGTGGACGATTACCTGACCAAACCGTTTGACGCCGAAGATCTGATCATTGCCGTCGATTCGCGCCTGAGCCGTCATCGTGCCCTGAACGATGTGCATCGCGGAGCCATGCGTGACCTGAAGAAGACCATCCTCACGATCCTGAATCATGAGTTCCGGACGCCGTTGACGTTCGTCGTCGCCTACTCAGAGATGCTCAACGATACCGAGAACTACTCGCTGAGCGGCGAGGATATGATGCTGTTCCTGCGCGGTGTCAGCGCGGGCGCGGCGCGACTGCGCCGCCTGATCGAGAACTTCATTCATCTGGTCGAAATGGAAACGGGCGACGCCGAACGTATGTATATGATGCGTCGGGCCCCGGTCATGAACATCAACGAGCTGTTCAATGCAGCGATCCAGTCGGCGCGGCAGACCTCGGAATTTAAGCCGAATATCAAAATTGAAGTGACCGAACAGCTGCCACCCTTCGTCGCGGATTCACCGTATTTGCACATGGCACTGGTGCAGCTGCTTGAAAACGCGATCAAGTTCTCGCCAAACGGCGCACCGATCACCGTGGGTGCGCGCACCTATGATGGCTATCTCGTGCTGTGGGTCGAAGATCAGGGGCGCGGTATTGACCCGGCGTTCCACAAAGATATCTGGGAAGTCTTCTACCAGCACGAACGCGACATCTACGAAAATCAAGGTGCAGGGGCGGGGCTGGCCATTGTGCAGGGCATTGCGCAGCTGCATGGCGGGCGGGCCACGGTCGAAAGCGAACCGGGCAAGGGCAGCTGCTTCTCGATTTACCTGCCGATCATTCTGTAGCAGCGCCGCACTTTAGTCGATGAACGGACGCCCTTAGGGGCGTCCGTTTCGATTCTGTCGAGTAGATCTAGGCGGGCGTTCAAAAATTCACAGGCTAAACCCGCCCCATCATCTATGCCTGAATTCGGGACACGGTGGGATTGGTCAAGCACGTTCACAGCACGCCCCACCCCCGGACGCCCTAAATCGGCTCTGCCGTGCAACCTCCGCGTCCATCGTACGTATAGCAGTGCATGGATAACTGATATTCGCTATACTAGACGAAATGTCTAGCTCATGGGGGAATTGGAATCAATGGCTCCTTCGTTGATTGATAAGGTGAATACCCTGATCAACGCCAGTCTGCATGGCATGGTCGATCGGGCATTGCAGCAGAACTCGGTGGCCGTCATGGATGAGTACATCCGTCAGGCGGAGAAAAATCTCGAAGCACTGGAAGACTCGGCGGCGACGGTGGGCGGAACAGTGCGCACCCTCAAGCGCAAATACGATGAATTTGCGGCCGCCGCTGAAAAGCTAGACCGTGACATCGATACGCTCATTTTAAAGGGCAAGAATGATCTGGCGGGCGCCGCGCAAGCCGAGCTGAACACCAAGCAGCAGCTGGCGCAGGACTACTACGAACAGTGGCAGCAGCAGGATCAGCAGTACAACCAGATGCTCGATATGCGCATGAAGCTGGAAGCGCGCCTGACTTCAATCCGGCAGGAACGCGAACAACTGCGCTCGCTCATCGAACTGGCTGAGGCGAAGAAGGTCGCCACCAAGACGATCAAGAGCCTCGACGATCTGGCGAACATGGGCGATCAGGAAATCAGCAGCTTCGCCGAGCAGGTGCGCAACCGTCTCGATACCGAAGACGCGCGCCTGGACATGGCGACCCAAAACCTGCGCGATCAAATTGACGATGCGGTGCGCGGTGGTGAAATTGATCGCCAACTGGAAGAACGCCGCCGTCGTCTGCTCGGATCGCAGGGTGGTGGAACGCAGCAAGCCGCTGAATAAGCGGCTCGGGAGTCCCGGCTCGACCGGAAGGATAGGCTATGTCTGATCAATCAAGCGTGCGCAACCGCGCGGTCGGCGCCGTGCTGCAAAACGCAATTCTGAGCTGGCAAACGGCGCTGACGCTGATCGTCACGGCGATCCTGTTCTTGTTCGTCCCGCTTCCCTTCCCGTGGTGGGCAGATTGGATGTGGTTGGTCGCGGGGGCCGCGGCGGAAATCGCGCTCATCGCTTCCAACCTCAGCAATCCGGAAGCGGCGACCGCGGCGCTGAATCGGGAATTCGAGGCCAAGTATGACCTCGGACAGATTCGCAGCCTCGACGCGCGCCAGCGGCTGGATCGGGCGCTCGAATACCGCCGGAACATGCTCATGCTGACGGAACGGCACGGTGGCGCGATGCGCGTCCAGCTCCAGCAGACGGTTGCCGATGTCAACGACTGGATCGGGCACATGTACGATCTCGCGCTGCACATCGACGCCTTTGAGGGCAACGATCTGGTGCGCCGCGATCAAGCCGAAGTGCCGCGTAAGCTGGCCCAGGCCAAACGCGAACTCGCTACGGCGACCGATGTTGATCTTAAGCGGGATCTAGAAGAGCGCGTGCGCTCGTTGGAACTCCAGCAGGAGAACCTGCGCGAGACCGAAAATGGCATGAAGCGCGCCGAAATCCAGCTCGATAATACGCTGGCCTCGCTCGGCACGATCTTTGCCCAGATGTCGCGGTTGGGCACGAAAGACGTCGATAGTTCGAAGGCGCAGCGGCTGCGCCTGGACATTCAGGACGAGGTCACGGGGCTGCAAGACACCATCGACGCGCTGGAAGAAGTGCAGGCGCAGCGGTTGCGCATGCGGTGAGCTAGAGCCCTTAGCCTTAGCTCCACAACCTCACCAAAAAGTCCCCTTTCCGGGTGGAAAGGGGACTTCCCAAACATTCCCATAATCATCCAAATCGGGGGCTGGCGGGATACGCTATGTTCGTGTCCGCTCTCACCCTGTCCCGAATTCGGACAGGGGAGACAGTCTCACTCGTAAAACTCTGGCGCTTTTTTGAGTGTTTCCCACTGCTCGTGGTCATGACCAAAAATCACCAGCCCGATCTGCTCCCGTTCGACCAGATCAAGCAGTTTGAGCGCACTGGGACGGCTTGCTTCGCCGTCCGGGTTACTGCCGTCCTGCGGTTCGCCACGGGTAAAGCTCCCGCCGAAGTGTACAGCGTCAACCGTCAATAAAATCGCGCCCGTTTTAGGCAGTCGCACCAGCACCGATTGATGTCCCGGCACATGCCCGCTCGTCTCAATCAGCTCCAACCCCGGCAGCAGTTCCGTGTCCCCGTCCACCAGTCGAATGCGCTCCATGGGCTGATCCCATTGGGGTCGATTGGCAGCATAACGTGGGTTGGTCGCCGCATCCAAATGATGCGCCCGCTGAACAACATAGTGCGCCTTCGTGAAGGCCGCGTGTCTTCC
>CALKIA010000643.1 GCA_937988705.1 uncultured Chloroflexota bacterium | reverse complement strand
CCACTTTACGCAGGCAGGGATTAATGTCCGCAAAAGATCGTGTGCGGTGGGATGCAATCTACCGCGAAACCGCCAATTTTCCGTACCCGTACCCCGACCCCATCCTTTTCCAATATACGCCGCCCATTCACGGGCTGGAGAAGACGTTTCGCGCGCTCGATCTGGCGTGCGGGCTGGGGCAAAATGGGCTGTGGCTGGCGGCACAGGATTATGTTGTCGATCTGATGGACATCAGCCGCTCGGCACTCACGCGGGCGCAGGATCAGGCGTCCGAACGCCACTTACGCAATGTCAATTTCATGCAGGTGGATATCGAAGAATTGACGCTGGAACCGAACACCTATGACCTTATATGCGTGATTCGCTTCTTGCGCCGGGATCTGTTCCCCATGCTGCGCGCCGCCATCAAACCGGGGGGACGCATCATCTACGAGTCGTTCAATGCGCGCTGCACTAACCTCATACCAGAGGCCCCGCGCGATTTTTTGCTCGGTCATGGCGAACTCGCGGGTTATTTCGGTGATTGGCGTGTGCTGCGCAACAGCGAAGTGGATCACGTCTCCCAGCTCGTCGCCATCAAGCCGAAATAACGCGGAGCGCCGATGCCGTCATCGCTTGTGCTGCAGCGTTTACTGCTCGCCGTTGTGCTGTGGTTTGCGTCTACCGTGCTGCTGTGGACGCCCATGCCCGCGGCGAGCGACTGGCTGACGCTGATCGGTTGCTACGCCGTGAGCGCGCTCCTGCTCGATCTCGCGGCGCGCTTCCGGGCGCGCGATGTGTTCGCTTTGCTGACGCTGGCAGGGATCTACGGGCTGCTGGCGGCGCTGTTCATCCATCCGGCGACCGCGTTGAGCGATCTGCCGCGCACACTGTTCACGCGGGCGCTCGGCGCGCACGCGCTCATGGGGGTGGTCGCGCTGGTGGTGTATCTGCGCGGGAAGCCTTCGTTGATCAGCCTCGTGGGCACGCTGATTGTCGGCTCGGCGGCGGGCATCTGGGCAACGTGGTCACCCGTCGAACTGTGGGGCGCGGCTGAACCCACTCCGCTGATCACGGCGCTTGGGACGTACGCGATCAGCGTAATGCTGATCCTCGGGGTTGCCGCGTTGGCGCAGCAGGGCGATCTCCCCAGCGATTATCGTCTGTCCCCGGTCGGCTGGCTGGGCCTGAGCACCACCGGCGCGGCACTGCTCGTATTTCAGGCGGCACAGGGGCGCATCGACGGCGTGACCGCGATCACGATCCTTGTACTGGTCAGTTTCAGCGTGGCGATCCTCTGGTTTCAGAAACGCGTCAAAGGGACGACGCTGCTCGCCACCATCCCGGCTCGGCGCCTGCCTGCGCTGATCGTCCCGGCGACCATATTCCTCGGCGGTGTGGTCATCGGCTGTTTGCTGCCGCGCACCGATCCCGACGGCATAGAGATCCTCGTCAGCCTGTTCGCCGCCTATGGTGTGATCTGGCTGCCAGCCGTGTCGATTGTGCTGGGGGGGCGGGCGTTTGCGAAACAGGCGCGAGCGCTCAAGTTATAATTGACGCACGTTCTGAACCATTGTAGACTCTCTATATCCCTAGATGACTGGAGAGTTCAATGTCTGATGACCCCCTGACCAGTTTTAATGATTTTATCAACCAGCACCTCGACCTGAGCGGTCTAGAAACTCCGCCGCTGTTCTCCGCCGACGAAATCACCCAACTGCTCAGCGATGAGCTGTATGCCGAGACGCTCCGCATCGTCCGCCGCGAAATGCGCGACCCGGATGGGCTGTCGCTCAAGTTCGGCACACTCAACCGCGAAGTGTTGTTCCACCTGTCCACGATTCTCAGCACCATCCTGCGCGCCCGTTACCCAGATCGGCTGGAGGCGGATGAATGGCGGGACGCGGCGGCGCTGTCGGTGGCGCTGGCGTGGTTGGTGCGGACGCACCTCGACTCGGATGATCCGGCGGTGTAGCGGTACAATCAAAGCGTATCCCTCTCACAGATGGAGCGCGCATGGACAGCGAACGGATTACGCTGCTCGAAGGTAAACGGATCATTCTCGGGGTGACAGGCAGCATCGCCTGTTATAAAGCGGTGGATCTCGCCAGCAAACTGACGCAGCTCGGTGTGCTCGTCGATGTCATCATGACGGACTCCGCGCAGCAGTTTGTCACGCCGCTCACATTTCAAGCGGTGACGGGGCGTCCCGTCTACACGAGCCTGTGGACATCCGGTGGCGGCTCGCTGCCGACCCATGTCGCACATGTCGGCTTGGCGGAAAGCGCCGACCTGCTCATCATCGCCCCCGCGACCGCCAACACCCTCGCCAAACTCGCCCATGGTTTCGCCGATGACCTGCTCGCGATCACCGCGCTGGCCACGCCCGCGCCGATCATTGTCGCTCCCGCGATGGACGGTCACATGTATGCCAGCGCCGCCGTGCAGGAAAACCTCGCGATTCTCCAGGGACGTGGTGTCGCGTTGATCGCCCCGGAAGAAGGGCGGTTTGCCTCCGGATTGGTCGGCATCGGGCGCTTCCCGGAAACGCCCAAGCTGATCGGCGCGCTGCGCTACCATATGGGGCGCAAGGGTGCACTCAAAGACAAAAGCCTTGTCATCACGGCGGGGGGCACGCGCGAACCGCTCGATCCGGTGCGCTTCATCACCAACCGATCCAGCGGCAAACAGGGGTACGCGCTGGCGCAAGCCGCCACCGATGTGGGCGCGGAGGTCACGCTCATCAGCGCCGCGCGCGGGCTGACTGCGCCCTATGGCGTCAAGGTCATCGCCGTGGAATCGGCGCAGCAGATGCAGCAGGCCGTGCTGGCGCAGCAAGCTGGCGCGGACGCGCTGATCATGGCGGCGGCAGTCGCCGATTTCCGCCCGCGCACCATCTCCGATCAGAAGATCAAAAAGACGAGCGATCACCATCCCCTGACGCTCAATCTGGAGAAGAATCCCGACATTCTGCTGGCGGTCAAAGAACGGCGGCGCGATCTTCACCGTCCGCGTGTGGTGGTCGGGTTTGCGGCGGAAAGCGAAGACCTCATCGCCCATGCCCGCGAAAAGCTGACGCGCAAAGGGTTGGATCTGCTGGTGGCGAACGACATCACCGCGAAAGACGCAGGCTTTGATGTGGATACCAACCGCGTTGTGATCCTCGACGCGCACGGCGGCGAACAGACGCTGGAGCTGGCGAGCAAAGCCAAAGTCGGCGAGGTCATCATCCGCCGGGTCGCGCAGCTGCTGAATGGACTCTGAGCCCACCCCGAATTCAGGGAGGGGCGCCAACATGACCCGGTTAAGCCAAGGTCTACGTAACCATTGGTGCTAGTTACCAATTTGAGAGAAGATTTTCGTAGGGGCAAGGCATGCCTTGCCCCTACAGACCCCATACCATCCGTTTAGAACCACGAACTAGCACCAATAGTTACGTAGGGACAGCGCCTGCGCTGTCCGTTAGTGGCGGACGAGACATGCGGGTGTTTCTTCGTAGGGACGAGGCATGCCTCGTCCTTTGGCTAACATTCGGTTTGTGGCTTAGAAACTGAGCCTAAAACTCGGCTTCATGCTCTTCTACGTAGCTACCGGACTGTAAACTGCGCCCTGTTCGCTTCAGCCCCACACCGTAGGTAAACCGTAGGGTATCATCTGCTCATAGCGTCTTGTATAATCGGCGTGCCCAGTAAATGGGTCAATTGGCATGGAAGCGTGAGATTTTTGCATGAGCTATACACCTCAGCTTGAAGATACCCAACCCCGCTCGCCGCTCAAGGACGTCCCACTCAAACCAACGATTAGCGTCGATGATGTCGAAGACGCGCCACCGTCCAGCGGCTGCGGCATGTACGCGTTGATTGTGGTCGTACTGGTGCTGTTTGCCGTCGCCATCGTGGCGCTGGCCGGGGCAGCGGGCTGGACTTCCGGTCAGCGCGAAGCGCAGGTCCTCGTGAGCAGCACGCGTGACGCTACCATCCGCGACCAAGTGGATCGCATTCCCGGCGATGTCGCCTCGGGCAATACGGTGCTGCTGCGCACGCGCCTCGAATGGCTGGCAACAGCGGCACCGGAGTACAGCGAACTCCCGAATCTGGTGCTGACAGGCACAGCGGTTTATCTCAACACCTTACCGACGGCAACGTCAACGCCATCGCCCACACCGCCCGAAGCGACCAGAGAAGCTGCACCGAACGAACTGGCGATTGCCACAACCGAAGATACGGACAGCGGGTTTGATGTCGCCGCGCTCTACGAGCAAGCGCAGACCGCCATGAGCGGTTCCCTGTGGGGCGATGCGGTTGAACTCCTCGATGTGGTGGTCGGTTTAGACCCAACCTTCCGCCGCGACGAAGTCCGCCGCGCACTCAATCAGGCGCTGCAAAACCGCGCACTCGAACTCTACAACGCGAATCAACCCGCCGCCGCCAACATTCTGGTCGGGCGCGCGGAAGAATATGGCCAAATCGACTCCAGCCTCGACTACGAACGCTATGCCGCCGAGCTGTATCTGCGGGCGCGCAATGCGATCGGGTTAGGCAGTCCGGTCGCCATTTCGACGCTGCAAGAATTGATCGGCTTGGGTGCGGGCGGGCGCTACTACGACGACGCCATTCAGCTCCTGTACAACCAGTACGTGCTAATCGGCGACTCGTATCTCGCCCAGACGAACTATTGCAGCGCGGCGAGTCAGTACCAGCAGGCGATGAACATTTTCAGCAGCGGCACGGCGAACGGCAAGTATAACAACGCGCAAAACCTGTGCCTGAACGCACCGCCCACGGTCGATCCGAACTGGGCGTTGACGCCGGGCGCGGTTGCGCCAGTCGGCGTCGTCGCGCCACCGGGACAATAAACTGCTCTCACCCGGTTCTCACTTTTGCTTCATGTGATCTTTAGCCGGGAAACTTATCTTTGAGACAGTTTCATTTGAACTTGGTCGAATTGAGATGACGAACTAGGCGAGGCTCGTGGTTTACTGTTAGCAGCCAAGTTCAAGGGCTAGGGTACAATTAGACCCTTCACATGCCCATCCCTCTAGAACCGCTCGATGTGTCCCCCTCACATCGGGCGGTTTTGGTTTTCCGGCCTTGCGTTATAATCCCTCTCTTCATGCCTACGGACGCTATGCGGCAGCGGTTCGCGCCGGTTACAGTGGTGTAGGGACGCGCAGAAGCACGTCTGATAGAGCAGACAGCCAGCAGGCTGTCCAACCACCGGCACTCGAACCCGCCCCGTCTTATCAAGGGAATGCACCCATGCCGGGAAAATACTACGACGATCTTGAACCGGGAATGATCATCAAACACGAACTGGCGCGGACGATCACCGAAGCCGATAACGTGCTGTTTTGCAGCCTGACGATGAACACCCAACCACTGCACATCAACGAAGATTTCGCGGCCAAAACGCAGTTCAAACAGCGCATTGTGAACGGCTTGCTGACGCTGAGCCTCGTCGTCGGCATCAGCGTCAGCGAGCTGACGTTCGGCACCATCATCGCGAATCTCGGCTACGAAAACGTGAGCCATCCCGCGCCCGTCTTTCACGGCGACACCATCTACGTAGAGACGACCGTTGTTTCACGTCGGGAGAGTAAGTCGCGTCCCGACACGGGCGTTGTCACCCTCAAGCATATTGGCCGCAATCAGGATGATGTGGTGGTGTGTGAAGTGACCCGTTCCGCCCTGTTTGTCAAACGCCCGACGAACGTTGAAGAATAATTACCCCCTCTCCCACGCCAGCGGGGCGAGGGGCGATCTTGCTCCCCTCCCTGAATTCGGGGAGGGGCCGGGGGTGGGGTCGACCGCATCCGGGTGGGAATTGACGGAACTTTCGGCCTGCCGTACTGTACTGTGAAGGCCAATGAGGAAGAACTCGAAGAACACTATGAACTGGGATACGCTTTTTGCTGAACGCACCAAACAGATGAAACGCTCTACCGTGCGCGAAATTCTCAAGCTGACGGCCAAGCCGGAGGTGATTTCGTTCGCGGGTGGTCTCCCTGCGCCGGAACTTTTCCCGGTGGAACGCATCCGTGAGGCGACCGATGTCGTGCTGGCGGAACGCGGACGCGAGGTCTTGCAGTACAGCACCACCGAAGGCATGCCGGAACTGCGCGCCTTCATCGCCCAGCGCCTGTCTGTGGGCAAGTTTCAGATTCACCCCGACAACATTTTGATCACGAGCGGGTCGCAGCAGGCGATTGATATGCTGGCCCGCATCTTCCTCAACGAGCATGATCGCGTCGTCGTGGAAAACCCGACCTACGTCGGCATGATGAGCTCGTGGAAGTCGTATTACCCGCGCTTCTCCGCGGTGCCGACCGACAACGACGGCATGCGCGTCGACGAACTGCCCGCCATTCTGGCTGAGCAGCACAAAATCATGTACGCCATTCCGACGTTTCAGAATCCGCAGGGGACGACGCTCAGCAAAGAACGGCGTGCCCAGCTCGCGCAGATTCTGGTCGAACACGGGCTGCCGTTCATCGAAGATGACCCCTATGGCGAACTGCGCTACAGCGGCGACCCCGTGCCTTCCGTCTTGCAGATGGAAGCCGAAGTGCGCGGCGCGACGAACGCCGATGGCAACGTGATCTACTGCGGCACGTTCTCGAAGATTTTGACGCCGGGGCTGCGCATCGGCTGGGTGGCGGCGGCTTTCCCCGTCATCGACAAGCTGGTGCAGGTCAAGCAGGGCGCCGATTTGCACACGAGCACCCTCAATCAGGTCATCACCTATGAAGTGGCGCGCGATGAAGCGTTCCTCGCCGGCCACATCACGCATTTGCGCGAGGTCTACCGCCAGCGCCGCGACCTGATGCTGCAAACGATGGACGACTGTTTCCCGTCGGAGGTCACATGGACGCGGCCCGAAGGCGGTCTGTTCCTGATGGTCACCCTGCCGCCGCACCTCGATGCGACCGACATCCTCAAGCAGGCACTGGTGCAGAATGTCGCGTTTGTGCCGGGCGAAGGCTTCTTCACCGGGGAGATGGGCAAAAACACTTTCCGCCTGAATTACAGTAATTCGCGCGAAGAACGTATCGTGGACGGGATTCGGCGGCTGGGCGCGGTGCTCAAAGAGGCCGTGCAGGGGTAAAAGCTAACCTCACCCCTAGCCCCTCTCCTAGAGGAGAGGGGAAACAGGCGTGTGCGCCCAAAGCAAAAGGGCAGACACACAGGTCTGCCCCTACGCAAAATCGGTTTGAGGTGCGCTTTACAGTTCCCGATAGCGGTGCGCAACGCCGACCACGATCAGCGCGGCGATGAGCGCATACCCAATCAGACCGAGCAGCAGTTGATTGCGATTGAGTGCGTCACGCTGTGCCGCCCACGTCTGATCGAACACGTCGCGGTTGATCTGGCGCAGGTCTTCGATGGCTGTCACAAAGCGGTTGAACGTTTCCTGACTCGAACCGGGGTCATCCGCACTGGTGTTAAACAGAATCGCCTTTTCGAGATCGCCGCTGTTGATCTGCCCGCGCAGATTCACATGGGCTTCGCGGAAGTCTTCTAGCGACTGCCGCGCCGCTTCCAGCGCCGTTGCTTCGCCGGAGAAGGTCACATTCGTCACCAGCGGCCGGATGCCGTCGATGCGCTGCGAATCCGCCGAGCTGATCGCCTCCGCTCCGGTGATCGCGGTGGTGCGCATCACGTTGCCTACGCCTGTGAACTGATCCGCCGTGCAATCCACCGCGCCGCACAGCCGCAGCATCACACGTTCCATCGCCTCGTTGTAGCGCGCTTCCCACGCGTCGGCGTTGTCCGGGTCGAGCAGGAGCGAACTTTCCGCGCGGTTTGCCAGATTGGCGTCCACCAGCGTACGGGCGCTGGCGCTCACGCTCAAATACGCGTCGTCGATCATCGTGTGGATTTTGTTGGGCGCATCCAGCAGGTTGAGCGCTACGAGCAGCAGCAGCACCCACGCCAGCACCAGCGCCGCGTCGATGCCCGGTGTGAGGTAGCGCCGCACCTTGCCGCGAATCATGAACGAGATGTAGGTCAGCAGGGCTGCCAGCGCGAGCGCGGGGATGAGGAACAAGACCAATTGTCCGGCGATCACGCTGCCCGCGGTTTCGCCCGCCTCGACCATGCCTTCAAAGTTGAGGCGTTCCAGTTCTTGCAGCGCGGGCGTGATCCAGGTGCGGACATGGTTGTCCGCGTCCAAAAACTCCCGCCGCGCGAGCGTGTCGTTGCTGCGGTTGGCAACGAGGTTGCTCACATGCCGCCAGAAGCGGCTGAAGGTATAGGTTTCCGCGGTGGTGTAGGCGGTTTCCTCATCCGCTGATTGCAGGTTGTCCCGCAGCGTGAACAACTCATCGCGGTAGGCGCTGAACGCGCGGAAGATGTTGTTCTGCGCCTGTTCGTAGAGCGGCGTATCCGAGGTCAACAGCGTGTAATCGGCGGCCGATTGACTGGCCTGCGCGACATATTGCAGGGCGTTCTCGGCGGCATCGACCGTCGTGCTGTTGATCTCCGCGATGCCGCTAAACAGCTCATACGAGGTGCGGTAGGCGTTGAGAGCTTGCAGCAGCGTGAGCAGCGCCAACACCACCGCTCCCGCGCTCAACAGCGCGTAGCGGACGCGCGTCTGGGCAGTTATGCGCCGCCGCGGTCGTTCGATCACGGTGGTTTGAACCGTTGGTCTCGTCGTGGTGGTCATGGTTTATCGTCCTATCGCGCTGTGTACGCGTTCCCACGCAGCACCGTACGCTTCATCGAGTTCTGCATCGGCGACGGTATAGAACAGGCTGCTGGTATCTTCGGGATAAATCGCCGGGTTGCTCAGGTAGTCGCCGTAGATCAAGCCTTCGTCAATTGCCACCTGATTCGGGCTGGCGTAGGCCGTGTAATTGCTGATGTCGGCGTTCACCTGCGCGTTGAGGATGTAGTCGATGAAGGTTTCCGCCAGCGGCTTATTCAGCGCGCCGACCGGCACGGCGAGGTTATCCGTCCAGATTTGCCCGCCTTCCTGCGGGATGATGTAGCGGTAATCGTCGCAGCCGCAGGAGGCGATCAACTGGAAGATATCGCCGTTGTATTCAACCACCACATCGGCTTGCCCCGCTGCCAGCAGATCCTGCCCCGTGTCCGGTGCGATCTCGACCAGATTCGCCGCGTGATCGATCAGATACTGCTCAGCCTCGGCGATCTGCGCGGGGTCGGCGGTGTTCGGGTCATGACCGAGCACACGCAGCGCAAACCCGAACATCGGGCGCGCCTCATCGAGCCACGCGACGCGCGCGGTCAGCTTGAAAATATCGTCCCAGGTCGCGATATCGCGTCCCAGCGCGGTGCGGTTGTAGCCCACGCCAATGGTCCCCCACTGATACGGCACTGTGTAGATGTTTCCGGGGTCGTAGGGCGGGTTTTTGAACTGGTCGCCGATGTTGGCGAAGTTCGCGATGTTATCGAAGTCCAGCGGCTGTAGCAGCCCTTCGTCCACCATGAGATAGAGGTTGGCGTTGGACGGCACGACCACGTCGTAGTGCGGCGTGTTACCGGCGCGCAGTTCTTCGAGCATATCGGTGTCGCTGGCGTAGGTGTTATAGATGACCGTCACGCCGCACAGCCGCTCAAAGTTCGAGATGGTGTCCTCCGCGATATAGGTGGTCCAGTTGTATACGTTGAGTGTTTGCCCCTGGAACCCCTGCGGACACGCCCAGAAGTCCGTTTGGGCGACTGCGGGCACGGTCAAAATGCCGAGCGCCAGCAGCGCCAATAACAGCAGCGATTTACGCATTATCAGAGCCGCCTCATTTCGATTGGGGATGATGCCTGTCCACCTGCAAGTGTACTCGTTGAACCCAGCGGCGCCCCGCCCCAAATTCAGGGAGAGCCGCCGGTGAATGAGATCCACCATCAGGCATCGTCCGCATGCAGATTCTCCAACAAAAGGACGAGGGTTGCCTCGTCGCTACAATGGTATCATCATTCGTATGTTCCGGAGACTCAGTCTCCAGCGATTTGATAGGTTTTTGACGTAGATGCCCCTTAATTTGGGGCAACGTGCTGTAAAATTATGCGTACCATGAAAGTGTTGGGAAGGAACTGATAGATCATGGAATGTCCAAACTGCCAGCACTGGAACGAACCGGGCTCGCGTTTTTGCGAAGAATGCGGCACGGAACTTCCGCAGACTGCGGCACCTTCGGTTGCGCGCGTCGTGCAAATCAACGCGCCGGATGATGCGCCCGTCCCACCACCGCCCCCACAATCGCTCATTCCGCAGGCGGACCCGCCGCTCGCCCCCTATGAAGGCCCGCACCTCGTGCTCAAAAGCACCGGGTCGATCTTCAAGCTGAGCAGTGCGGCCGTGCTCGGCCGCGAAGACCCGTCGCTGCAAATCGACTTCGACGGCTACCCGGATGGCAAATACATCAGCCACCGTCACGCTCAGATCACGCAGATTGGTGGCAAGTTCTACATCGAAGATCTGGGCAGCTCGAATCACACCTATGTCAACGGCATCAAGCTGGCGCAGGGGCAAGCCGAACCGGTTGACGAGGGCGATGTGATCAAGCTGGGCAAAATCGAGCTGGTGTTCCACGAGAGCTAAACCTCACCCCTAAATCCCCTCTCCCAAGGGCGAGGGGACTTGGCGACTCCGCTTTTCACCCCTCGCCTTTAGGAGAGGGGCTGGGGGTGAGGTTTGTATGTCTAGGGTCGGTGTTTATGTCCAGAAATAAAGGCGAAACGACGTGACCACACAAGAGAAGATCACCTGTCCGCATTGCAGTCAGCTGACCAGCACTGCCAGCGGCTTCTGTGATGAATGCGGCTTGGAATTAACGACGCAGGCGCTCAAACCGCTGACGGCGGCGCAGATCATGGCGACGGGCGAAGTTCCCGTCGACCGCCTGACGTGCCCCAACTGCGGCTTTAAACTGCGCCCGAATGCGCGCCATTGTCCCAACTGCGGTAAGAAGCTCAATTTCAACGGCGATGCGGCGGCCGCCCCGCCCAAGCCCGTCGTGCTGGAAGGCCCGCCGAGCGCGATTCAAATTGGCACGGTGATTTCCGAGCGCTACGGCGTCGAGCAACTGCTCGGCCAGGGCGGCATGGGGCGCGCGTGGAAAGCCTACGACCGCAACCTGTCAAAGTATGTGGTGATCAAAACGGTGGTGGCGCAAGATCCTTCCCTGCGTGACGCACTGGAACAGGAAGCCAAGACGCTCATCAACATCCGCCATCCGAACATCATCTCGGTGATCGACTTCTTCGTCATCGAAAACGAGTTGTGCTACGTGATGGAATTCATCGCCGGGCCCAGCTGGGCGGACGAGATCGAAGAGCCGACCACGCGCAAACTGGTGCTGCCGATGTCTGCCGAACAGGCGCTGCTGCGCGTCAAAGGCCTGCTGCCCGCCTTCAAGTATCTGCACGGGTTGAACCCACCGATCATCTACTGCGACTTCAAGCCGTCGAACGTCAAGCGCATGACGCTGGCGAACGGCGATCAGATCGAAGTGCTGCTCGACTTCGGCACGGCCTACCGCTATGACCCGAACAAGCCGCCCAAGCCCGCGCGCGGCACGCCCGGCTATCACTCCGAGCAGGCGCGGCATCCCGACTGGCGCGACGACTATTTCACGATTGGGCGCACGCTGGCGGAGCTGGTCGGCATGGAAGAAGTGCATACGGAGGAGTACCGCTATACGCTCACTCCGCCGACCGAACATCCGTGGATTCAGTACGACGAGTCGCTGCGCTTCTTTGTCGAATGGCTGACCGCGCGCGAACGCGAAAATCGCCCGCAGAGCGTGGACGAGATCGAAGCTGAAATCGACGGCGTGATCGGCTACGTGAAGGGGCAAATGCCGGATATGACCGCGTTCCGCCGCCAGCGCGAACGCGCCAATTTCACGGGCGTGACGCTGGAAACCCTGCGCCAGACCACCGGAACGGGCGTCATCGCCGGGACGGTTAAAATCGAGCTGCCGCAGGTGCCGACGACTAACCCCGCTTCCACCGTGATCCTCACCGCGCAGGAAGCCTATCAACAGCGTGACTACCGCCGCGCCCTGCTGCTGGCGAATCAGGCGATCAATAACAACGGCGGCGCATCGGCATACCTGCTGCGCGCGCTCGTCTACACGCAGGCGGGCAAGCTGGAAGAAGCGGCCGCCGACCTCAAGGTCGCGCAGGCCAACGCCAACCCGCAGGTGCAGTGGGAAATGCTGCTCGCCGAAGGCCAGTACCTCGAAAACACGGGCAAATTCGAAGAAGCCGCCGAACGCTACCGCCGTATGATGACGCTCAAGCCGGGCGATTACCGCGCGCGTTTGCTGCTGGCGGAACTCTACCGCCGCAGCGGCAACAGTCAACAGGCGCTTCAGGAATACAAGGCGATCATCCAGAGCAAGCCGTCGATTGGCCAAGCCTACATCGGCGCGTCCAAAGCCTACCTGTTCGAGAAACAGGTGGACCAAGCGATCGATGTGCTCGAAGAAGTCAGCAGCCGCAATACCAGCTACAATGATGTGCTGCTCGAACTGATCGCACTCTACAACCAGAAGGCGACCGACGGCGCGGTCAGCCAGCTGGAACAAGCCGCGCAGGCGATCAATGTGCTGCGCGAAAATGGCGTAGAAACGCGCACTTTCTTCCGCCTGGTGGGCGAGTTTTACTACACCGCGGTGGAGCTCGCGCGTAAGTCGGGGCAAGTCCCGCAGATCAATTATCCGGGCGAGCAAATGCACTCGGTGGGCGATCTGGCGCGTGCGAATGAGAGCGCGTGGCGCGAATATCTGGCGCGCGACGAGCAAGCCGACCGCGAATGGGTCATCAACGAGCGCATCCTGACCGGGCGGACGTGGCAGCTGGTGTAAGTCAACCTCATCCCGGCGACCCTGACGGCTCTTGGCCCCTCTCCCAAGGCAGAGGGGCGGTTGAGCGGAGCGAAACGGGGTGAGGCTCGTCGGGACGCAAGCCCACTCGACCCCACCCCGAATTCAGGGAGGGGAGCCAACACTGTTCGCAGATCCGGCCTGCGCTTCGTTGCGGCCAGAGCGGGGCTGCGAAATGGTTGAGAACTTAAAACAGGACGAGGCAAACCTCGTCCCTAGACGATGATCACTGTGAGGGGAAAGCATGGCGAACGCATTCTCATTCAAAACCTATTACAACCCGTACATCAACCCGACAACCAATTCGGTGTGGGGCGTGGTGTCGGTGTCGGCGAACGAAGTTCCGCAAGAGGCGCAGGGCGCGGTCATCTCGCTGATCTGCGATGTGTCCGGGTCGATGCAGGGCGCGAAGTTCAACAACGCCATCGCCACGGTCGAAGACTTGCTGACGCATGCGCCCAATGGGATCATGCTGCAAGTCGTTGTCTTCGACGATGACGGCAAAGAAGTTGTGCCGATGACACGCCTGACACCCGATGTCAGCCGCATGAACCTCGTGTCGCAGTTCCGCTCCAACCTTAAGCGGGTGCAAATCTTCGGCGGCACGTCGATGTCCACGGGTATTGAGGTCGCGCTGGCATCACAGGCGCAGATTCGGGGCGACTATGCGCGTTACGGCATCTTCCTCAGCGACGGGCAGAACACCGAGCCGGAGTCGCGGTTGGCGCACGCGGTGAAGAAAGCGGCGGAGGCCCAGCTGCACCTGTGCGCATATGGCTATGGTAACGACTGGAATCCCGAAGAACTGACGAAAATGGCGCAGATCACTAACGGGTGGATGCCCAAAGCCGTCCCGAGACCCGAGGCGCTGCTGGAGGAGTTTTCGATCTCCGTCGTGAAAATGGCGAACACGGTGGCCAGCGATGTGGCGCTCAACCTGTGGACGCCCACGGGCGCGCGCATCCTCTCGCTGTCGCAAGCCTATCCCGATTGGGTGAAGGGCGAAGCCGCGCCACAAGGCGATGATCACACGTGGGTCGTACCTGTGCCGCCCATGTCGTCCAAAGACCACCGCGATTTCATCGTCCATGTTGAGCTGGCGTCGGTCGGCGCGCGCGTGGTGGCGTTGAAGCCGTCCGTGGTGTACGTGGCGGGCAGTCAGCGCATTGAAGAAAAGGGCGATCAGACGACGTGGATGATTCTGGAACAGACGCACGAAGCTGAGAAGTCGAATAAGGTGAATGCGGTGGTGGCGGGCTATCTCGGACAGGGGCAGTTAGCGGCCTCGACCCGGGCTATGACCGAGGCGCTGCAAGCGGGCGACATGAAAGCGGCGGAACGGCATCGCACCGAGGCGCTGGATATCGCGCAGGCGGTCGGCAACCGCCAGATGACGCAGGTGCTGGAAGAAGCCGGACAGGGCAGCGAAATCGCCCGGAAGACGGCGGCGCTCGGCACGTCCACGGTCAGCCTGACGGAAGAAGACGAAGCGTAACCGCGCCCCTAAATCCCCTCTCCGTGATGTGAGGGGACTTTCCAACTCGGTTCATCGCCCCCTCGCCTTATGGGCAGGGGGCGCGGTTGTTGAGAACGTAGGGGCGCACCTGTGTGTGCGCCCGTTGGGGGCAGACACACAGGTCTGCCCCTACCTCGATCTTGCTAGGAGTACCTATGACCGACGCGGCGGGAAAAACGTGCCCCCAGTGTGGACACACCAATAAGCTCACAGCGAAGAACTGCACCCAGTGCGGCACGCCGTTTTTTCTGGCCGAAGTTACGGGTGAGATGCGCAAACGCTGCGCTGCCTGTGGACATTTCAACCGCATGACGGCCAATGTATGCACGCGCTGCGGGGCAGAATACGCCAAAGTGCAGATCGCGACGCGCGGGCACAAGCAGAAATGGTGTCCCAAGTGCGGATCGCCGCGCAAAACCAGCGCGAAAGTCTGCCCGCGCTGTGGCTATCGCTTTGTCGCCCGGCCGAGCGAAGCGCCGGTCGTGCAATCCGAGACGCGCACCGACCCCAAAAAGGTGATCGAGCCGCCGGATATTGATGGCGAACCCGCGCCGTACATTTCGCCGGATGAAGTGCGCAAAATCCGTCTCGGCGAACGTGAATCGACTGATACATTCCTGCGCGCCATGCAGAACCTGCTAAGGAAGAAACCGTGAAAGTCTACCAATACGAAATGGCGTCGATTGATCATCCGGAACGCTGCGAAGACGCCGCGATGACCTTCCCCGGCGACGAGGACAGCGCCCCGGTCTTTGCGGCCATCGATGGGATGGGCGGGCATCAGCGCACGCTGGCGGATGGGCGCGTGATCACCGGGCGGGAAGCGGCGCTGATCGTCCGCGAAACGTTTGTGGAGGATTTGCAGCATCTGCCGTTGGATGTGTCGGCGGAGCGCGGCGGCGAAGCGGAATTGAAAGTGATTGCGGCCATCAAGCGCGCCAATGAACGCGTTCGCCGCGAACTCAACGACGAGTCGGAACACCCGCTCCATCAGCGCGTGGGCGCGGTGGTGACCGTGTGCGTCGTGTGCGAAAACGGCGCGCGGTTGCTCACGGCGCAGGTCGGTGATACACGCGGCTATCTGGTCAGCGGCGGCGAACTGCTGCAACTGTGCTACGACGAAGATAATATTCAGTATCTGGTTGATCAGGGACAGTTGAGCGAGGACGACGGCGCGACGCTCAGCGAGATTCTCAACACCTATGATGGTATCAACGAGCCAAAGTTGAGGGGCACAATCCAGATCGGCGGCAACCCCTATGAGCTGTATATCGCGTGGCGCTGGTTTCTGGTCGGCAACAGCGTGCTGAAAATCCCTGCCGCCAACATCGTGATTCGTACGCTCGGCGTGTACGACGAAGACCCGACCCCACAGCTCTCACGCATCGAGATCTCCGCAGGCGATCGGCTGTTTCTGTGCTCGGATGGCGCGTACAAAAATCTGACCGACGCCGAGATGCTGGCCGGACTCGCCGATGCGACTGATCCCGCCAAAGCGATTGGTGAGGCGGCCTATGCGCGCTCCCAGTCGGAGGACAATCGCCGCAGCACGCAGGACGACATCACGGCGGTGGTGGTGGAGTTGTAGCCCTATCTACGTCCGCCGCTGCGGATAGTGCGACGGTCGTTGACTAATGGCACAGATGCCATTCAGTCAAACGACCAGCAACCGCTGCTGTGACAAGTGCGGCGACAATCACAACCAAGAATCCAAGAATCTCATCAAATAACATGCGATTCTCGTTTGGGTTCGGAAACAGAAGCAAGACGAGCACGCCGCCGACAGTTAAACCAAATAGCAGATAGGGGGCATCCCTCATCGCCCAGAAGTTTCTCCCCCACCGCGGCGGTGCGTGGATCACTGAGGCAATCGTCATGCTGATAATCGCAACCACGATTGCCACCCCAAAGCCGATAATGTAGCAACTCCAGATCATTTTCGGAAGTTGGGCAATCCAGTCGACAGGCGGCGGTGGTGAAGGGCCGTATTGGCTAAATATCTCATTGATTAACACGATTGAGGCCGCAAATCCCGGCATCAACGCCAGTGGAAAACCACTGAGGCCGAGCCAAACCCCCATGAGCATAACCCTAAGATATTTCGTTAAAGCCTGCGTCTTGGGTAGACAATAGAGTGCGTAGACATGAAGCCCCGCTATCCCAAAAAGAATTCCGAGAAGGGATGAGAGCAGCATGATCCCCAGCGGGTAATCGTGTACCAGATTTGTCTGGATGAGCCTGACTGCGTCATCAAATGGTTTAATAATGAGAGAAAGAATGGCTGACGCCACGCACGCAACGAAACCAAGCAGTGCGCCGAACAGCATCCCGCGCAGCATCCAAGCAAGAATCGCCCGAAAATTCCACGGGCGGATGGGGATATCGGAAGATTTACGGGATTGGAGTGAGCTTGGAGTGGTCATGGCAGCACCTCAATGATGAGAAACATCGCTTCTAGTATGCTGCCAATTTCAACATTGAGGTGATGATCAGGCGCGAAATTCCGCGCTTGTCACGATCTTCGTTACTCCTATGGGGTGCGCCTGATCACATCCTTTGAGCGTCCGCGCTTCTAGTATCCGACCGTGAACCGCTGGCCGATGAACTGCGGATTTTCCAGTTCGTTGAGCAGCGCGACGGCGAAATCCCCGCACGAGATGGTGCAGTTGCCTTCGGCGTCGAACAACAGTTGATCCGAGCCTACGCGAAAATTACCCTTCGCCGCACCGGGGTAAATCACAATCGACGGGCTGACCACCGTCCACGCCAGTTCCGCCGGGTCGATACCACGATAAATGTTCAGCACTTCACGATACGCCAGCGACTCCGGGCGATATTCTGCCGGGAACTGCTCGGTATCGACCAAGGCGACACCGG
Organism: uncultured Chloroflexota bacterium; assembly: GCA_937988705.1. Taxonomy (GTDB): domain Bacteria; phylum Chloroflexota; class Anaerolineae; order Aggregatilineales; family Phototrophicaceae; genus Flexifilum. Next base: position 21,922 of record CALKIA010000643.1, on the reverse strand, counting down.
GTGCGACTTCGAGGCTGCCCGCGCCGCCCACCGAGATCACGCGCTTGACGCCCGCCGCCCGCACGCCCGCAATGAAAGCCTGCGCCGTCGTCACGGTGGACTCGATGTTGGCGCGATCCACCACCGCGCTGATCACGGCGTCGTGTCCCGCGGCTAATTTGGTCACGGTGGCGGTATCGCCCGCGTCACCCGCCTGCACCGTCAAATTTGCATGCTGCACCGTCAGTTTGGACGGGCTACGCACAATGGCCGTCACCTGATGCCCACGCGCTAACGCTTCGTTCAAAATATCCTGCCCGACCATTCCGCTCGCGCCGAAAATTGCGATCTTCATACAGTGAATCTCCTCAAGAGGTACCAGCAGTCATGATAGTCACTATAAGTAACTTAGTCACTAATTGCAAGTAGGCACCCAAAAGTGCTATACTTACCTCAAAGTAACTATAGTGAAAGATCGACTCTCATGCTTGGAGCAACCCCGCGCACGTTCGACGCCTACAGCGAGTTGTGCCCCACCCGGGCTGCGCTCGACCGCATTGCTGATAAGTGGACGGTGCTGGTCGTCGGCGTGCTGCTGGACGGCCACCCGAAGCGCTTTTCGATCATCCAGCGGCGCATTGAAGGCATCAGCCAGAAGATGCTCACCAAGACGCTGCGCACGCTGGAGCGGGATGGTCTGGTCGAACGCCGCGTGTATCCCGAAGTGCCGCCGCGCGTGGAATATCAACTGACCGAGCTGGGGAGTTCGCTCTCCGGGCTGATTAATGCCGTGCAGGCGTGGGCGGAAAATCACATGGTGGATATCCTTGCCGCGCAGGTGGTTTACGATCAGCGCGGTGAACCAGTCGAGGAATAACATCCCCGGGTGATGGCCGCTGCATCAGCAGCGCTGGGTTTTGGCTTGTGCCAGCCCAATTTAGGCAATGTGCCAAGAGATTTGATGCATTCTTAACATTCTGGTGGTAAAAACTAAGAGAGTATCTAAGACTTAGAGAGGTTTACACCATGCGTAAACTCGTTTTGCTTGCCTTCGTGGCACTGTTCGTCATGGCCGGTGCGGCCATGGCGCAAGATGATCTGGCGACTGTCGATCCGTCCGGTCAAACGATTGCCTACTGGCACCAGTTCACCAACGCTCAGGCGGAGACCATGACCGCCCTCATCGAGCAGTTCAACAGCACCAATGAATGGGGCATCACCGTCGAAGCGACGGCGCAGGGCAGCTACAACGACATTGCCGATCTGCTCAATGCCGGTATCGTCAGCGGCGAACTGCCGAACCTCGCGGCGGGCTATGCCAACAATGCCGCCAGCTATGCGCGGGACGGCGTCGTGGTCGATGTTGCGCAGTACTGGAACAGCCCGGACTGGGGCCTCAGCGCTGATGCGTTGGGCGACTTCCGCACCAACCTCGTCGAATTCAACACGGCGGCAGATGGTCAGGTGCTGGCCTTCCCGCACCAGTTTTCCGCGCAGGTCATGGTCTACAACCCGGCCATGCTGAGCGAAGTGGGCTTTGATGCCGCTCCGGCGACCGTCGAAGACTTCCGCACGATCGCATGTGCGGCCGCTGAACTGACGACCGCCGATGGTGGCGATGTTCAGGGCTTCCCGATCACCACCGACGCCTCGGCGTTCGAATCGTGGGTCTCCAGCCAGGGCGGCAGCATCTATGACGCCGACGCGGGCGCTTTCACGTTCGCGGACAATCAGGCCGTGAGCGACACTCTCGCGCTGTACAAAGACCTGTACGACTCCGGCTGCGGTTACATCCCGGCGGAACGCTTTGCGGAACAGGCGGATTTCGGCCTCGGCTTGAATCCCTTCTTCGTGACCAGCACCGCTGGCTTCACCTTCATCAAGCAGGCGCTCGTGGACAACAGCGCGGCCTTCGATTTCGAAGTCACCACCTTCCCCTACAGCGAAGGCAACCAGACGGTGCAGGTGTTCGTGCCGAGCATCATCATGTTCCAGAGCACGCCCGAAGAACAGCTCGCGAGCTGGCTGTTCCTCAAGTATCTCATTTCGCCGGAAGCCGCCGCCCTGTGGAGCGCTGGTTCGGGCTACTTCAACCCGATCCCGTCGACCTCCACGATGCTGACCGAAGACATGTTCACGGCGTATTCGAGCATTTACCCGTACTTCACCGCGGCGAATGATCTGCTGGGCAGCGGTGTGGCTCTGTACAGCAGCCCGTCGATCAGCGCCTACGGCACGGTGCGCGGTGCAATCAGTGAAGCGATTGCTAACGTGACCACCAACGGCATGAGCGTTGAAGACGCGGTCGCCACGCTGCAAGCCGCCGCCGAACAGGCGCTTGCGGACAGCCAGTAAAGTAAGACAGCGATCAGCGCTTAGCTGTTAGCCATTAGCAGTGAGCAAAAAGCGGTTAGCCTTGGACTCAAGGCTAACCGCTTTTGTTTTCTACCCGCTGGTGCTCAGAGAGTGATAGTCTCACCCCACCCCCGACCCCTCCCCGAATTCAGGGAGGGGAGCCAGCAAAAACACTGTTTGTCTCCCCTCTCCCCGCTTGCGTGGGAGAGGGGTTGGGGGTGAGGGGCGCGCGCCTGAGACGCGATAAATCGCGCCCAAGGCAAGCTGATTTTTCCGCGCAGGGACAGCACACAAGATTCTGTTTTTGGCTAAAGGCTAAAGGCTGATGGCTAAAGGCTAACTGCTAACGGCTTGTTTCACCCGGATCATCTCCGCGAGGTTGTGCCCGATAATGCGAAATTCACGACCCAATTTCAACTGAAGCGGCCCGTTGAAGGGCGCGGCGTGGAAGATTTCGAACTGCGCCCCGGGGATCAGGTGCAGCGCGGCGAGATATTCCAGTCGGTCAGGTTCGCGGGTGCGGACGCGGGTGAGTTCCAGCATGACGGTGTGCGGCGCTTCGGTCAGGAGAATATCATTCATTGGCGGCAGATCGCCTTCCGGCGTGGGGATCGGTTCGCCGTGCGGACAGTGCGTCGGATCGCCCGCCATGTGCGCCATGCGTTCGGCGACGGTGATGCTCAACACGCGGCTGATGCGATCAGCTTCGGCATGGACTTCGTGCCAGCCAAACCCCATCACGCGTTCAAGAAATGCTTCGACAATCCGCTGATGCCGTAATTGCTTCAAGGCTTCACGTTCGCCGCTGGGCGTCAGCCGAATACCTTGATAGGGTTCGTGGAAGAGCATGCCCATATCGCGCAAACGCGTCACCATGCGGTTGACCGCTGGCGCGCTCACATTGATCATGTCGGCTAACGCAGATGTGCTGACAAATGCTTCCCGCTGGCCATCGCTCAGACGGTAGATTTGAATGAGATAATCCCGTTCACGTGCCGTCGGATTGAGATCATCGGTCATATTACCAGCCGTGTTCGAGGCGAGAGATCAAGCGCTCCGGCATATCATTTTTACGCATGCGGGCTTGCACGGCCTTGATGTTGTAAGGCACGCGGCGATGCTCAAATTGATTGCTTTCGACATCGAGAATGGCATAAGCGGCGTCGGGGTTGGCATCGCGGGGCTGACCCACGCTGCCGGGATTGATAATCTGGCGGTGACCGTTCAAGCGGATGCGCTGGCGGTACACCGGGGCAATCGCTTCCGTGTCGCCCTGTTCGTCAATCTGCTCGTAGATGATCGGCTGGTGCGTGTGTCCCACCAGACAATACGAGGTTTCGAAATGTGAGAAATTGAGCGCAGCGATCAGCGGTTCAAGGATGTATTCCCACACCGGTTCGCGCGGGCTGCCATGCGCCAGAGTGTAATTGCCGATGACAAAGGTCGTCGGCAGCGCCTCCAGATAGGCGAGATTGTCCACCGTAAGCGTGTCGCGCGTCCAATCGACCGCTTTGCGCGCGTCCGGGTTGAAAGTACGAATGTCTAGACGACCGAGTGCCGCCCAATCATGATTGCCAGCCAGGCACAAGTGCGGCAGCGTTTTGAGGAGATCAACGCATTCATTCGGATCAGGACCATAGCCGACGACATCACCGAGGCACCAGACGTATTCCCACTCGTTGCGGGCGTCGGCCAGAACGGTTTCAAACGCGGTGAGATTGGCATGAATGTCGGAAATGACTAGTACGCGCATACAATATCGTTCCAAACGGCGAAAACGGCTTTAAACTCGATAATACCACGCTTTCAGTAACGGCACGAATTAATGTTTGTTGAAAGATAGTTCAGGCGACATTGAGGGGCAAGCGAACGGCAAACCGCGTGCCAATCCCTTCCTGCGACGTGAAGTTGATCTCGCCTCCATACAACGCCACACAATCCTTGACAATCTTTAAGCCCAAGCCTGTTCCGGTCGCCAGCGGTGCATTTTCGCCGCGATAAAACGGCTCGAAGATGCGTGTCTGATCGCTCAGTTTAATGCCGACGCCTTCATCTTCGACACTGATCAGCAGCCACTGATCGCTGCGGCTCATTTCCAGACAAATCGAGCTGCCACTCTGCGAATATTTGACCGCGTTGCTCAGCAGATTGCCGACGATGGGACGCAGCAGGCGCATATCGACGCACACGCGCTCATCGGGTAAAGCGTAGTTCAGCACATAGTGGTGATCGGGTGCGTTGAACGTCTCGTAATCGCGGATCAGTTCAGCACAGAACGTGCGCAAATTGTGGGAATTACATTCCAGCGGAAACGTGCCGCCCTGCATGCGCCGCATCAACGAAACTTCCGACACCATATCACTGAGCGAATGCACCTGCGACTGGATGCGATGCAGCAGCTCAAGTTTCCGTTCGGTGGAGAGGCGATCACTGTAGTTCTCAATCAGCTCGCTGGCGCTGTAGATGGCGCTCAAGGGTGTCTTGAACTCGTGCGAAATGGTCGCCATCAAGTGGTCTTTGAATTGATTGAGGTCGCGTTCTTTGTCCAGCGCCATTTTCAGGCGCTCGGTTTCGACCTTTTGCTCGGTTTTTTCTGCCGTTAGCCGCCGGTAGTACAGCACGGCGACGACTTGCAGCGTAAAAGTCAGGATGACAAAGCCGAGCGGACCGGAGAGTATATCAACAAAGGGAACTTCGGGAGTGGTGTAAGCGAGGCCGACCGCACCGAGTGTCAGCAGCCCCAACAGCAGCCCACTGAATCGCAGCGACGTGAACATGCTCGCTAACATGAGCGGCAGCACCGTGTAATCGAGGAAATTGAGTTCCCAGAGCCCCTTATCCGGGTACGAGTACGCCAGAATAGCTACGAGAAAGACCGTGCTGATCAGCCGGGCCATCGCCTGCACATAGCCGCGCCGCGCCCACCAACTCGCCATGACGAGGAGCATGATCACGCATAATGATAAAAGATCAGCTAGGAACCACTCGGAGTTGGGATTGGTAAAATCGGATAAGTAGGGCAGCAGTGCCACCACAAAGATGAGGGCGGCCAAAACCAGCATAAGCGTTGCGAACAAACGAATACTGTAACCATCTGCTGAAGATTTAATGTCAGGATGCGGCGCGACTGCCCAACTATATAGGTTGCGCAGGCGAACCATCCACGATGAGGCTGCCAATCATCCACTCGCATATCAGATGTTTCAACACTATTGCAACACTACAACAGAAACGACCGCGAAAGCATAAACGAGTCCGCTGTAAGCCGCTCTGTCATGCAATTTAACCCGAATGCGCCTCTCACGAGCGGCAGCCTAAGGCGAGATTGGTGGTGAAATCCAGAGGGGTGGCTGACCGTCAATCCTCGTCGTCGGTTTCGTTACCGGGCGCTTCGCGGAAGCCCTGCCCATAGGCGACGTGTCCCTGACCCACCACCATGAATGCCGTGGGATCGACGGTGCGCACGATGCGCCGCAGCTCGTTGACTTGTGAGCGCGCCATCGTCACGTAGAGCACGGTGCGCGGTTGATTGGTGTACATGCCTGTGCCCTGCCACGAGGTGACGCCGCGCCCCATGCGGGAGGTGATCGCGTCGGCCAGTTCACGCGGGTGATCGGTGATGATCACGCTGGTGCGGATGACGCTCGGCCCTTCGAGCACATAGTCGGTAGTAGCCGCCGCCACATACAGCGTGACCATCGCGTACAGCGCGCCTTCCAGCCCGAAGACCAGCCCCGCCCCCAGCACGACAAAGCCATCCGTGTAGAGCGTGCTGCTGCTCAACGGCGTGCCGTAGCGCTTTTGCAGAATGCGCCCCAATGTCGACGTGCCGCCGAGCGTGCCGCCTGCCGCCAGCACAATGCCGCCGCCGATGCCGCCGATGATGCCGCCAAAGATCGCGTTCAACAGACGGTCGTGCGACATCATGTAGCCGTTGAACAGCGGCGTGAGCCCGTCGATCAGCAGCGAGTAGAGCACGACGGTGAAGATCGTCGCCGCGACCACTTTCCAGCCGCCGAGGAAACGGTAGGCGATCAACTGGATGGGGATGTTGCCGATCAGGATCATCAAGCCGATGGGCAGCGCGGGCGCGAGGTGGTTGAGAATGATCGCAATGCCGGAAATGCCGCCGGGCGCGATTTGCGCCGGAACTTCGAAGACGATCACCGCGACGGCGGAGATCACAGCACCTACCACAAGGCGCAGCAGGCGGTAGATAATCGACACGAGGCGGGCTGTGGTCACGAGTGTCCTTAGGTTGTGTATTTCTTCAAGCGTGCAAGCAGGTCTTTTTTCAGCTTGTTCGAACCGCTGATACTGTCTTTATAGGGTATCAAACGAGAGCGCAAGAAATCGAACGGGACCTCTTTCTCGGTTTGCGTGAGCAAAATCACGTCCTTGCCGATGGCATCCGCTAAACCCACTTCGTAGGCGACATTGGGGTTTTTCGCCGTTAAGTCGGCGATGACCACGCGCGCGCGGCAAATCCCCTCCCAAACGTCTTCCATCACATCGCGTCCACCCAATTCATCGCCGCGGAGACAGCGCATGCCCGCGTCAGTCACGATCTGCTTGATCGAGTCCCACACATCGTTTGACCAAGGTTCGCTGAACGGCATGGCGAGAAAGACAAGATCGGCTTCGACTTCAAACCGCCCTTTCCAGATTGGGTCGACTAAAATTACGGTCGTTTTGGGCGGAGCTTGGTCTGATTTTGGCGCACTCTCTTTTGGCGCGAGTCCATGCAAGCGCAGTTCATTTTCCATCCGGTCGATAGCCGCCGCCGCCGCACGGCGATCATCCGCAAAGTATTTTGCCCGGTTCTCCGGATAGGCGCGAGCATAGTAAAACTTAAGCCGCGCGATGTTCTTGAAGTACGGATGTTCCCGACCGAAAATCAAAGCGACTGTGCTCTGCACATGGGTGACAAGCACTTCCGCTTCTGTGCGCTCGAAGGAAACTGCGGCGATTTTCGCTTGCAATTCTTGCAGTTGGCGAAGCGCTTCTTTAGTGGCGTCGTCCACGTTGGACTCCAAAATCTGTGGTGAAAGGGCTATAGTAGATTTCAAACTTTAAAACAGTATAACGTTAGCCTTGTTCTTAGCAAGCTTAAAGGAAATAAAAATGCGCGATGTGGTGATTGTGGAAGCAGTACGGACGCCATTGGGGCGGCGAAACGGCTGGCTGCGTGAGACGCACCCCGTGCGCCTCGGGTCGCAGGCGGTGTGCGCGGCGTTGGAGCGCGCTAACCTCGACGCGACGCTGATCGAACAAGTGATCATGGGCTGTGTGGGGCAAGTGGGCGAGCAGACGTTCAACCTCGCGCGCAATGTCGTGCTGGACGCGGGCTTACCGCTGGAAGTTCCCGCGACCACCGTCGATTTCCAGTGCGGGTCGAGCCAGCAGGCGGTGCATCTCGCGGCCGGCATGATCGCCAGCGGGCAGATCGAGATCGCCATTGCGGGCGGTGTGGAAAACATGAGCCGCATCCCGATGGGATCGAGTATCGGCAGCGGGGGCAATCCCTTCACCGATCGCATCATGGCGGATTACAACATGATCCCCCAGGGGATCGCCGCGGATGAAATCGCGCAAAAATGGAACATCAGCCGGGAAGAAGTCGATGAGATCGGCTACGAGAGCCACATGAAAGCCGCCCAGGCGGCGCAGGCGGGCTACTTCCAGCGCGAAATCCAGCCCGTCGCGGGGATTGACGAGAAAAAAGTTCCGCTCACGGTGACGCAGGATCAGGGCATCCGCCCGACCGCCAGCCTCGAAAAAATGGCGATCCTCGACCCGGCGTTTACCGGGAACGGCGTGTCGACCGCGGGCAACAGCAGCCAGATCAGCGACGGCGCGGCGGCGCTTTTGCTCATGACCGCCGAAAAGGCCGCCGAACTGGGCCTCAAGCCGCGCGCACGGCTCATTTCGATGGTGACGGTGGGCAGCGATCCGCATTTGATGCTGACCGGCCCGGTTCCCGCGACGCGCAAAGCGCTCGCCAAAGCGGGCATGACGCTCGATCAGATCGACCTGTTCGAGGTCAACGAGGCCTTCGCGGCGGTGATCGCTATGTGGAAGCGCGAGATCGGCGCGGATATGCGCAAGGTCAATGTGCACGGCGGCGCGATTGCGCTCGGTCACCCGCTCGGCGCGAGCGGTGCGCGCTTGATGACCACGCTGCTGCACGCGCTCGAAACGCATGACAAACGCTTTGGCTTGCAGACGATGTGCTGCGGTGGTGGCATGGGCACGGGCACGATCATCGAACGGCTGTAGCTTAGGTCTCAGCGGCGGCGCGCTTCTCATAGGCGATGAGGGGCGTGCCGTCATCGTGATCGAATTCGTACAGCTTCACAAATCCGAACTTTTCGTAGAAATGTTGGTTGCGTACCGCCCATGTCGGCGTGTCGAGTGTCCACACGCTGGCTAAATAGGTTCGCTCAAGGAACTGCATAGCCAGCGTACCGAGGCCGCGGTTTTGCGCGACAGGATCGAGAAAAATAACGTCGAGGTGATACTGCCCGGCGGCTTTCCCAAATACGACGAGGCCGCCGATGCAGACCTCACCCTCAACAATTTTGTAGGTTTCATCCTGCTGAATTTTCTCCAGCATCTGCTCGACCGAGTCATAGCCGGGCGGGCCGCCCAGTTCTACTTCCGGATACAGTACAGAATCATGGTGGAACGCCGCGATTTGGAGCCTGACCAACGTTTCCGCGTCGGCGGGCTGCGCGCGAATAATCGAAATCGGCATACTGATTATCCTTCACCTCGGGCTGCTGTAGGGATCATTATAGGGCGGAGTCACAAAATTTGAACGCTGCTCGTCATCTCTGGTATCAGCCTGACGTACTTCATGCGTAACCCCGACAAATTGAATCTGCGCACGGTATAATGTGCATCGAACCGTAGGCAAATCAGACCCCACCCCCGACCCCTCCCCGAATTCAGGGAGGGGAGCAAGCGGGTAATGCGCTCCTGCCCTCTCCCCGCTTGCGTGGGAGCGGGGTTGGGGGTGAGGGGCTGCGAAATGGAATGATCGATGCGCCGATTCCTACCCCTGTTCGTCCTGCTGCTCGGGCTGCTTCAGCCGCGCTCTGTGTCCGCGCAGGTGCAGTGTGGCGTGGTACACAGCCTCGACTTTCCGGTTGACCCGACGCGCTTTCGCGTCATGCAGGACTACGGCGCGCAGAGCTACCGTCATCAGGGACGCTATCACACAGGCGAGGATTGGTATGGTGGCGACGGCGTGGGCGAATACGTGCGCGCCATCGCCGCTGGGCGCGTGACGTTTTCCTCAGCGAATGGCTGGGGACGCGACGGCGGCGTGATCATCATCGAGCATACTTTCCCCGATAGCTCGGTCGCCTACAGCATGTACGGACACATCACCGACCAGACGGGTGTGCAGTTCCCCGCCGTGTATTCGTGCGTACAACAGGGTGATGTGCTGGCGGCGGTCGGCGATGCGCGCCCGACACCGCACGTGCATCTCGAAATTCGCACGACCAACCCGGATATCCCCGGCGCGGGCTACACATGGAACTACCCCGCCGACGAAGGCCTGCGCCGTCCGAGTAAATTCATCCTCAACTGGCAGACGTGGCTGACCGATGCCTACCGCTGGCGGCTCGACCTGGCCGACGAAACCGGAGCGGTCGCCCCGCCCGTGCCGCTGGCCGACAACGGTCTGCTGGCGCTGGACTCCAACCGTGTGATCCGGGTGAGCGCGGATGGGCGTTTGCTGTGGCGAGTTAACTTGAGCACGGTGGCGGTCGGCTTGCTCCCGGCGTCCGGTGACGGCGCGTACATCGCCTACGCCGACGGGCATTTCGAGCGGGTCAATAATGACAGCACAGTGGGCGAAACGTGGGAATTGGGGATCGCGCTGGCGGGCGCGCCGCTGATCCTCGCCGATCGGATTCTGTTCCCGACGCCGAACGGGATCGCCGCGCTTGACTCGGCTGCGCGCTCGGTGTTGTGGGCACAGACCGACCTCGGCGCGGTGGCGCGCTGGCAGGTGGCAGGCGATCAGATCGGCGTGATCACGACGGCGAATGCCATGATCACGCTGACGACGGCGGGCACAATCCTCGACGAAGCGCGGCTGCGGGAACCGGGCGCGCTAGCGGCGGACAGCGGCGGCCTGCTGGCGTATACGCGCGGCGGCGCGTGGCGCATCGATGCGGCGGGCGCATGGACGCCGCTGATCGAGAATACCCCGGCGGGCGGCGCGGAGTCCGCGGTCGCTTCCGATGGGCGCGTGTTCCTGTGGGATGGCGCGTCGCTGTACGGCTACAACGCCGAGCATTTCGGCTTATGGCAGTTGCCGCTCCCCGGTGTTGATGGGACGGCGCAGTTGGAGATTTTTGACCGCGCGCTGCTGCTCACCACCAGCCACGGCGATCTCATCGCGATTCAGCCGGAGTCGGGTGGGGTGTGCAACCGCACGCGCATCTACGGCGACAACTTCACGCAGATGTGGCACGCGCTCGGCGCGGATGGCATTTTGCGCGTCCACCTCGCCGATCAGATTATCGGGCTGGATTGGGAAGAATTTTTGTTGGGGTGCGCATAGGGAACAACCTCACCCCAAACCCCTCTCCTAGAGGCGAGGGGCTTCCATAACGGCTATGGCAGGCTGTGACAGGTGGCGGACACGATATTAAGACGGAAATCGTAGGGACAAGCGCTTGCGCTGTCCGTTCGCAGCGGACAAGGCAGGCCTTGTCCCTACTAAATGCATAATCGCGTCCGCTGTTTCCGACCCACCCCCGGCCCCTCCCCGAATTCAGGGAGGGGAGACAGATACCGCTTAGGCGCGGGATGTACCTCGCACATCATCACTTCCCCCTCGCCTGTCGATGAGGCAACGGGGTGAAGTTACAGCCTGCCGTACCTCCTAAGCAGTTCCACCAGCCGATCTTGCGGCAGCGCGAAGGCGGTGTTGCCGTTGCGACCCGTCAGCGTTTCCGCCGCGAGCAGCGCGTTGAGGATCGCCTCTTCGAGGCTTTCTACCACGGCCGCAAAGATCGGATCGAGCGCGTCATCGCGCACGAGCGGCGGGTTGATCCGTGTGTCGGGGGTGTGCGATGTGCGGTTGGTGGTGGAAAAGGCGATCGCGAAGTCGCCGCTGCCATGCTGCCCGACCGATCCGGTGCGCCCTAACGCATAGGCGGAGCGATTGGCTAAACGGGTCAACTGGCGCGCATCGAGCGGCGCATCAGTGGCGATCACCAGCATGATCGAGCCGCCGCCGGTCTGCGGCATGGCCTCATCGAGCAAATGCTGACCGATGGGTGCGCCCAAAAACAGCAGTTCGGCGCGACTGCCGTAGTTCGTCTGCACCAGCGCGCCAACCGTGAAGGCGTCCACCCGCCGCGAGGCCGTGCCGATCCCACCCTTGAACTGAAAACAGAGCGTGCCAGTCCCTGCGCCGACATTACCCTCCGCGACCCCGCCGCCTGTCGCCGTCTCAATGGCGGCGAAAACGTGTTCGGCGGTCACATGCCGCCCGCGCAGGTCGTTGAGGAATTGGTCGTTGCATTCGCCCACCACCGGGTTGATCGATCCGGTTGTCAGGCCGATGTCGGGGTTGTGACGCAGCATGTAGGTGACCAACGCATCCGCCACTTGGCTCACATTGAGCGTGTTCGTCAGCAGAATCGGCGTTTCGATCACGCCCAATTCGCGGATCTGCTCGAAGCCGACCGCCTTGCCGAAACCGTTGATCGTCGCCACACCCGCCGCAACTTTCTCTTGAAACAGGTTACCCGGATGCGGCAGAAGTGCGGTAACGCCCGTGCGCACCGAGTCGCCCTGAATCAGGGTCGTGTGCCCGACCGCGACGCCGGGCACATCGGTGATCGCATTCAGGCTGCCGGGAGACAGTCGACCGGGAATGAGGCCGAAGTCACGAACGCGCATACAGGCACTCCATCTGAAACTTTTGGGAGGCGAACAACGTTATAGAGTGTAAGTCCACTGGTGGGAGGCTGTGATGCGTCACTTGCTGGTATTCCTCTGCGTGATCTGCCTAACGAGCGCGTGCAGCCTGTTTGATGGCGCCGCGCCGCTGATTATACCCTCGCCAACCCCGGCTGATCAGTCGCATGTGCTGCTGTCTGCTGATCAGACTACGGTGCATGTCGGCGATATCGTGACGGTGCGCGCCCAGTCATTTCGCGTCGGCATGCCGCAGTATCGCTACACGCTCACGCCCGGCACGTCGCTGTTGATTCCGTATGCGAGCGGTACGCCAAGCCTCAGCCAGCCCAGTGCCGAGTCGCCCTTTGAATTTGTGCTGCCCGCCGAGGGGGTCAGCGGTGCTGAGATTCAGTTACGAGCGGTGCGGGTGGGAGCAGCGACCTTGAGCGCGTTCGCTTCCGGCGAGATTCAGACGGCCGCAGGTGCGTATATGTGGGGTGGCGCCGATTCTAACCGGCTTCAGCTCAGCGTCACCCCGTAACGGGCGTTATTCGAGGCGAATATGCGTGGGAGTGACGCGAATCGCTACGCTAAAGGCCTGCGCGAACGATTCCGGCGTCATGCCGATGCCGGGAATGCCCGTCCCGTATTTCGTCAGATAGGGCGCGTGGTGGTTCGGTGGCGGCGCGGTTAGGTCAACCTCGGCCTCGCCCATGATCACGAGATAGTCGTCGGCGTCCGGCGTGGCGCTGTAGCTCAACGCAACGCGCGGATTTTCCAGTAAATTGCGGTGTTTCTGCGATTGATCGGTCGTGTAGATCAGAAAGGTGCCGTTCTCCCACACAAACCACACGGGAGTCGGCTGCGGCATGCCGTCCGCGCGGACGGTCGTGAACCACATGTAGTACGCTTTGTCGACCCGTTCCAGAAATTCCGGCTGAAGCTCGATACTCATGCCAATCGCCTCTGTCCAGTAAGCCATCATCGGTTATCGCTAGAATTGTACTGTGAGATCGGTTCAATGGGGGAATTAAAAAGGACGCGAGTGCTCGCGTCCTCTGACAAGTCGCTGAGCTCGCTTAGCTGTTGAGGGGCGTCAACGTGACGTTGTTCGCCGCCGCTTCTTCGTGCGTCATCATCTTGACGGTCTTGCAGAGGGTCAGCCAGTAGCCGTCCGGGTCTTTGATGTCGAACTTGCGGTCGCCCCAGTATTCGGTCTTGAGGTCGTCCGCCGCGCCGCCGCGCGCCTTGACGTCGGCGTAGTACTGATCAATGTCGAGGTCGTCGGGCACATAGATCATGAACTGCACAGTCGCGTGGGGCGTCGGTGTGCTCGGATCAATGCCAATGCCGATGTCCGAATTGCCGAGGGTGAAAATTCCGAAGACTTCGATCCCAGTATCATCGTTCATCGACACGCTCTGCTGGAAGCCGAGCGTTTCCGTGTAGAACTTCTTGGAGGCAGCAATATTCTTGACCGACAGAATGGGCATGATCATGGCGCTGTTTTCCTTTGGTTTGTGTCGAGCAGACCTGCTTATTATAGCACACTTGTTCGGTCAAAGTCAAGAACTTCTGTTCGAGTATTTTCGGAGGAAGTTACGATTCTGGAGTTGAACCATCGAGGCCAAATTCGTGTAGAACTTCCTCAGTATGCTGACCGTGGGCGGGCGGCGGCAGGCGAATTTCGGACGGGGTGGCGGAAAAGCCGACCGGATGCCCGATCATGGGGATACCGTCCAGCACATGGATCAGTCCGCGCGCCTCGGTGTTCGGATCGGCGAGGATGTCCGTCACCGTGTTGATCGGCCCGGAGGGGATGCCCACTGCCAGCATCCGCTCGACCCATACGCCCGCCGAGTTATCCGCGAACACTTCGTTGAGCAGGCGCACCAACTCGACGCGGTGGGCGACACGCGCCGGATTGGTCGCAAAGCGCGGATCGCTCCCCCATTCACCGCGCCCGATCAGCGCGCACAACTGGCGGAATTGGCCGTCGTTGCCCACCGCCAGCGCGAAATCGCCATCGGCGGCGCGAAACGTCTGGTACGGGACAATGCTCGGATGCGCGTTGCCGTAGCGTCCCGGCGTTTGCCCGCTCACCAGTGCATTGCTGGCGATATTGACCAGCGCGGCGATCTGGGAATCAAGCAAGGCGATGTCGAGATGCTGTCCTTCACCCGTGCGTTCGGCGTGGAACAGCGCGGCGAGGATGGCCGAATGCGCGAACAGCCCCGCGAAGACATCGCTGATGGCGACGCCAACTTTGTGCGGCGCGCCGTCGATCTCCCCGGTGATCGACATGAGGCCGCTCATGGCCTGCACGACGAAATCGTAGCCGGGGCGGTCGCTGTACAGCCCGGTCTGCCCGAAGCCCGTGATGCTGGCGTACACCAACCGCGGATTGATCGCTTTTAGTTCCTCGTAGCCCAGCCCGAACGACGCCATGCCGCCCGGCTTGAAGTTCTCCACGACGACAGCACTGTGCTTGACGAGTTCGCGCGCGATCTGCTGATCGTGCGGATTTTTCAAGTCCAGTGTGAGGCTGCGCTTGTTACGGTTGACGCTCAGGTAGTAGGCGCTGAAACGCTGGCCGTCACGTTCCAGCCACGGCGGCCCCCACTGGCGCGTTTCGTCGCCGCGCAGTGGGTCTTCCACCTTGAGCACGTCCGCGCCCATGTCCCCGAGCAGCATGGTACATAACGGCCCGGCCAGCACGCGCGTGAAGTCGAGCACGCGCACGCCGCTTAATGCGCCCAATCGAAACCCTTCCAGATGTGCATATGCGTCTGATCGTGCTTGACGAAACCGACCTGCTCGTAATAGCCAATCAATTGCTTCTCGCAGCCGAGCGCGATCTCCTGCACATGCGAGAGGCGACCGAGTAGCGCGCGCAGCAGCGCCAACCCGATACCGCGTCCGCGTCGATCCTCAGCGACAATCACATCTTCGATGAACGCGCGGGTGAGATCATCGGTGATGGCCCGCGCAAAGCCGACCAGTTCATTCCCCTGCCACGCGCCGACGCACACCGAGTTCGCCAGAAGCGTCTGGATGTCGGCGGTGGTGCGCGTGTTCGTCCAGTCGGTCAGCGCGAACAGGCGGTGTAGTTCGTCCGGCGGAATCGGACGGGTAAACGAATATTCAATATCCATACAGTCACCTCAATGAGCAGACCCTTGGCTTCATTGTACCGAAGTGATCGCAACTCAGGCGATTTCTAATAACTATTGGTGCTAGTTCGTGGTTCTAAACGGATGGTATGGGGACTGTAGGGGCAAGGCATGCCTTGCCCCTACGTAAATCTTCTCTCAAATTGGCAACAGCACCAATGGTTAATAGGGAGGTGGCCTGCTGCGTCCGCCGTCCCGGCCAACGCCTGCATTGTCCCTACTTGCGCCCGCAAATAGATCGATCTATAGTCATTATTTAGCACAAATGGTCGCATCAAAAAGGGGAAAGATCGTGCCACATCCATTGGTGTTACAACTTCGCTTCACCCGCAGTGAATTTCAGCGCGCTTTGAAAGGCGTCACCGCCGAAGACGGCCTCCGTCGTCTGGAACCGATGAACAGCATCGGCTGGATGGTGGGGCATCTGGCGTGGCAGGAACAGCGCTATTGGCTCACGCAGGCGCAGGGCTTGACGCCCGTGCCAGAGGTCAACAAGTGCGGCTATGGCGAACCCGCCAGCACACCGCCGCTCAAAGAGATGTGGGCGGCATGGGAAACAGTCACCAAAGCGGCCGATCCGTGGCTCGACACGCTGGACGATGCGCAGCTGCTGACGTTCAGCGTCTTTGGCCAGCCGCCCAAGACCAGCCCGGAGAGCATCGGCACGCGCCTGCTGCGCACCACTTATCACTACTGGTTCCACACGGGCGAAGCGCAGGCGATCCGCCAACTGTTGGGGCATACGAAATTGCCCAGCTTTATCGGCGACATCGGCGACAAAGCGCCGTATATTTCCGAACCGTGATGTCGGCTGCCGACCCGTGCCTGCCCCCGAATTCGGGGCGGGTCTTTACTGAAAATTGTAAACTGTGAACTTTCTTCTCAGCATGTCATAATAGCCCTTTGCTGAGATTACGCTTCTTGTGAAGGGACTGAGGATGGAAGGACAGAATTCAGGTCGCACGCTGCTCGCTGCCGCCCTGCTGACCGCCGCACTGCTCGTCGCCATGAATCGTGCGGTTGAAGCCGCCCCGTTCGCCGACTGGTGGCTGCCGATCCTGCTGTTCATACTGGGGATCGGTTTGCTCCTGGTGGGTCGCTTTGGCTGGCGTCTGGGCGCGCCGGCTCCCGCGTTTGATGTCGAACCGGAAACGACCGAGCTCGCGCCGCTGCCCGTCGGCGCTACGCGCACCTACCGCGTGAGCGACTTCGCGCCCGCCGTCGAGAACTCCGCCGTGGTCGAAGCGCCTGCCGCACCGATCAATACCATGTTCATCCGTCCCGAACGCGCGGCTGAGGCTGACGAAGCGCCAAGCGCGGATCACCCGGTGCCGACCACACAAGAAGCGGCTCCGGTCGCCGTCGAAATTGACCTGACGCCCGACAACGCGGTGATCGATGCGCATGCTGGCGAAGACAAGCCCAGTCAGGGCATGCCCGTCGCCAAGGCGACCGAACCGGGCGCGCCCGCCGCACCGCCCGGATTCACGGCCCGCACCGAACACAGCCCCGCCGAAGCCGCCGCGACGCAGGAACAGCCCGCGACTCTGCCGGAAGCTCAGGGTGAAACCGCTCAGCCCCACACCGATCCGGTGAAAGAAGCGGTGGTGGAGAAGACCGCTGCGCCGCAGCAAGCCTACGAAACGGCGAACATGGGCACGCTCACGCCGGAAGAAGTCGACAAAGTAGTCAATGATCACCCCTCGGAGACGGCCGCCAAAGCGACCGCGCCCGCCTCAGAAGAACTCACCGTCGCGGTGACTGATCCCGAAGCGGCGGTGGGCAGCGCCGACGACCTCGAAATCATCGACGGCATCGGCCCGAAGATCGCTGCCGCCCTGCGCGCCGCCGGGATCGACTCGTTCCAGAAGCTGGCGAACGCCACAGAAGATCAACTCCGCGGCATTCTCAGCGCGGCGCACGTACGCTACCCCGGCACAACGCTCCCCTACTGGGCGCAGCAGGCGAGTTATGCCGCGCGTCAGGATTGGGAAGGCTTCAAGAAGTATAATGCTGACCGCAAAGCATCCGGGGGGGACGACTAAATGACGTTTCCGCTGGCGCGCGGCTTGCTCTCGATTCAGCAGACTCCGGTCATTATGCAGGCGCTCCTGCGCGACGTTGACGAAGCGCACGCCCGTCAGTCTCGCGATGGTGACGGTTGGAATGTGATCGAGATCCTGTGCCACCTCAACGACGTCGAAATCGTGCTGGGCGACCGCATGAAAAGCAGCAGCGCGGACAATCCGCCCGCCTTTCCGCCGCTTAATCCGGACGAACTGGCGCAGCAGAACCGCTACAGCGAGCAGTCGCTGGCGCCGACGCTGGCGCAGTGGCTCGACCGCCGCCGTGACCTGATCGCTTACGTCAAGGGGCTGACGGCGGATGACACCGACGCCCGCAGTGGTCTCCATTCGTCGTTGGGGCGGATCACCGTCAGCGAACAGGTGGGGTTGTTGGGACTGCACGATGTGAATCACATTGAGCAGATCGCGCGCGCCCTCGGTTTAGGCGAACGGTTTTAGGTATTCGCCCGCTGCCCCTCTCCGCTCGGAGAGGGGTGTCACTGCTGTCTGGTCAAATCCAGTGCTTGACCCAGGACGCGCGCAGGCGCGTCGCTTTGGTTGCGCACAGCGCCCACGATTAACCGCCCGATCCGCGCAACTTTTGCCCACAACCCCCGTATATCTATGAAGAATGTTAGATTCAGGGGGATCACTTTCACCATGACTTCCAGATCAAATAACCTAGGCGCGTATATTTTAATCGGGTTGGGCGTGCTGTTTCTCGCGGGGCAGCTGTTCAACTTTGATATCGGGCGGATTTTCGATATTTCGTGGCCCCTGTTCGTCGTCATCCCCGGCGTGATCTTCCTGATTATCGCCTTCACGGGGGATCGGCGCGCAGCGGGGTTCATCTTTCCGGGCGCAATTGTCACGGGCACGGGCTTGATCCTGTGGTTCCAGGATACGTTTGATCGCTATGAAACGTGGGCGTATGTCTGGACGCTGTACCCGGTGTTTGTGGGCGCTGCGACCGTGTATCTGGGGACGCGGACCGACAACGCGCAGCAGGTGAAAACGGGACGCGGTCTGCTCACCTTCGGCTTGCTCGCCTTTGTCGTAGCCGCCGCGTTCTTCGAACTGCTCATCTTCAATAGCAACGCCTCGGTCGGTCGGTGGCTCGTGCCCGGTCTGCTGATTCTCGCAGGCGCCTACATGCTCTTCTTCCGCCGTCCGTCCGGTGTGACGTTCTCGGAAAAGGACAAGCGCGGGTAGCATCCTGCGGTTTCAGTGAATCACGAAATTGACAGCCTCACCCCAAGAACCGTCAGATTCTTGGGGTGAGGCTTACTCAAATAGGCAGCGATTCGCATTGAATTTGGACTTTCGTGCTTCACGGAGGCTGAGAAAAGACCACGGGTTACCCCTCACCCTTGCCGCCACGCAAGCGGGGAGATAGGGGCGCGGTCAAACAGATCTAGCCTCCCCTGAAAAACCCCTCTAAGCGCGGCTCAGCCCGGCTGATACATCCATCGCTAATCATCTGTCTGCCTATATAACGATTTGTTGCATCCTTCACGAATCCCGCTTACCATAGAGCGTGAACTATTGGGTTTTGTCTTATAGGACGCGGGGGCGCATTTTGAGGCTCACAAGACTTTTTCTGCTGTTGCTCGTCATTTTACTCCCCGTTACCCTCGGCGTGATGCAGGGCGTACCTGCCCCGCGGCTGGAGATTACCGGGGTGAACGCCAGTCAACTGCCGACGGTGACCGTCTCGGCGAACGTGTTTGACAACGTGAACCAACCGATCACCAATCTCACTGCCGCGAACTTCAGCTTGATCGGAGATCTCGCACCTTTCGGACAAATCGTGGATGTCCAGAACATCACCGATCAAAACCTGCCGATTGCGACCGTGCTGGTCATCGACATCAGCACGAGTATGGAAGGCGCGCCGTTCTTCGCGGCGAAAGAAGCTGCCCGCGCGTTCGTGCAGGGCATTGGCGCGAATGACCCCGTGGCCATCGTCACTTTCAGCAGTCGGGTTAACGTGTATCAACCCTATACGACCGATAAAAACGTATTGCTCAACGCGATCGACAACCTCCCCCTGGGTGGAGAAACGGCGCTGTATGAGGCGGCCTACACGGGTGTGCAAGTGGCCGCTGAGGCGCCCGTCTCCCGGCGCGCGGTCGTCCTGCTCAGCGATGGCGCCGAGTACGGCGGCAACAGCACGGTGGGCCGCAGTGCGGCGCTCGAAGAAGCGATCACGCGCGGTGTTCCCGTGTATACCATCGGTTTGGGCTTCGGCACAGACCGCACGTATTTGCAGGAACTCTCGGTGGGGACGAATGCCCGCAACTATGAATCGCCCGCGCCCGAACAACTGCTGGCGATCTACAGCGAACTGGCGACGCTCCTCCGCAGTCAGTATGTGATTACGCTCAACCTCGATCTTCCCGCGGACGGCACCGAATATACACTCGGCTTGCAGGTGAGTACCGACGGCGGCATTTCGGTCGCCAACGCCACGCTGCGCACGCCGATTCCCGTGCCGATCATTGGCCTGACTCTGCCGACTGACCCGATCAGCGCGCCGACGACGATTACCGCCGATGTGCGCGCGGATGACGAGATTGAGGGCGTCAACTTCGTCGTGAGCAACACCGACATCGGATCGCTGCTCGACGCCGAACCCTACACCTTCACCATTGATCCGGTCGCCTTCGCGCCGGGCGAGTACACGCTGGCCGTGAGCGCGCTCGACTCGACCGGCGATATCGGTACGGCGGGCGGCACATTCACCGTAGCGGCGCTGCCGCCGGTGCTCACCTTCACCCCGGATCTGGCCGCGCTTGGTACGCTGAGCGAACCGGTCACGGTGACGATTGAAGGCAGCGGGCAAACGCCATTGAGCGGCGCCAGTGTGCAATTTGATGGTGGCGCAGCCGTCGAACTGGCGGTGCCGTACACCTTCATCATTGACCCGACGCAGTTCACCCCCGGCGACCACACCATCACCGTGAACGCGATCAACGAAGGCGGCGAAACCGTCGCCATCAGCGGAGAATTCACCGCCGACGCGCTGCCGCCTGCCATCGTGATCAACGGCTTGCAGGATGGCCAATCGGTGGATCGTCCGGTCGATATCACCGTCACCGTTGAGGGGCAAGTGCCCGTCAGTAACGTGGTTGTGACCGTGGGCGGACAACCGCTCGCACCGACCGCCGACAATCGCTATACGATTGACCCCATGACCCTCGTGCCGGGTGGCACGACGATCACCGTCAATGCCACGCTCGAAAATGGTCAGAGCGGCTCGACCAGCCTGAATTTCCTGACGGCCGCGCTGCCACCGCAGATCTTCATCAGCGGCTTGACGCCGGGCGAAGTGCTGGACGCCAGCCGCGAGATCGAGATCAACGCCAACAGCCAGACGACGGTCGTGCATGTCGCCGTGCTGCTGGATGAGACAGAAGTCGGGCACTTCACTGCGCTCCCGATTCCGGTGACGCTGGATGTGTTGGCGCTCGGCGCGGGCGACCATAATCTGCGCATCATCGCCGACAACGCCAGCGGCCAAAGCTCCACGCTCGACGTGCCGTTCAGCGTGTCCGCTGCGCCGATTGCGACGGCGACCCAGATGGCCAATGCTTCGGCGACCGCCGTGCAAGCGACGCAGATCGTGCAAGCGACCGCCGCCGCCGTGCAGGCGACCGAGTTTGCCAACTCGACTGCCACCCAGGTTCAGGCGACCAGTAACGCCATTTCTACGGTGAACGCGCAGGCCACACTGGCCATCGAAGCGACCGCGACGAAGTTCGCTGGGCAAACGGCGACGGTTGAGGTCAACGCCACGGCAACGCAGGTCGCCGTCCTACAAGTTACGCAGCAGTTCGTCGATCAACAACTCTCCACGCAAGCCGCTATCGACCAGAATGCGACCAATATCGCGCGCAGCACGCTCGACGCCGCTGCGACCGAATTCGCGCAAGCCACCTCCACGCAGGTCGCAGCGGTGACCCGTGGCGCGCAGGCGACCGGAACGGTCGAAGCGGGCGCAACGGCCACCGCGGGGCTCACGGCAACGCAGAACGCCAACGCCACGGCGACGCAGTCCGCGATTGCGCAGGCCACCCAGGAAGCGAACGCCAGCGCCACCGCCGCCGCCGAAGCGGTCGCGGCGACGCAAACTTCTGATGCGAACGCGACACAGGCGGTCGACCAGACCGCGACGGCGCAAAACACGGTCGCCGCGCGCGAAACCGCGCGGGCGCAGATCGGCGCGACCAATCAGGTGGAAACGCGCAGTGCGCTGGAAACACGCGCCGCGCAGACTCGCCTTGAAGTCCAGCAGACGCAGGATGCACGTTCTACCCGCGATGTAGCCACGCAGTCGGCACTGGAAACACAGAATGCTGTGGAGACGGAAACCGCCTTGAATGCGCTGACAGCCACACAAGCGGCAGTCGAGACGCA
>CALKIA010000642.1 GCA_937988705.1 uncultured Chloroflexota bacterium | reverse complement strand
GGATGACCGCCGCTCGTCAGCGTATGGACCAGATCGTGCAGGGTGACAGGGTCACGGTTCAATGTGAAATCAGTGAACCAACCGCGGGTGCCGGCATAGCCCGGGTTCTCGCGTTCGACGATCGCCGCGCCGACAACCAGCAGAATGTCACCGCTCCGACTGAGATAGCTGATCGTCGCTGGATTCGCGGCGAACACCTGATCCCCGGCGACGCCGTACACATTGGTCGACTTACGCCCCAACGTCACATGATCGACCCATTGAATGCCAGCTTGGTTGGCAAAATGCCGAGGCGATACCCCGCAGTGCCACATCAGCGCCGCCGGATCAACCGTATCGATTACCGCCATATCGAGCAGTGTAGACGAACCGTGCGCGCCGCTGAGCAAATTGAGCAGATACATACTGATCGCCCCGTAGACATCACCTTCACACGAGACGGCGATCCCATCTTCGCTGCCCATCCAACTGTAGGCCATGCAGGGTGCGATGCGATAGGCTTCCTGAAATTCTGACCAACACGAAACGGCTAGCGCGTCATAGCCTTGCTCGCGCGCCGTATCACTCAGTGCCAGATAGAGGCGCGTCACCCGATCAAATGCGGCTGACTCAGAAACGCGCACTGAACGGGCCGCGGCATAGATTTCCCGCACGGTTTGAGCAACAACCTCTGAATCGTAACCTTTGGCACGCTGAATAAGGTCACTTAGTTCGTGAGCAACAACATCAACGCCCAGTTTTTGGCGCATCCGCTCGGTATCAAACTGCATGTTGATAAACCCCGGTGCTAATCCACCGAACCAACCGATTCGCGCCTTGTCCATGTTTTTAACAGCGGTTAACGCGCGCACGGTAATGCCGAATGGGCGCTGAAATTCTTCGGTTTCTACATGCCCATAAAACCACTTGAATGGGATGTGTTCCGCTTCAAGCGTCTGGACGAGTATGCTGGCAAAATGGCTCATCGAGACGAACGAATGCAGTTTGATGTCACCGTCCTCGTGCGGTTCCGGGGTTGCCCACAAGCCGATGCGGGGTACGACTCGCGCCAAGGGCAGAATTTGCTCACCGATGCTGCACCCGGCGGTTTGCACGAGCAGAAAGTCGATCTGTTCGGCGCGCAGACGTTCGGCGGCTTGCTCGGCCGCTTCAACCGACATAATTTCGTCCGCAATGGCGACCAACTCAAAATCCCACGCGGCAGCGAGCACCTCTAAGCCGCTGATCGCCCGTTCGCGCTGGTGATATTCGGTCGCAAAGTAGCTAGCAATCGACGTACCGATATAGCCAATGCGCAGTTTAGTTTTCGCCATGATTCTGCTCTTTCCAGAAGTCAGCCAGCACGATGAACAGAATCGCGACCGAACGCGCGCCAGCATCTACATGGCCGACAGCCCGCTCACCAGCGAACTTCGCCCGCCCGAACTTCGCCACCATCCCAGGGGTCGCTTCCGCGCCCGCCTGAGCCACCGCTGCGGCCGCTGCGAAGCCTTCGGTCAGCGTTGGCGCCGAACCAAGTGCAGCGACGGCGGGTGCGAGCGCATCGACCATAGTTTTATCACCGGGCGCTGCCCCACCACGGGACTGAACGCCGGCAAGTCCTGCGGTCAGCGCTTCACGCCAATCCGCCAGCGCAATGTCATCACGCGTCTTGAGCACCGCACTCATCCGCAGGAAGAGCGTGCCATACAGTGCTCCAGACGCCCCACCCATGCGATTGAACAGCGATTGGGCGGTTGCCTGCAGCACCGTGCTCGGCATGGGATCGGTGATGGCGGCGGCCTTTTGCGCCGCATCCGCAAACGCGGCGGACAAGGCCTCGCCGTGGTCGCCATCACCGAGCGCTGAATCCAGCGCATTGAGTTCGGCTTTAGCCGCGGTCAGCGCGGCGCTGACCGCGCTAATCCAGTTCACAAAATCGCGACCGCTCCATAACTCGGCCATCCGCTACACACCTTTCAGGAAGGCGCCGTTGGCGGGCGCATCCCACAACTGTTTCAACTGATCATCGACCCGGCACAGGGAGAGCGCAAAACCCGCCATTTCCTGAGTTGTGGCGTATGGGCCAATCCACGATTTGTAGTGCTTGATACCCGCTTCTTTTAGAATCGCCCCTACCCGACCGTGGAGGATGTAAAGTTCCATGAGAGTCATGCTGCCGCTGTTGTTCATCAGCACCAGCACTTCGTCACCAGCACGAAACGGCATGTCTTCGAGAATGCGCGGGAGCATGAGGTCAATCGTCGTATCGGCGCTGGCAATCTTATGCCGCCCCGAACCGACCTCGCCGTGTACGCCCATGCCGATTTCCATTTCGCCTTCGGGCATGTCAAACATGACTTCGCCCGTGATCGGGCTGGCGCATGAGGTGAGCGCAACCGCCAGCGTGCGCGTGTTATCGCGGATGCGTTCCGCCAAGGCCTTGCATTCGGCCAGCGATGCGCCTGTTTCGGCGAACGCGCCGAGCATCTTCCATGTGAAAAACAACCCGGCGGTGCCGCGCCGTTCCGACTCGCTGCCCTTCGGTGCGCTGGAGATATCATCGTACAGCACGACCATCTCGACATTCTCAAGGCCTTCGGCTTCACACAGTTCGAGCGCAATCTCCGCATTCATTAAATCGCCAGCGTGATGGGACACGCACAGCAAGACACCTGCCCCATGATCCGCCGCTTTGATGCCTGCGATGATCCGTTCGGGGCCGGGCGCGGCGAACAGTGCCCCGGGAATATTGACATCGAACAAGCCCTCACCGACAAAGCCGATCATCGCCGGTTCGTGACCGCTGCCGTTGCCGATCACAAGACCGACTTTGCCCGCCGCTTTCGGCTGCGCCCGCACGATCAGACCGTCCGCAGTCAAACGGACAATCTCGGGATAAGCCGACGCAAAACCCGCCAACATATCCTCAAGAATGGTCTCGCGCTGATTAATCAACTTTGCTTTCCGAACCGACATACGACTACTCCATTGGGACAAAGTAGATGAGATGAATGGGATGCTCCACCGCTTCAGTGGCGAACTGCACACGCACGCGCAGCCCAATCGCGACTTGTTCCGGCGCGCAGCGCAGCAGATGCGGAAACAGCGTCGATGCGCCGTCCAGCAAGCTATAGGCAAACACATAGGGGGTCGGGAGCGCGGCCACATCGGCGTTACTGCCCGGCGAAAAGTGCAGCACAGAGAAGGTTTCGACTGTTCCCGTTCCCGGCAGTTCAATCCAAGCTGTGGGCTGGACGCAGTGCGGGCACAGCGGACGCGGCGGCGCATAAACGCGCTCACAAGTGGCGCAGCGCGTCGCCAGCAAACGCTGATGCTCCAGTTCGATGAAAAAGCGTGAATACTTACCGAGCGTGTGCACGTAGGTCTGCGTCAGCGACAAGTTAAGCCGTTCGATTTGTCTGAACTCGGCCCAGATATCGCCTTCGACCGCCGACAGGGTCTGCACATCTTTCTTGCTGGTCACCATTACCATGATCAATCCCGCCGCTCGAAAATGTTGACCACCGAAATCGTCGCGATCCCGGCATGGGTGTCGGTCAAGCCGCGCCGCGCCGCCTTAACCTGCCGTCGGAGGTCAGCTTCTCCCCACAATTGCTGGGCGATCTCAATCGCTTGAGCAATGCCGGTCGCGCCGACGGGCGCGCCGCGCCCCAGCAATCCACCGCTGGTGTTCACCGGGAGTTGGCCGTCTAGGTCAAACAGCCCGCTTGCAATGGCTCGACCCCCTTCGCCATACGGCACAAAACCGAGGTCTTCGACCGCTTGAATCTCGACGCCGCTGTAGCTGTCGTAGAGTTCCGCGACGTCGATTTCTTCCAGTGGGGTGGTGATGCCCACCATAGCATAAGCTTGCTGTGCGGCGGTCTGCTTGGCGCGGAAATTGGTGATGTCGGGATAGCGGTCACCGAGACGCATGGTATCTGTGCCACACCCGGTTGCCGCGTAGTGAACTACGGGGCGCTGGGTAAAACGGGGACAGTGTTCGCGTGCCCATGCTTCGGTCGAAAGCAGCACAACCGCCGCCCCATCACTCAGCAGACTGCAATCGAGCAAGCGATACGGCTCGGCGACTGGACGCGAATTCAAAACATCCGCAATGGTGAGGTCCATGGGCTTCTGCGCCAGCGGGTTGTACTGCGCATTCCGGCGGTTGCGCACCGCCACATGCGCGAACTGTTCCGGCGTTGTGCCGTATTTGTGCATATGCGCGCGCATCATCGCCGCGTAAAACCCGGTGTAGGTGCCGCCGATCATCATCTCCCAGTCGAAATCCGCTGAGAGCGCAAATAGCTGGTTCGCCGTCTGGGACGAGACACCGCGCCCGTTGGTTTCGCAGCCGTACACGAGGATTGATTCGCATAGACCGCTCTGAATATGTGCCCAGGCGGTGCGCAGGGCCAGCGCCCCGGTCGCGCCACCACCTTCGACGCGCACAGTGGGTGTTGGGAGTAACCCGATATGATCGTGCAGGATCGCCGCCAGCGTCATTTGCTTGTTGAAGTGGTCGCTCTCGTAACTGCACAGACCGTGCTGTACAGCGTGTAAGTGGCTCATACCCGTATCGACCAACAGTGCCAGCACCGCCTCGCCGAGCAAATCGCGCGCATTGCAATCGGGGCGATCAGAGGCGAAACGTGTCATGCCAACGCCCGCGACGACGGGGACAGATTGGCTCATGGTACGATCTCCCCATACTGCTGATACCAGTTGGTCGAGACAGCTGCTGGTTGTAAACGAGTGGTCCACGCTTGACCGCCGGTCACAATGGCCGCCAGACGGCGCATCCGGTCCCGTCCCGTCGTCTGCAACCACGCTTCACGCTCTGCCACATCAGCGATCTGGGCTGCTTCACCCCAGATCGCGCGTCCGCCGATCACGCCCGCGGCGCCTGCGGCACACGCCAGCGCCAGTTGATCGCAAAAGACTTCGAAATTAACGCCCGCGCTCAACAGCACCCACGGCACCGTCGTCGCCGTGGTGAGGGCGGCACAGGCCGCGTGGGAGGCCGCTTCATCATTCCATTGCGAAGCATGCAGCGGAAACTCCATTTTGAGGATGTCCGCGCCCAAAGCCTCGACGCGCTGCGCGGCGGTAACCACCCGCTCGGTGAAACGCGCTTGCTGTACAGCTTGGGGTTCATCGTCCAACGGATAAAGAATGGGTTCGGCGTACAGCGGCAAATCGATTGTCGCACACGCGGCGGCGACCTGCGCCAGCAGCGCATCTTGCTGCGACGCGCGCCCAAGATCGTCGCTGTTATAGTAGTAGAACAGCTTGACGCCCTCGGCACCCATCCGCCGAATTTTGTTCACGCTCCAACCGGGCAAAATTTCGCTCAAGAGCGGCAGCGGCTGAAGCGCATAATCGGCTTTTTCCAGCTCCAACAGCAGCGCGGTTTGACCGAGGCAGTTACCCGCAATGGCCTGTGCCGCTCCATAGATCGGGTCGAGGAGCACGCCGCTGGCCTCCGGCGCGAGCGCGCGGATGACTTGGGTTTTGAAAGCGACCATCTCGGCGAATGTGACAGCTTCAGGGGCAGCAGGTTTCAGCGCCCGGCGCAGCGCATCATGATGATCGAGCGCCAGAATGAGAAAATGACCGTTCGCTGTGCTGGCGCGCTGCAAACCGCGAACTTTGCCGATGCTCAATTCGCGCATGGTCATTCCACCCGAATCCACACGCTCTTGACCTCGCTGTAGAGGTCAAGGGCTTCTTTGCCCATTTCCCGGCCATGGCCGCTCTGCTTGTAGCCGCCGAACGGTGAGGCAGCATCAGTATCACCCCACGTGTTGATCCAGATCGTACCCGCGCGCAGTTTCGCGGCGAAGCGGTGCGCCCTCGCCAGATCACGTGTCCACAAGCCCGCCGCCAAACCGTAGGGCGTCTCGTTGGCGCGCTGCAGCACTTCGTCGGCATCGTCGAAGGGCATAGCGCACACCACCGGGCCAAAAATCTCCTCGCGGGCGATCTTCAGGCTGTCCTGCACATTGACGAAGATCGTCGGTTCGATGAAATAACCATTAGCGAGCGCACCGCCGAGGCGCTGACCGCCGATCACCGTCTGAGCGCCACTGGCGTAGCCATCCTGAATGAAGCCCATGACCGTATTCAGTTGATCGCCGCTCACCACCGGCCCAAGATCAGGTTGGTCAACCTGCATTCCCATCCCCACGCGGATTTTCGCCACTTCGTCGGCGATGCCTTCCACAACGCGGTCAAACACGCGGTGTTCGATATACAAACGCGATCCAGCGGTACACGATTGACCGTTGTTACCGAAGATCGCCCACGTCGCCCCAACCACCGCCTGTTCCATGTCCGCATCGGCAAACACGATGTTGGGACTCTTGCCGCCGAGTTCGAGCGACACCCGTTTGAGCGTGCTCGCCGAATTGCGAATGATCGTCTGGGCGACGCTGGCGCTGCCCGTGAAGCCGATTTTGTCGACGCCGGGGTGCGCGACCAGCGCCGCGCCCGCCGTTTCACCAAAGCCCGTCAGCACATTGAACACCCCCGGCGGGAAGCCGACTTCCTCAAACAGCTGCGCTAGATACAACGCGCTCAATGGTGTTTGTTCGGCGGGTTTGAGAATGATGCAGTTGCCCGCTGCCAGCGCTGGCGCGATCTTCCACGCCGCCATGAGCAGCGGATAATTCCACGGCACGATCAAGCCGCACACGCCGACTGGTTCGCGCACCGTGTAATTGAACATGCCGCGCGTGCTGACCGGAATCGTCGCGCCTTCGATCTTGGTCGTCCAGCCCGCATAATAGCGGAAGTGTTCGGCAGACAGCGGCACATCGACCGTCTGCGCTTTCTTGACGGGTTTGCCATTATCCAGCGCGTCGAGCTGCGCGAGGATCGGCGCGCGCGCTTCCATGAGATCCGCGAGCCGCCAGATCAAGCGCCCACGTTCAGCCGCCGTCAGCTTGATGTGCCATGCGCCGCTGTCAAACGCCTGCCGAGCGGCGCGCACCGCCGCGTCCACATCTTCGGCCTGCGCCGACGGCACGCGCGCTAACCAGCGCCCGGTCGAGGGATCAATCGTATCAAAAGTATGACCGTTTTGAGCAGAAACCCATTGTCCACCGCTGTACAGCTTCAATTCTTCGCTGAGGAAAGCTCGAACCTCTGGTAGAAGGTCGATATAAGTATCGGGAAAAACAGGACCAGTCATGTTACATATCCTTGACTGCTAGAGTTGTTCGGCGAGCGCCAACGCCACTTCAAAGACCGCTGCATTGCTGCGATTCAACGCTTCCAAACCACCGGGTGGCAGCGGATCGAGAAAGCGCCGTCCGCGCGTTAGATCATCCCAGACGACGACCATCGACACCGCCGCCATGTTGAAGTGGCGGGCGACCGCGAACGTGGTCGCCGTCTCCATTTCGACCGAGAGGATACCGGCGTGATGCCACGCTTCCATCATCTGTGGCGTCTCCGTAAACAGTGACGACCACGTAACATGCGTTCCGCGATACGTCGTGTGACCACGCTCACGGAGCAGCGCCTCAGCTCGGACGATCCATTCACCTGATCCGCGCACCGCATCGTGCGCTCCATACATCGGCGCGATCCCCTCGCGGCACAGCACCACATCGGGCAGAATGATGTCACCCGGCACGAGATGCGGTTGTAACCCGCCGCAGGTACCGATCTGCACCGCCAATTTCGTCCCCAGCGCGCCGAACAGGTGAATGATCTCGACCGTGCGCGCCGCGCCATAGGCGCAGCAGAAGGCAACCTTCTTGTCGCGCCAGCGTCCCCAGAAAATATCCGGGAACTCCAGTTCGCGGACATCGGTCAGGCGACTGAGCCGCCAGTCGGTGCGCTGCTGCCGCCACCAGCTCCCTTCGACGATCACCACATCGGGTACGTCTTCGGGCGCAAGTTTCAGCGCTGCCAGCCATTCCGCCGCCTCGATGTCGAAGATCGACCGGAACACAGGCGTGAATGAGCTCACGGCGCTTGTTCCAACTTTCGGAAGAAGTCACGGAAGATGGCGTCGCGGTCCAGCCCGTAGGCTTCGCGCATTAAGTGCGGGTGGCGTTCTGCTGCCCAATAGAGATCATCCGTCAGACGCGGCGCACGCACCAACTGTGACGGAACCCACTCCGGTTCGAGCAGCCATGCGATATTGATCACATCCCAGATGACCCATGTCCGCGCGAAATGATCGTTGATGCCGAACAGCGTGTGGACAGGATTGTGCGTGTATAGGTGATAGAGATAATCACCGATCTGACCTTTGCCGCGCACATCTTTTTCCATGTCAGCCAGTGATAACTTGAGCTGTTCGCCGATATAGTAGCCCGGAAGGAAGACCAGCGGCACGCCGCTGTCGTAGATCAACTGGGAGGCGACCACATCCTGCACCAGATTGAGCGAAGGCTCGTGATTCAAATTGACAAATGATGGATAGGTCGATGTCCACAGCACAACAATCCGCGAGGCGATCTCCGGCGCCATGATGAGCGCCGATGCGATGTTGGTCAAGCAGGCAATCGCCGCAATATACAGTTGGCGATCATCCTGCGCCAGCGCACGCTCAACGATGAACTCCGCCGAGTCGCTGCGAATCGGTGCATCGAGCGAAGTCAGGTAACCAGGAGAGCCGCGAAACACCTTTCCGGTCGGGTCTTCGTTGAGCTTGTTGTAGACGGTCAGGATTTCCTGATAGCTCAGCTCCATCCCTTCGGCGGGAGTGTCGTAGTGCAGTTGATGGGGGTCGCTCCCAATGGACAAATGGTTGTGCGCCACGCGGCGGAATGCTGCCAGTTCCGGCGGCAGTGCCGCACCGGGGTTCGCTTTGAGCAGATCATAGGCCGCGTTCGTGCGGTCGCGGAGATGCTGGAACGAATACGGTTCAGCGCACACACCTTCGACATCGAAGCGATCCTGTGACAGCAGCGCCCACGCAAGTGCGAACTGATCGTCGATTTCGTTATGTGTATCCGTGTCGATGATCAGGCGCATGCGGCCGGTCGGCGGTTCCAGCCTGCGCCGCATAGCGTCGTCAGTCAATTGCGGGAATTTTAGCGTGGACATCAATAATCCTTTTTTGTACCTGTGAAAAATCCGATGTGCTTAAGCGGTGGGCAGCAACCAAATGCGCGCCTGTGGCAGTTGCAGTGTGATCATCTCCCCGACGTTCACATGCCATTCCGCTGGGCCATGCACTAACCAGGTATGCCCCGCGACATCCAATTGGATCTGCGTATGGGTGCCCATGTAAACCTGCAGCAGCACTTTTGCTTCAATGCAGTTGGAGTCACCGAGCTTTGGTGTCAGCTGCACATCTTCAGGCCGCACGCTCACCAACACCTTACCATCGGGTTGCGTGACGTGCGTCGGGTCGATGCGCAGCTGCCCGACTGCCGTTTCGATGACCTCACCGCGCCGCACTCCG
This sequence comes from uncultured Chloroflexota bacterium, assembly GCA_937988705.1. Lineage (GTDB taxonomy): Bacteria > Chloroflexota > Anaerolineae > Aggregatilineales > Phototrophicaceae > Flexifilum. The sequence continues at coordinate 12,784 of CALKIA010000642.1, read as the reverse complement.
GCGAGCAAATTGTCGTTGCGGAAGAAATGCGCGACGCGCACCGTTTTGGGTCGCTGATAGAACGAGTGCGGAACATCATACTGCTGCAGCACGCCGTCGAACATCAGCGCAATGCGATCCGCCAGCATCACCGCTTCTTCCTGATCATGCGTGACGAATACCGTCGTAATCCCCAACTCGCGCTGAATACTGCGGATGAGTTCGCGCATTTCGAGGCGCAGATTCGCATCCAGATTTGCCAGCGGCTCGTCGAGGAGCAGCACGGTCGGGCGCACGACTAAGGCGCGCGCCAGCGCCACCCGCTGCTGCTGCCCGCCGGAAAGTTCGTGGGCGCGCCGCTTGGCGAAGCCCGGCAGCTTGACGAGTTCCAGCATTTCGTCAACGCGCCGCTCAATTTCCTGCTTGGCTATTCCTTGCATCTTCAAGCCGAAGCCAACATTCTGCCCCACCGACATGGTCGGAAACAGCAGATGTTTCTGGAACACCATGACCGCGCCACGCTTTTCCGTGGGCACCGTGATGATCGACTTGTTGTCGAACAAAATATCGCCGGAGGTCGGCAGCAGCAGCCCGGTGATCATGCGCAGGGTCGTCGTCTTACCACAGCCGGACGGCCCCAGAAATGCGACCAGTTCGCCGGACTCAATTTCTAAATTCAGCCGATCAACGGCGGTCACGCTGCCAAATCGTCGCGTCAAATCGCGTAGGACTACGCTGCTCATAACCGACCAAAGCCTCCCATGACGGACGATTCGCGCCCAAGCTGACGCGAGGTGAAAAACAGAACCAGAACCGCTGGCGCCACGAATATGAGGCTGACCGCGGCGGCGGTTGCATAGTTGGTACCACTGATGAACGGGAACAAGACCATCGGCAGGGTGATGATTACGCCGCCCCCGATCAGTACCGTCGTAATGTACTGCCCCCAGGAAATCAGGAATGTGAACATGGTGGCGACCAGCAACCCCGGCAAAATGCCCGGCAGCGTCACATAGCGCAGCACGTTTAACGGCCCTGCGCCCAACGTCCGCGCGGTGTCTTCCAAGTCCGTGCCGTAGTTGGCAAAAACGCTGGACATCACCAGCACCATGTATGGAATGCAGGGAATCAAGTGGACGAGACACACGCCGATGAAGGTATCAGTGAGGTTCAGGCGGATGAACACCTGATGGATGCCCATGGTCGCGACGATACCCGGCACAATAATCGGCACCATCAGCAACCATTCGACGGCCGATTTACCGCGAAAGTCATGCAGCGCCAGCGCGCGAGCGGCCGGTAAACCGACCAGAATTGAGAAAATCGAGACGACGACCGCGATGGCGAGGCTGTTGGCAAACCCTTCGCCGACGCGCGAGGAGGGCGTCATCACATACTCCCACGGTTCGGTACTCCAGGTCGTCGGGAGCAGTGCCGGAAAGAGCCAGCGGTGCGAGAAGGACCAGATGAACTGCGGCAGGATCGGCGCGATGCTGACGATGACAATGCCAATCAGGATCACCCAGCGTAAGGCTTTTTTCATAGTGAGCGGCGCTCCTTAGCGACTGACCGTGTATTTTGCCAACCGCTTGTAGGCGATCAACAACACGATGGCGATCACGGTCAAAATGATGCTCATCGCCATCGCCTGCGGGCGCTGCGCGAGATCCGGGTCTTGATAGTTCTGGAACGCCAGTACCGGGAGAGTAGTAGGGAACCGCACCCCCAGCAGCAGCGGAATTTCATAACTCGAAAACACATAGGCGAACACAATAATGGAGGTGGATAGCACCCCCGGCATGATCAGCGGCAGCAGCACGTAGCGGAAACGCTGCCATGCGTTCGCGCCGAGTGTGCGCGCAATTTCCTCATACTGCGGGCCAATGCCTTGCAGTACGGCGAGGACGACGACGCCAATAAATGGAACCTCTTTCCACAAGTACGTCAGTTGAATGGCGATCCCAGCACGGTCGAAAACCAGCACGGGAAAATCGCGCGGCGCGGCGATCAAACCGAGCGCATACGCACCGCGAGCCAGCAATCCGCTCTGGGTGACGAGCAGAACAATACCGGCAGCTGCGACTAGGTGGGGAATGGGGATCGAAAGCTGAAACATAAATGTGAAGAACCGGCTGCCCTTAAACGTATCACGGAGCACCAGCGCCAACGCTATCGCCAGCACTGAGGACATGACCGTGCTGAGCAGCGCCAACCGGAAGGTTTGCCAGAGCGACTCAAAGAAGATCGGATCGCTCAACACATCCTGATAGTACCGCAGTGTCACTTCATACGAATCAATCGCTGGAAAATAGCCGAGGCTTTGCTGCAACCCCACGAGCAACCCGCCAAAAAACAGGATAACAATCACGCCGACCGCAGGCAAAACCATTAGCGGCGAGCGGAGTTTCTCCATTAAAGTTAGCCAGCGCATACACGCTCCTGAACCGCTGCACGGTCACGCATCCGGGCAGGAGAACTCTCCCCTACCCGGACAAAAGCACGTTGAAGAAACTACTTTTGCAGGACGTTCTCGATCCAGCCCTGTTCCATCGCCGTCACCCACGTTGATGGGGGTTCGGGCAAGGTGTGCGCAGCGAGTTCTTCTGACGCGAGGGTCGCGGGATGGCGTTCAAACGCCGCGACCGCATCCTGAAATTCCTGCGAATAGACGGCAGGCGAAATCGGCGACAGCCAACCCCAATTCGTGGGGTCGGTCAAGTTGAGCTGATATTCTTCGCTCAGCATGAAGTTGGCGACGACCATCGCGCCCGCCGCATTCGGCGCATTGAACGGAATGGTGACGAAGTTATTATTCGAAATCGTGCCCGTGTCGAAGACGAAGGTACGCACGGTTTCAGGATAAATCCCTTCGAGGATATTGCTCGCGGCGCGACCGGGGTTGTAGTCCATATTGAAGGCCACTTCCTGGTTCGCCAGCAGGTCAGTCAGTACCGAGGCTTCGGGATACGTCTCACCCGCGCGCCACAGATTCGGTTCCAACGCATTCAAGTACTCCCACACCATGGGCGCGTACTGATCAAAGACAGCCTGATCGAAATCGCCGAGGAAGGGTTCCGGGCCGCCCGCCGCCCAGTAGAACAGGTGACGCACGAAAACGCTGCCGACAAAATCGGGAATCGCGGGATAGGTGAACAATCCAGGATTCGCCGCCGCCCACTCGGCCAGTGCTTCGAAGGTGCGCGGCGGTTCTTCTCCGACCAGCGCGGTGTTGTATTCGATGACGAACTGGGCATGACCCCACGGTGACTCGTAACCATTCACCGGAAAACCGAAATCGTACGCCAGCGCCGGATCTTCCCAGTTCACGAATTGCGCATTCGGAATCGATTCCGACCACGGGCCGTACAGCAGTTCGGCCTGCGCCAGCGTGCGGAAGTTTTCGCCATTGATCCAGATCAGGTCAACTGTGCCCGTCGTATCGCCCGCGGCTGATTCATCGAGGATCTTGTTCACTACGTCGGCGGTATCGACCACCGGCACGCGGTTGAGCGTGATGCCGTACAGTTCGAGGACGCGCGCGCCGATATCACGATCCACGTCGGTGTTGATCTTGTCCGAGCCGCCCCACATATGCCAGTTGACCGTTGTCCCTTGTGCCGCAGCGAGGACATCAGCCCACGTTTCGTAACCGGGAACCGCGCCTAACAGTTCATCTTCACTGGCATCCTGCGCCGCCACCGCACCGAGGACGGTCATCATGATGACCAGCAGAATGAAAAATGTTCGTTTCACACCAAACACAATAGTTCTCCTTGAGCATCTATACATTTATCGTAGGAAAATGGCATCGTTTGGATCGCTGTCAACTCATCGACACCTCCACCCACAGACAACCCGCAACTTCGCCCGCACAACGCCGTCATCAGCGATTGTACCGATTGGAATTACGCGACTTCCCGCCGCAGCAGTGCTAGCGCGCGCGCGACATCGGCGTCGAAATCGTTCACCAGCGGACGCCACGTATTGACCGTCCGCCCGGTTTCCGCATTTGGATTAGGAAAGCACTCGATCACGATGGGGCCGCTGTAGCCGACAGCGTCCAGAGCCGACTTGACCACAGTCCAACTGACTAAGCCATTGCCGGGGAGCTTGCGGTTGCTATCCGCGCAGTGGAAGTGACCGAGCTTGGCCCCCGCCGCGAGGATGGGCGCGGCGAGATCATCTTCTTCCATGCTCATGTGATAGGTATCAAGCTGAAGTTTCACCGCCGGATGATCGACGAGGGCGAGGTAGTCCAACCCCTGCTCGACGGTGTTGCAGATATAGGTCTCGAAGCGGTTGATGAGTTCAATGCAAATGGTGAGCCCGAGGTCGTCGGCGACCTCGGCCACCTCGCGCATGGCCAAGGCACTCCGCTCCCGATAGGGTCTTAAGTCATGCTCTGGCGGGAAGTGCAGCCAGGGAACATGCGGTAGTCCCCCGAGGATCGGACTGCCCAAACGCGCAGCCGCCTCAACACAGCGTTTGAGATGTTCAATCCCCCCGCGTCGGACGCTCTCTTCCGGGCTGGTGATATCTTTGTCCAGGGGCAGCCCCATGCTGGCATAGATGCTGAGGCCCAAGCGGTCAACAGCAGTGCGCATCGCCGCAATCGGCGTATCCGGCCCGGAAGTGAGGGAAACTTCGACAGCTTCAAAGCCGATTTCTTTGGCTTTGGCAAAAACCGCAACTTGATCATCCGACCAATTATGCAGCCAGTAAAAGATCTCAATGCCCGTCTGCCGCATATCAAAAGAACCTTATTCACATTTATCTGAAATCTAAAATCTTTGTTGTTGGCTAGAATAGCACCGTTTGAACTTTTGTCAACACGTCCACACCAACCGGGTCTGAGGGTGAATGTCCACTCTCAGAAGTGACTCCTTGACAGCTACGGTAATTATGCCTACCATAACACGGTATTGGCGGCAGACAACTGAAATTTCAGATTTCAGCTCTACCTCTTAGTTCTAGGTGAAATCCTGTTGACTACACCAGATGGCTTACTACCGGTTGCGGTTCCTAACCTGAACGATGTCGTCTATCACGTACTGCGCGACCGTATCCTGAGCCGGGGTTTTGTCCCCGGTGAACGGCTGGATCTCGATGACTTGGCGTCACAACTGCAAATTAGCCGTACGCCGTTGAAAGATGCGCTCAATCGTCTCACGGTCGAAGGCCTGATCGAAATTCAGCCGCGCCGCGGCACGTTCGTCACCAAGCCGGATGCGCAAAAGCTCGATGAAGGCTACAAGATTCGCAGCGCGTATGAACTGTATGTGGCGCTGTGCATTTTCAAATATCTCAGCCCCGAGGACTATCGTTTTTTCGACGACATTCGGGAGCAGATGGATGATCTGGCGCGCACTGGTAACTGGCAGCAGATCGCGCTGGAATATCTTGATCTCGACCAGCAGCTACATGAACGGTTTGTCCTGCGCGGCGGCCCGCCCCGGATGCTGCACCTGTACCAGCAGACCAACGTGCATACGTATGTGCGGCTCATCATCCCCTGCCTGAGCGACCGTGACTTCGAGATGACACATTTCGAGCATGAGCAGATCTTTGCGGCCATCGCTATTCAAGCACCCGATCGCTTGAATGCGGCACTGCTAAATCATCTGGAGGGTGCGCGACTGCGTATCGGGAAAGCGTTTAACTGCTCGACGTAGCACCTTGTATCGGCGCACCGACTAGAAGGACTCACTCACGCCACCATGGACGCTTTTTCGCCCCGGCAAACACGGGTTGTCTTGATTGGGTGGGTCACCTACGCGGCCTACTATCTCGGCCGCGTTAATCTGGCGTCCGCCCTGCCCGCTATGGAACGCAGTTTTGGTTGGTCGCCGGAACAGACGAGTGTGCTGGCGGGCGCGATGTTGTGGACGTATGCTGCCGGACAGCTTTTCAATGGCTGGTTAGGCGACCGGGTTGCCGCAAAACAGATCGTTTTTCTCGGCTTACTGGGATCAACGCTCGTCAACCTGTTGATGGCTGCGGTTACATCGTACGAGCTGCTGGTCATGTTTGCGCTCATCAACGGCTTTCTGCAGGCGATGGGTTGGGGGCCGATTTTGCGCACCCTGAGCGACACACTGGTCGACTCCCAGCGGCGGCGGATCGCAGGCTGGTTTGGAGCGTCCTACATCATTGGCAACACACTGACATGGGTGCTGTGCGGTCTGCTGCTGGCGCAGGGCCGCTGGCAAATTCTGTTCATCATCCCGCCCCTACTGATGCTGCTGGTCGGGATCGGCTGGTATCGCTTGACCCCCGGCAGTGAACTACCACGCCACCTTACTCCGAAAACCAGACCGCCCCTTCCGCGCATAAACCTGCGCGATTTCGGTGTCTACCTCTTCACTGCGATCATTGCGGGTGCATTACTCAATGGCATGCTGCTCTACGCGCCTGCGTATATTGCGCAGACCTCACCGCTTGATCAAGCAACCGTGGGTGCGGTCGTGTTTCCCATTTTCGGGCTCGTCGGCACAATCGGCTTGAGCAGCGCTGTGCTTCGCCGCAACCGTGGCCATGAAACGCGCGGCATGATGATCCTGCTCGGGCTGGCGGCGGCCGCTCGCGGACTCGCGCTGCTGCTGCCACCTTCGACCGCCACCTCGATTCTGCTGCTGAGCGTGATGGGCATCACATCGTATGCCCTGACCAATCTGCTGCTGACGGCTGTTCCTCTGCTCTATGCCCATCTAGGCACATCACAGGTTGCTGGTGTTATGGACGCTACTCATAGCATCGGCGGAGCAGTCGGCAGCACCTTCGTCGGAGTTTTGCTCGCACAAGGGGGTTGGTCACTGGTGTTTACCGCCTGGCTGATTTTGCCACTGGTTGCTATTGCGCTCATTGCGGTGGGTTCGCACCGGATTAAAGTGTCGCAGACTTAGTATTTTTGGAAAGTGAAAGCGTTATGACTGCACCGCTCGAAGGTATTCGGATCATCGATCAGACTCAAGCGCTGGCCGGTCCCTACTGTGCTATGATGCTGGGCGATCTCGGCGCGGAAGTGATAAAACTTGAGCGCCCCGGCAGCGGCGATCAATCGCGCACGTGGGGCCCACCGTTTATCGACAGCGAAAGCACGTACTATCTCGCCGTCAACCGCAACAAACGCAGTATGACTCTGAATGTGACCCATCCTCGCGGCAAAGAAGTCCTCTACAAGCTGATTGACGACGCGGACGTGTTCATGACCAACATCGCGACGAACGCCTCCCTCAAAAAATACGGGCTGGATTATGCGGCGCTCCAACCACGTAACCCACGACTGATCTATGCCTCGATCAGCGGCTACGGGCGGGTAGGCAGCCGGGCCGATCAATTCGGCTATGATCTGGTATCCCAGGCCGAATCTGGCGTCATGTCGATCACCGGGCAGCCGGGGGCTGGGCCACTACGCTTCCCGACGCCGATTGCCGACATGACATGCGGTATGTTCACCGCCATCGGCATTCTGAGCGCGCTGCAGGCGCGGCATACTTCCGGCGTCGGGCAGATGCTCGATATGTCACTGCAAGAAGGGCATATGACGTGGCTAGAGAACTACGCGGGGGCATATTTCGCCACGGGCGAGAATCCAATCCAGTACGGCAATCGCCACCCACAGATCGCTCCCTATGAACCGCTGCCAGCGGGCGACGGCCGCTGGTTTATCCTCGGCGTGGGCTCGGACAATACCTGGCAAAAATTCTGTGTGGTGGCTGGCCTTGATGCCTTAGCCCAGGATCCCCGCTTTGCGACGAATGCGGAACGTGTGCGCAACTACGAGGCGCTCATGCCCCACGTCCGCGCCGCCTTGCTCAAACATTCTGCCGATGAGTGGATGCAGATTCTGCGTGAAGCCGATGTCCCGGTGGGCAAAATCAATACAGTTGAGGAAGCACTGGCCGATCCACATTTGCTAGAACGCCATTTCATCGTTGAGCTGGAGCATCCGACGTTAGGCCCAGTCAAATCGCTGGCAACGCCCGTCCACATGTCAGCAACGCCCCTGCGCTATGATCGCCATCCGCCGCTGCTTGGGGAGCATACGGATGAGATTTTGCGTGAACTCGGTTACGGTGCCGATCAGGTATCCGAGCTGCGTCAAGCTGGTGTTGTGTAGAACAGATACCCCCTTCAACTCAAATGGAGCTGAAGGGGTTGTTTTGTACCTATGGCGACCTATGAGCCGCTTTCAATTGGCAGGCTGGAATCGGCTGCCCATTCCTGCATTGACCCATCGTAGACGCTGATGTTCGGTACGCCGAGCAGCGTGAGGATCAAGGCGTCGCTGGTAGCCGAAATCCCCGCGCCGCAGTAGGCGACAACCCGCTCTTTTTCCAAGACGCCACTTTGCGCAAAGGCAGCGCGCAGCGCATTCGCTGGTAAATACGCGCCCGTCACGGGGTCAACTAGACTTCCCCACGGCACATTGCGGCTTGTTGGAATGCGTTGACTGCGGAACTCCGACTCACCGAGCGTATTGAGCAAACACGCTGATGCCGCTCCGGCCTGAAGTTCACACAGCACATCCTCTTTGCCGATGAGGAAGCTCGGTCGGTGATGCGGCGTAAAGACAGCCGCCGGGCGGACTGTCGCGCTCGTCGAAGTCGGTTGCCCCTCCAGTGCCCACTTCTTCCAGCCACCATTGAGCACAGCGGCATTGTCGAAGCCAAACGTGCGCAGCAACCACCAGACTCGCGTTGACCACATGATGTTATTTGCGTCATATACAACAACCCGTGTGCCCTCGCCAATTCCATGGCGCCCCAGCGCTGCGGCAAACTGTTCTGCCGATGGGGCGCTGAAACGGAGGGTCGGATGTGGTGACGATATTTCCTCGATCAGGTCGATGAAGGTGCTGTTGGGTATATGCCCAGCTTCCCAATTCTCACGTCCACTGACAATTGAAAGCGCGCCAGTTTCCGGATCGGTGCGGTAGTAGACTGTCGCATCCAGAATGCGAAGATCGGGGTCGTTCAAGTGCTCCTGCAACCAATCAGTCTCAACCAAGTATTCGGGATGGGCAAAACTGCTCATCATTAGTCTCTCTCAATCTCCTATAGATAGTTACTTTTCGCAAGACGAAATCAAAACGCCCTAGCTTGTTGTGTTAGGGCGTTTAAATCTGATCTCCAGAATAAAAACGCCGCGATTGCACAAACCGGGGGCGCTCAACATCTTGCAATCCTTGTCATCACGAAGTGATCAGCTCTCCCGGCAAGAGGATATGCGACAAATACAACAACAGCGACCGAAAAGCCACACGAAGTTAGACCTTATGCTTGGCAAACTTAGGACAGTGTAGCGGTGCGAATTTGGGCTGTCAAGAATCTTGCAAGAGCCGAATCACTGCAGGTCGCCAATGTGCTGGTCCCCTTGCTGCAAAGAACTAATTGGCTGTAGGATCCGCTTTGTGCGTAATTTTGCGGGTTGCTGTTGAATAGGGACTGCCACCCCAAATTGACTTACATCGAAGAATATCAATCACTTTCATACGCAGGACAACTACTCACTATAATGGTGCAAATGCCTTTGTTTGAGTGAACGAGGTTATCATGTGACAACACCAACTGATCAGATACCTGATTCTGCCATTTCTCTCTTTGAGAATATTCGCCAAGTTGACGAAGACGAACTGGAATTCTGGTCGGCCCGTGACCTGATGGCAGTATTGGAATACACGAACTGGCGCAACTTCAAAGGTGTTCTGCTCAAAGCACAAATCTCGTGTGAAAACAGCGGTCACGATCCGACCGACCATTTCGTCGGAGCCATCAAAATGGTCGCCATTGGCTCCGATGCGAAACGTGAAGTCGAGGACATGCACCTCTCACGCTATGCTTGCTATCTTGTTGTGCAGAACGCTGATCCAGCGAAAGAAGTGGTCGCTCTCGGTCAGACCTACTTCGCTGTCCAGACGCGCCATCAGGAAATGACCGATGCAGCCGCGATGGCGGAGCTCACCGAAGATCAGCGGCGGCTACTCCTGCACCAGCGCATCAAGCTACAAAATACCGACCTTGCAACGGCAGCGAAAACGGCGGGCGTGATCACCGGACAGGATTTCGCGGTGTTCCAGAATCATGACTATCGCGGACTGTATAATGGTTTGACCGCGGAAGCCATTCACAAGCGCAAGAAGCTTAAGAAAAGCCAACACGTCCTCGATCACATGGGGACCACCGAGCTGGCAGCGAACCTATTTCGCAGCACGCAGGCAGAAGAGAAACTGCGTCGCGACCAAATACAGGGTAAAGACGCGGCGAATGCCGTGCATTATGAAGCTGGTGTCGTCGTTCGCCGGGCGATCGCTGAACTCGGTGGGACGATGCCCGAAGATCTACCTACGGCGGAGCGCATCAAGAAGCTGGAGCGCGCCGAGAAGAAACGGTTGACTGCACCCAAGCGTACCCCAAAGACGGACACCTAGGAATCGATAACCCGACATACCCTTCCTCTCTCCTCTCTCCTCTCTCAGCTATGAAGGGTATGAAGGGTATGTACGGTATTTCTAGCATTCCTGATGAAGAACTGCGACGTCGTACCGGCGCATCATATCAGTGACATCGAACGAGCGTACAGCATAGGCGATGCCATCCATGCTGCGTTTGCGCCCAGCCTCATCCAGTAAATGCAGGCGCTTGAGGATATGCCCGATCCACTGCGCATCGCCCAGCTTGTCGGTGGGTTGCCCAATCAGGCGGGCTACCCGTTCGCGCAGGGTGGTTGCCTTGATCCAGACAATACCATCCTGATCACGGGTGAGCAGTTCGAGGGCCTGCAGGACAGCCTCTTCACGTTCGCTGAGCGCCTTGCCTTCGCTAATCTGCTCGTCAGTTTCTGCTGCTGCGGCAATTGCCTCAAGTAAGCCGTTTACACCGCCTTGCTCTTCGAAGAACGCCGCCAGCGCGACGAGTGGCGACCACAGCTCACCGGAACGATTGTGCAGCGTGTGCAGTGTCGGACGCTCCGAATAGTTGGTGCAGACCGTTCGGAAGTGGGTCAGCGCCAGCGTATAGAGTTGGTGGCGCAGCCCAGCCCCATCAAAGTCCGGCGGGAATGATGGCAGCATCTTGTCCGTCCGACGCATGGGGATGGCAATGCAGCGCGAGGCGAGAATATCTTCAAGTCCAGCAATCGCCGCCAAGATTTTGGGGGAATAGACATCGAACGCCTGTGGCTTCATATCTTCACCGATGAGGCGAATCGCCGGCATACCCTGTTTGTAGCCGCTGTTGAGCAGCTGGCGAATCTGCTGCATACCGGGATCCTTCGGGTTGTGGTAACGCTCGGCCTCATCGATGCCGACGGTACAGCTCGTGTAGTGGATGAGCCGGAACATGGACGGCCCGGTGGGATCGGAGGTGGTCACCATGTTGAAGGCCAGTGGCTGGAGCACGCGCATCACGGTCGACTTGCCGCTGTTCTTCGGCCCATTCAGCGCGAGATACGGATACGCCGGAAACATGGTGTAGAAGTACGTCCCAATTGTCCAAAGGGTAAGGATCGCGCTCTCGACCGGCGAGCGAAAATCGACATAGCGGGTGAACAAGTCGTGCACGTCGCGAAAGACTTGACCAGCATCGACCGTTTCGCCGTTGAGAAACTTTTGGATATCGCTGAACCGCCAGCGCATGAGGAATTCGGAGCCTTCCGGCATGACCCGCAGCGCCACCTCGTGCCCATCCAACTTGATAATCTGTTCATCGCTCAAGCGCACGAGCTCGCGGGAGGAGGTCACCAGATACGGCTGCGTGTTGAGTTTCTTGTCCTTCGTGCGCTCGACGACGGATACGGTCACGATGGCGATGTCGCGCTGAAAACCCAGTGCCGGTGAGAGCAGCGGAATATCATCACCAAGTATCTGCGGCATCTCATCCTCGTCTTCCTGTTCCTCCTGCTTACGGGCGGCGCGCAGCAGATCGTTGAACGCCCGGCCTTTCAACCCTTGTTTCGCTAGCGCCGAGCGAAACTCACTCAATTCCATTTCATCCAGATCGATTGCCTGGGTGAACAACGCCCGGATCGCATCTTTCTTTTCCAGACCATCGAGAAAAGCGACCCGCTCGATCTCGGTTTGCAGCCACGTTTTGGCTTTGTTAAGCACCGCCTGCACCTCCTCAGCATTGCCACCCTGTAACAGCCAGTCGTTAGCGTCTTTTACGCCAATGGGCAGCCGCGGAATCAGCGCGATCTTGCCTAGCTGCCGTGCTAGCTCCTGATTCTTCTGTGTAGCCTCCGGCGTGTTATCGAGCGCGACGAAGACGCGGCGATGTTTCCGTAGTGCAGTCAACAGATCATCTGAGGCGTGCATCCCGACCACTGCCACCGCCGGAAAGCCCCATTCACCAAACGTGATCGCGTCCGCTTGCCCCTCGACCAGTACCATCTGCTCCGCATCGGGTGAGTACAGGTGATTGCTATACGGACGGCGCTCGCCGATCAGCTCCCGCGGCGGGTTGTAGTGCTGTTTCCCGCTGATCGACCGTCCGCTTAGATACCCCAAGCGCCCCCGTTCCCAATGGATGTACACAATCATCCCGGCGGGAAATTTGGCGATCACACTGCGCCATTTGTCGGGGAGGTTCAGGTCTGCTAGGAGTTTCCTTTTGTCCTGCGGTATGAAACCCAGCCGTGCGTTGCGGACGGTTGCCATCTGCCATCCGCGCGTCTTGGTCACGTAATCGAGCGCAGCGGGTGTGTTTAGCAGCACCTCATGGAGGCGCTGCACAAGCTGGCGTTCTGCCCATGTAAACGACTTCTGAAAGTCTGCGTCACTCTCAATAGAAATCCCGGCGCGATCCGC
>CALKIA010000641.1 GCA_937988705.1 uncultured Chloroflexota bacterium | reverse complement strand
GAGTTTGCGCGTGACTTCCAAGACGACGCCGCCGGGAACGCCAGCGGTATTGGTGATGAGAACGCCCGTGTTCGCCTGATTCGCTAAAACCATGAGTTTTTACTGCCCTGTGCAATTCCGAATTGACTTCGATTATAAGCGGACAACGGCAAACGTATCAAGCAGCATGCTGAAACTTAACGGAGAGAAACGCTACTTTGAGTAGGGAAGGTGCGTATAACCACTGAGCCAAGTACGACGACCGAGAGGCTGTCCCGCTTGGTGGGAGCAGCCATGATTACCCTACAGGATGGAAAACACTGATGAACCAGCGATGGACGCGCACGTTTTTGATGCTCTTTAGCCTAGTCTGCCTGCTTTCGTTCACGGCAGTTCACGCTCAACAGGATGAACGTTTAACGCAGTTTGAACAGATCATTCAGGATGAAATGGCGTATTACCATGTCCCCGGCTCGGCGGTAGCCGTGATCAGCGGGGATGAGGTGATCTATGCGCAGGGTTTCGGTTGGCGCAATGTCGAAGAGGAACTGCCGTTCACGACCGAGACACGCTTCCGTATCGGCTCGACCACCAAGTCGATGACATCGCTGCTGCTCGCGCAGTTGGTCGATGAGGGCGTGCTGACATGGGACACGCCGGTCACGGACATTCTGCCCGACTTCGCCACCGCCGACTCCGAGCTGACCGCGCAGATTACCGTCCGCGACCTGATGGGCATGGCGACGGGGCTGGTGTCGAGCACCCTTGACGCTTTTGACTGGGGAAACTGGGATAGCGAGCGGCTGTTGAGCGCCATTGCCGCGCAGACCATCACCGGCGAATTCCGTAACTCGCATCACTACAACAATGAGGTCTATGCGCTGGCGGGCTACGTTGGCGCGGTCGCCAGCGGACTGGAACCGACGCTCGCGAGCTATCAGACGCTCATGCAGGCCCGCCTCTTCGACCCGATCGGCATGACGAGCGCCATCATCACCGATGATCACAGCGCGTTGGGTGACAACTACGCCGAACCCTACGAACCGGATCTCTTAGCGGAGGCCGACGCCATCACCCGCATGAACGACGCGCCGATCGCGCTGGTCGCTCCGGCGGGCGGGGTGTGGGTGAATATTGAAGATATGGCAAAGTACGTCATCACGCAGATGAACGGCGGCGTCACGCCCCAGGGCGAGCGTATTGTCAGCGCGGAGAATCTCGCGGCCACCTGGGCTCCCGGCGCGTCGCTCGGTCTGGAGGCCGTTCCCGGCTACGAAGATGCGCGCTATGGCATGGGCTGGGTGACGCAGACCTATCGCGGCGTCAGCATGCGCCACCATAACGGCGGGTGGACGGGCTATATGACGCAACTGAGCATTTTCCCTGACAGCGATACTGCGATCCTCGTGTTCAGCAATTCGCTCCTTGGCGGGCAGTTGAATGACACGCTGGCCTTCAGCTTTGCCGAACTGTGGAACGGCCTCGATCTTCAGGCCGCCGCCCAGCGCCGGGTCGACTTTGAGGCGATCCGCACCCAGATCGAGCAGATCCGCTCGCTGGCAGAAGGCGAAATCGCCGCGGAAACCGCCGCGCCGCTCCTCGGCACGTATACGGACAACTGGGTCGTGGAATACCATGAGGATGACAGCAGCCTCTGGCTCACGCATGGTGCGTGGGCGTTCCGCCTCGTCTATGTGCCGGTGCTCGGTCAATATATGGTGGTCAACAATGGCGCGCTGGGCGTGGGGGTCGATTTCAATCCGCTCAATGATCCAGTGAGTCTGGTGATCAGCGCCGGGGAAACCGAAGCGTATACGCTGGAACGGGTGGAGTAAGGCCACCCCGACCCGTCTCCGCTGGCGTGGGAGAGGGGTTGGGGGTGAGGGTGAGAGAAACGCTATCCATAAGTCACGCTAAAATAGGGTGAAGGTCTTTTGGGAGCGGCGGACGCGATAAATCGCGTCCCTACGAGAGAAATCGCGAAGATTAAGGGGGCGACAGTCCCGCCAGACAAAATTCGTATGGGGGCGAGGTTTGCCTCGCCCACCACAACGGGCGGGACAAGTCCCGCCCCTACAAAGCGTGTTTTGGATTCCGAGTGTTACCCCCTGAGGTCTCCCATGGGAGAGGGGTGTTAGGCCGTGAAGTGCCTAGTTATTCCATTCGCCCCAGCGGCGATTACCGCGCTGCTGGCGCGGATCGTTGCCACTGCCGCCGCGATCCAGCGGATGCGTTTTGCTGCCCGTGAGCAACCGCTTGGCCTTCTGCACATCGCTTTCGTGCTTGAGCAGCACGGTCAGCGTGTTTTCGAGCGTCTGCTTATCCAGACTGTCGGCGTTGAGCATGACGAGCGCGCGCGCCCAGTCAATCGTCTCGGACACGCTCGGATTCTTCTTCAAGTCCATCGAGCGCAAGCCCTGCACCACTTCGACCACCTGCGCCGCCATTTTCGCCTTCAACTGCGGCACCCGCATCTGCACGATGTTCATCTCGGTTTCCTGATTCGGGTAGTCGATGAACAGGTAGAGACAGCGCCGCTTGAGCGCCTCGGAGAGTTCGCGGGTGTTGTTGCTGGTCAGCAGCACGACCGGTTGGTGCTTGGCGGTAATCGTGCCCAGTTCGGGAACGGATACCTGAAAATCGCTCAGAATTTCCAGCAGAAACGCTTCGAATTCGGCGTCAGCGCGGTCGATTTCGTCGATCAGCAGCACGACCGGCTCCTCTGAGGTGAGCGCTTTCAGCAGCGGACGCGCGAGCAGGAAACGTTCGGAGAAGAACACATCCTCTTCGTTGGCGAGCCGATCCGCCGCCGCGGAGAGCGTCTCCGCATCCGAGAGGAGCTGGCTGAGCTTGTCCCGCAGAAGCTGGGTGTACAGCATCTGCTTGGCATATTCCCATTCGTAGAGCGCTTTGCTTTCGTCCAGACCTTCATAGCATTGCAAGCGAATCAGCGGGCGTCCGCTGATCTTGGACCAGGCTTTCGCTAGCTCGGTTTTGCCCACACCAGCCGGACCCTCGGCCAGCACAGGTTTCCCCAACCGTTCAGCGAGGAACATCACCGTAGCGATCTCATCCGTGGCGATGTACTGCTGAGTCCGCAGAGCATCCTTGACCCCGCCAATTTCGTTAGCCATCTTGTTTTGTCCCACTTAGCTGAATAATCGGAGATAACATGCCGCGTTACTGATCTCATTGTA
>CALKIA010000640.1 GCA_937988705.1 uncultured Chloroflexota bacterium | reverse complement strand
CATCGTCAGCGCCATCGAGCCGACCAGCAGCGGTGACCCCAGCAGCACGATGAGGAACATGCCCATCCCCCGGAAAAATGCGCCAACGATCACCAGTCGTTGTTCACCGAACCGCTCAACCGCCGGGCGGAGCAGCGCCACCTGCGTGAAGAACTGTCCAACACCGATCCCCATGAGCATCAAACCGACGCCGAGGCTGACCGTCTGCTCCGATGCGCCTTTGAACAGCTCGAACTCGCTGAACAAGGCAATCGACGATTGCAGCAGCGCGATGCTCAACTGCGAGCCGAAGCCGATGAGCAGAATCCAGCGCAGCGGCACATTGGCGATCAGGTCGCGCACGCGCAGGGGACGGCGGCCACCCCGTTCGAGCGCAATTCGGGCGCGGCGTTCCGGTGTGAGCGACTCATCGAGAACAACCCACGTGAGGATCGTCGTGAACAGCGAGATCGCTGCGCCGACGAAAAAGGTGGCCTGTTCGCTGAAAAAAGCCGAGACGATCCCGCCGAGTGCGGGGCCGAGGATATAGCCGAGGCCGAACGCCGCGAAGATCACGCCGAGGCCGCGGGTGCGGTCTTCGCGCGTGGTGATATCGGTGACGTACGCCTGCGCGACGATCACATTACCGCCGGTGATGCCGTCGAGGATGCGCCCCGCAAACAGCATGGGGATGGTGGTCGCTGCGCCCAACATCAGGAAGCTGATGAACGTCCCAAACTGGCTGACCACCAGCACCGGCAGGCGACCATAGCGATCTGACAGGCGCCCGATGAACGGTGCGGCGAGAAATTGGGCGATGAAATACGACGCCAGGATTAACGAAATGACTTCGGGTGAGGCATTAAAATGCCGCTGCGAATAAAGTGGAAGTGAGGGTAAAACGATCGTTCCACCCAGAAAATTGGCGAACACGATCATAAACAGCGTCCATAGACGCTTATCCCATTGGAACATGCGAACACCGGGGTTTGTTAGCTGGACAACATCTCGTTAATGATAGTCCCTGTCACGAACGTAGGGGTAGCGATTGGACTCTATTGGTATAGAAGCCGGCTCCGGTGTATGAAGTATTTCCCAAGAATGGCGGCTGTAGGGAAACGTTTTTGGACTTGCGCCCAAAGTGGGCTTAACTTAGACTCATAAGGCTTTCATTCAGGCCGCTTCGAGGCTTATAGGAAAGAGTTTCATGCCGAGAATTGTGGTGGTCATCCCCACCTATAATGAGAAAGAAAACATCAGCGCGATCACTGAAGCGCTGCTTGAACTCCCTGCTCAGCTTAATCTACTGATTGTTGACGACAATTCTCCGGATGGTACGGGGCAGATCGCCGATCAACTGTCCGCGCAGTTTCCGGGGCGCGTCTTCGTGCTGCATCGCACCGACAAAGGTGGTTTAGGGCCGGCCTATATCGCGGGTTTCAAAGAGGCGCTGCGGCTCGGTGCCGACTACATCATCCAGATGGACGCTGACTTTTCGCACCAGCCCAAGTACATCAGCGAACTGATCGCCAAGCTGGAAAGCGGCTGTGATCTGGTGATCGCCTCGCGCTTTGCGCCGGGCGGCGGCGTCGACGAAAACTGGAGCATCTATCGCAAGCTGTTGAGCTGGTTCGCCAACCGCGTTTACACGCGCCTGCTGCTCAATATTCCGGTCTATGATGCGACCGCGGGTTATCGCATCTGGCGGCGCGCCACCCTCGTCGGCTTGAATCTCGATCGTGTACGCTCCAACGGCTATGTGTTTCAGGTCGAAATGGCCTATGTGACCTGTCGCTTAGGCTTCCAGGTGGCGGAAATCCCGATCTACTTCCCGGATCGTCAGCGCGGCGAGTCCAAAATGGACATCCGCATTCAATTGGAAGCGGCGCTGCGCGTGTGGCAGGTGATGATGCGCCATCGCACGCTCAAACCGGCGGATCGGCGCACGCAGGTCTATACCTAAAGTCAGCCGACCCGCATTTGCGCGGTCAAGTTCACCTAATCGCAGCGGATGCGGTAGAGAGCCACCCATGCAGTCCCGGTTTGAACAGTCAAGAATCAACCAATTGACCAGCGCGTATGCCCCGAACGATGCGCCGCGCCAACCCCTCGATTTCGGCGACCTGCTGTCGCTGATCTGGCGGTTGGATCGCTGCGCAGGTCACGTTGGACGCGAACGCTACTACCGCCAGTGTGTGCGCGCGACGCTCAGCGGGCTGAATTTGGGGGGGCATCCCTTTGGTCGTCTGGTCGAAAACGGGAAACCGGGCGAACTCTACCAGCAGATCCCCAACTTACCCTATCGCATGGGGGGGCGGCTGGTCGATGCCCAGGATCGCAAAGCGGCGATCGGCCAATTGATGACGCTGCGGGATGACACCCTGAGAATCGGCGCGTATCAGGAAAGCTGGACGGGCGGGTTTCCCGGCAGCGGCATTGTAGACGACGAGCTGCGCGAACGCGTTTTCGCCGTATTGATCAGCGCGCTGCAAGGGCAGTTCAGCAACTTTGGGCGGCTGCTGCTGGTGCTGGATATCGTGCTGGCGAATCTCGTTCTCGGCCTCGACAACATGCCCGAAATCGACCTCAAACTGCTGATCAGCGATCATGGCTATCCCGACCCGGCTGATCCGCGTGTCCACCGCGAATACGTCTCCCTCACCTAAAACAAAACAGGACGAGGGCTGCCCCGTCCTGTGTCCACTTCTAATTTTGCTGTCCAAATCAACCGCGACTCTACCTGAACAAACTTCCCAATCTAAAACCGGGTGACGACTTTTTCGACGCCGGGGATGCTCGTCAACTGCTCGAACAACTCCGCGGTCATATCCGGGGGCAGATTGCCGGTGAGGATCACCGTGCCATAGCGGACATTCACCTGCACGCCCGCCGGGGTCACTTTGCCGATCTCCCGCCGCAGCGCATCTTCTTCGTACAACGCCGTGCTGTTCACGCTCTCGACGCCCGCCAGCTTCGGGATCGCATCCAGCAGAAACCGTCGACTCGGCAGCGATTTGACATGCCCCGTTACCGTCACCACGCCGTCTGTCACGAGGACATGAATCTGATGCTGGTCAGCGGCCAGTGGCGGGTAATGCTGGATGATGTTGTACACATCTTGGCGAATGTCGATATCGGGGCGGCTGGTTGAGATAATTTGCGGTTCAGACATCGCGGTTAAATCCTTCCATTACAGGGCATTTATCAGCTAAATTTTGCCCCATCCACCGCGAAAAGCCAAATCACCAGACCCGCCGAGAGAAAAGTGAACAGTTTACAGTGAGACCGGGTAGGGACGAGACATAAGACCTTCTATGAGGGTGTTGAGAAAGGTGGCAGTCTGACCCCACCCCCGGCCCCTCCCCGAATTCAGTTGAGGACAGGACACTTTTAACAATCGAGAGAATTGTAGGGACGCCCAACGGGGCGTCCGCCGGATTGCAGGTGTAACGGACGCGCCGTTGCGCGTCCCTACACAACCCATTTTCCCTCAGACCAGCGCCTTAATGCTGCTCAATATTAAAACTGTCCCGCCTTCAACCGAATTCAGGGAGGGGTGGAAAGTGACCTTTTTAAACAGGCTCAGGTCACGTCCAATAACTCCCTATCGGGGCTGGAGGCGGAGGCGGAAGGTGCTCGTTCCCCTCAAACAGAACGGACGCCCGCAGGCGTCCGTCCAACTCACGCTCAACAGCGAACTGTCGACCGCTTTTACCCCGTGACCGGGATGCTGTTGACGTTTGTCCCGGCGGGCAGCACGAAATACTGTGCGCTCACCCAGCCGACGATCCCATTGAAGTTCACCTGATACCACTGCGACGCCGCGTTACGCCCGACCACGGTCGCCTGCGCACCCGCTACGATTCGACCGAGGCGCCCGAACTGCGTGCCCGCACCCGACCGGATGTTAACCGTATAGGGGGTCGCCGTGCCGATGATGCCCGTAGTTTGGGCGGGCTGGGTCGTGGGTGTGGGCTGTACCGTCGAACCGGGGGTCGTCACCGGGATGTTGAAGCCGTTGGTGATGGTGATGAAGCGCCCGGACACCCAACCCGTCGCCCCGTTCGCCAACTGGATTTGATACCACACGCTGTCGTTCGTCCGCCCGACGATCTGGTACTGTTCGAAGCGGTTGATGCGCGTGATGACGTTACTGCCGGTCGCGCTCGGCAAATCGCGCACATTGAGCCGGAAGGCTGACACCGTGGCGATTGCGCCCGTCAGCACGGGGACTTGCGTAGGCTGCGCGCCACCCGGATTGTTCGTGAAATACACGCTGAATTCGAGGTACGCGTCGAGCGTCAGTTCGCCGTATTCGACCTGGAAGGTGTTGCCACCGGCGGGCAGTTGGAGCGTCGCCGTATTGGTCTGCCCGGTCGCCCCACCTTGATTGATGACCAGCACACCGTTGACATACACGCGCACACTGTCATCGGCGCGCG
>CALKIA010000639.1 GCA_937988705.1 uncultured Chloroflexota bacterium | reverse complement strand
GGCTCGCTGGTGCGCTACATGACGAAGGGTGGTGCGTGATGGCGAAGGGATCGACTAACCGGATTGACGAGCTGTTGGCATCGGTGACGACCGACTTGATGGGTGATGGTCAGGCGGCTCTTCGGGATAACAGCATCCGTGTGGAACGCCTGCTGCTGGAGCTGGTGCGTCCTGATCCGGTACAACCCCGCCGCGTGCTGCCGGAGAGCATCCACCTGCGCTTTCACAACAACCACGTGACGCCCACGCAGGCACTCCGCGAACTGGTGCAGATCGTGCAGATTGCGGCGCGCCAGCGGGGTCGACCGTTCAACAGCGTCCTCGAACTGCTGCCCAAAGCCGACGACGAGCACGAAGAGGAAACGGCGGTCAACCTGTCGCCTGAGGAACAACTCTTGCACGATCTAGTCAATCTGGCCGTGACCATCCGTGATGATGGTCAGGTGAACCCGCTCACGGTGGTCGATGTCTCACAAGGCGTTACCCGCTTGTTTCGGATCGAGACAGGCGAGCGCCGCTACTGGGCAACGTGGTTACTCCGCGACTTCATTCCCAATTACACCGGCGATGGCATGATCCCCTGCATCATCATCCCTGAACGCCAGTCATCGGTCTTCAGGCAAGCGAAAGAAAACACAGCGCGTTCCGGATTGACCGCGGTTGCTCTAGCCCGGCAAGCTGCCCTCTTGCTACTAACGGTGCACGGCTACGAGATCCCTGCCTACGCAGTTGGAAATGATTTCTACCGTCAAGCACTTGGCCTTGACCTCCGTGGTAAACGCGAATACACCGACACGATTCTGAGTGCGATGGGCGGCGTCAAGCGGGCCAGGTTCAGTCACATCAAGAGTTTGCTCCATCTCTCAGACGAGGCCTTGGAACTTGCAGATCGTCACGCGATTGAGGAGTTTAAACTGCGCTATGTCATTACGACGCCAATCGAATATCAAGCTGAGATCGTACGTCAGATCATTGACTTCAGTTTGTCAGCGAAACAAGTCAAGGAGTTGTGTGAGGGTGAGGGTTCTGATGCGGATATGTCAGATGGCGCTTCCGATATTTCGCCTGCAGCGCTGAAAGTGGCAAAGATGGCAAAGAGCGTTAATTCGACTACACCGCAGGAAGTAGCACGAGCGCTCATTCATCATGAAGGGGATATCGCTGTAGCACGAGCTCGCCTCCAAGCGATGCGAAAGCTGCTCAACGAAGTAGAACGCTACCTTACAAGTGATTGAAATGTTTACGCGCGTAAACAAATTGGGGGAATAGCAATGCACAAACGTAGTCGTTCGCCGCCCTAGAAAAGAAAAGGCCCACTGCGAGATGGCATGTGGGCGATGGACTGTGATACGGTTGTGAACTGGACACTCACACTGTATCACAGCCTGTCCCCATGTGCAACTGAAGAGCCAATTTCCAACCGTGTTTTTTAGCACGAGTTCTATTCAGTATTGCCTGGGAGCTTATCATCATGAACCTCACTGAACACGATGCGTACGCGCTACGACGCGCCGTATCAATGTTGGATATTCCTGCCGGATTGAACCTCAGTCCGCTGGTTGAATCGTTGCTGGCATCCCTCAATTGGCAGCATGACCAAACCCACTGGTCAATCCTGCAGCAGATTTTGACCCGTGATCCTGAACTGAGCACACAGGTCTTGCGTGTCGATCCGAACGCCGCTGTGCCGTCTTCGAGCAAAATATCTGATGAAGCGTATGTGCCGCCGCTGCCCAAAGCGGCGCAATTGACCGATAAGTTACGCTCCTCCGCCGAAATGATCGGCGGTTTTCACCGTGACTGTCTCGCGTGGTTGAGCCAACGTTCGCCGATGACTCCGCGCATCTTCTTGGAGTCGGGTCCGCTATGGGCGGTCGGGCTGGCAGTGGCGCGGCGCTGCGTACTGCGCTTGGGGTTTGGTGACATCTATCCGAATCTGTACTACCTGTGGGTTGCACCGACAACTTACTATCACAAATCGACTGGACTGAATGCGATCACCGACATGGTACGGGACACGATGCCGCACCTGCTCCTGCCCGCGACAACCTCACCTGAGATGCTGGTCGCCAAACTCGCGGGCGAAAAACCGGCCAACTATGACAAGCTGTTGCCGTTCGAACGCAAGAACGAAGACCTCGCAGCACGCTTCGCCGGTCAGCGCGGCATCCTCATTGACGAAGCGAGCAAGATGCTGATCCCGAAGAAGTACATGGAGGGACACACCGAAACGATGATGGAAATGTTCGACGCGCCTCGTCGTCTGGAACGCGAACTCCGTGGGGATGGCAAGTTGATCGTCTACAACCCGGCGCTGGCAATGATCGGCGCGACCACACCCGCGCGGTTGGGGCGCTACATCACCGACGGCGAATGGGAGGACGGGCTGATGGCGCGCTTCCTCTGTCTGACCCCGACCGAACGCGAGATCAAATGCGTGCTGAATGGACACAACCTTGATACACACGAGTTTCCGTCCGACCTGAAAACACGACTGCTGCGGGTGTACAACGCCTTCCCGATGCCGCCCGACGAGTTCGCACTCCATGATCTGGATGAACCTGTTAGGCATCCCGCCATCGCCGCAACGATGGAACCAGCAGTTTTCGACCTGTTCAATGCCTACTACGCAGCACTGCACGACATGACCGATCCCCGTCGCAACCTTGATGATCGGCTGCGCGGCAACTACGGACGTTTCGCGACGATGGCACTCAAGCTGGCGCTGATTCTGGCAATTATGGATTGGATGGATGAGGTGACGCCCAACACACCGCGTCTCACAACAGCCCACTGGGCACGGGGACAGATGCTCGCTGAGGAGTACCGCGCGTCGGTGCATCGGCTGCTCGACGAACTGAGCATCGGGGTTGATGTGAAGAACGAGAAGAAGGTGCTGGACTTCATCGCGCGCCATGGGGAACGTCCGCCGTCAGCGCGAGACATCCTGCGCGGTGCCGGGGTGAAGTCACGGAAAGAAGTGGACGCGACGCTGGCAGCTCTCGTCGACGATGGAGTGATCGAGATTGCTGAGCGCAAAACCGGCGGGCGGAGCGCACGGGGCTACCGGGTGACCAACACCAAACTTTCGTCATAACGCTTCTGACGAAAGTTTCTCTTGTGCAGGGAGGTGAATCGCACAAAAAGCGCTCGCTTCTCTCGTTTTTTTTCCTGAGGATCAACTTTCGTCAGCGGCGATGACGAATGACGAAAGTCGAAACTTTTGACTTTTGACATATGGCAAAAGCACTGACGAAAGTGGAGGCGAGAATTATGATCGATGTCGAAAAACTCAAAGCACAGCTCGACCTGCGCCAGCTCGTTGAGCGTGACCTCGGCAAGCCGCGTTTTCGTGGGCGCGACTATGCCGCATTCAAGTGTCCGCTGCACAGCGAGC
>CALKIA010000638.1 GCA_937988705.1 uncultured Chloroflexota bacterium | reverse complement strand
TTGTCCGTAACGGCACGGAAGAGCTGACGATCCCCGTCACGCTGGCTGCCCGTCCGAGCAGCAACCCGTAAATTAGCTTCGGCGTTGACGAAAGCACCCTCTCAAAATGGAGAGGGTGTTTTTATTTAAAGCGCTGCTTTTTCTCCGAGGATTCCCCAAATCAGTTGATCGAGCGGGTCGGGATCAGCGCGGCGAAAATCCACCCAAGTCAATGTCTTCAGGAACGCCGAGATAGTATTTTCAACACCTGTAGGCGCGATTGCCAAAAGCACGGGGATTACCGGACGATTTTGCGCCATGAAAACTTCTAGCTCACGCTCCTGCCACTGACCTCTGCCATGCTCGCCAATCAGATATGCCAGTTTGTCACACTTGGTTAGGGCATCTTCCAGACGTTTCATCCACGCTCCACCCGGCAGCAGTTGATCGGTATCCAACCAAGCCAGCACACCGTGTTCGCTCAACTGTTTCTTCAGCTTGATCGCTTCGGCTTTATCTTTGCCATTGTGCGAGAGAAATACATCAAATCTGCCCACGACCTCTTTCCCCTGCACCACGGAGTGCGCGGAATCAATGTCGCGCTTTTCGTTGGCGGCGCGATCAATCAGGGAAACATTCGACTCTCGAATGAGCAAGTCTTCCGGTTCGAGGAGCGAGATTTTCGTATCGCACACCGGACATTCGATGCTGCTGAACCCACGTTCGCGCCGCTTTTCCACCTGTCGATCCGCCAGCGTCTCACCGCATTCTGGACAGGTGATAATCCGCTGTTTGTGTACGGAGTCGGTTTGCGCCAGCCTCCTCAAGAGAGTCTCGATGTACCGCGCAAAGTGGTGACGGGTCTCTTCACCGACTTGATCACTGTAGAAGATAGTGATTTCGCCTACCCCATTATCTAGTTCACGGAAGACAATACCGCAGATTCCGTTGATGGCGCGGTAAGTGACTGCATTGCGCCAGATCTCGTTTTGTCGGAAGATGCCGCTACGACCAAGTCGTACCACTAACCGCGTGTAAATGTTTTGGAGTGCGCCCGCAAAGGTGAGTACCAACGATGCCCCCACTGGATTACGCATTTCTTCGCTCTCACGTGTTAACTGCGACGGAAACACCAGATCGTCACCATCTCGAAACGTGATTTCGTGTCGCAGCAGATCTTCGACAGCGGCGATCAGCACGAGGCGTTCGAGCTGCGAATCTTGGATTCGCTCTGACTCTGGCATACGGAAACGCGCATCGATTACGTCTTGCTCGTTGATGCTGCCAAACCCGTCGACATCTTCGCGGGCGGCAAACACAATTGACGAGGCGTAAGCGTCCAGCTTTTCTGGTTGCAGCAACGCATAGTTGCCAAAACTGAACAGCTTGACCACGCCCTGCATTTCGGCAAAGCGAACATTAGCATTGAATTCGGCGAAGTGTTCAACTGACGCGGTGATACTAGGAGTCTGGACTATGAATGCCTGATACAGATCATCGACATTCACGAGCAATTTACTTAATTTCGCCTGTGCCACGAGAAAATCTTTCACGGCGAGGAAAAATTGTGTCGAATTGACCTGCGGCAGCCCACTCCAGTCGATTCCGTTGCGAATAGCCTCTTTGAGCGCATCAATTCCCCATCCCTCTTTAGCGCTCGTTTCGAAGTATGCCGATATTCCTAATTCCTGTATCAGCCCTTTGACTACTCTTGGGCTGAGAGTGGCTCCGCCGCGATCCGCCCGTGCCGCCACAAGGAATACGTTGAGTGGAACGGCTTGATCGCCACGAACACGGTTGGCTTGCAGCAACGCCTTGTACCAGTATCGTACACTGCCTAATGCATCTCCGCCGCCCCCTGCATCAAACACAATCAAGGCGACGGCGACAGTATCTAGTTGTAGTTGAT
Organism: uncultured Chloroflexota bacterium; assembly: GCA_937988705.1. Taxonomy (GTDB): domain Bacteria; phylum Chloroflexota; class Anaerolineae; order Aggregatilineales; family Phototrophicaceae; genus Flexifilum. Next base: position 1,451 of record CALKIA010000638.1, on the reverse strand, counting down.
GCACTAGTCGATAGCCTGGTTGTCCCGCCAAATCCCATAGATTCGTTTCGCGAGCCTCTTCTCCACCCTCAATCTCGATCACATCTTGATCAAGTATGTAGACGTGCCGCCCGTGCGTCGACTCCGTCGGCTGGAAAGGTTGGCCACTCAACGCCAAAGCCAAGCCGGATTTACCCACTCCAGACTCGCCAACCAGCGCGACTTTGGCATTGCGGTAACGGATGGAACGACGAGCATCGCCACTAAATATAGCTTCATCAAGTTTCCAGATACGGATAACAGTGTCTTCCTCGCCCAATGTGGCGAGAATTGAGGGATCGCTTGGGTGAAAAGCGATTCCACTATGCCAGTAAAGAACATCATGGGAGTAATCCTCTTTGATTGTAACAAGGACCTCCCATCTGTCAGTTGACCAGATACGGATGCTGCCATTGGAAAACCAAGTGTCATAACTACGCGATGCCATCAATCTTCCATCAGCGGAAATTGTCACACTAGTGAATGCATCCTGACCTGCTATAAGCATGTGTTGTTGTTGTCCGCTTAGTACATTCCACACACGGATCGAACCATCGAATGACGCTGAGACAAGCCTTTCTCCATCAGTTAACCATGCTAGACTTAATACACTCCCATGATGACCCGCTAGAGTGCGGAGCAGGTTAGCGGTGCGGTCATAGATTAAGATGTTTCCATTGGCTATTGCCGCAGCGAAGAGATTACGAGTTGGTGACCATGCAATAAATGCTACATGATCTGCCGCCGCATCTCCCCACGAGGCACGCCACGAAGATGTATTCCAAAATACAAGGCGAAAATCGTTGGAAGCAGACGCCAAGCGTAAGCCGTCTGGTGACCATGAGACATGGCGGACAAGATCATCGTGTCCATTTTCAAGAATACGTATTCTCCGGCCACCCTTGGCGTTCCAAATTTGTATCGTTCTATCACGTGATGCTGTAGCAATTTGTTTGGCATTAGGTGACCATGTGGCGCTACTGACTTCAGCTTTATGTCCTTCTAGTACATGCACTAATTTTTCGGGATCAACATCCCAAATGCCAACTGTTTTATCAAACGATGGAGTCGCGAGATACTTACCATCGGGCGACCATGTGATATGCCCGATACGCTGTTTATGGTGACGTAATGTTTTGAGCAGCTGAATGCCGGGCGGGAATTCCTGTGCAGTAGGTTGAGTCATGGTGGCTCAATTTAGATAGGTAATCAAAGTATGTGTTAGTATAACGCAAATCAAACAGGGCGGAGATGTGATCTCCGCCCTGCTGCTTGTTCTTCCAAGTCCCCTCGCCTTTAGGAGAGGGGATTTAGGGGTGAGGTTTATTTTTGCCGGGGTGAGGTTGCTTACACGCTCGGAGCTTCGAGCTCCGTCGTTTCGCCTTCGCCTTCTTCTTCGGCGGCTTCCAGCACGAGTTCGCCGTCCTTCGCCG
>CALKIA010000637.1 GCA_937988705.1 uncultured Chloroflexota bacterium | reverse complement strand
GCTCATTCATAGGGGCAAGGCATGAATGTGTTTAAAAACCCCTCACCCCCAACCCTTCTCCCACGCAAGCGGGGAGAGGGGAGAGATTGCGCGGGATGTTGGCTCCCCTCTCCGAATTCAGGGAGGGGCCGGGGGTGGGGTCAAAGTCAACCTTTTTGAACACGCTCATGCCTTGCCCATACAACCTAGCTTCCCTCTGTAGGGGCGCACAGCCGTGCGCCCCTACCACCATCAATGACTTGTAGAATACGGCTCCTTCATGAATGACATCAACTGGTTGCAGCAAATCGTTAATGCAGTCTGGCTCGGCGGCGTGTACAGCCTATTTTCGCTCGGCTATTCGTTGGTTTTCAGCGTGTTGGGCGTGCTGAATCTGGCGCACAGCGCGATCTTTATGTGGGGCGCATTCATCGGGCTGTGGTTCGTCTTACAGTTGGGACTCTCGGTGTGGCTCTCCATCCCGCTGGCGATGATCGGCTCGGCGCTCATCAGTGTGGCGCTGGAACGGATCGCCTTTGCTCCACTGCGGCAGCGGAACGCCCCACGCATCTCCCAGTTGATCAGCAGCATCGGCGCGTCGATCTTTCTGGTGAGCGTCGCGCAGTTGACCTTCGGCACACAGCCCCAGCGCTTCCCGCTCGGCAGCATCCCCACCGATGTCATCCCCGGTCTGCCGTTCCGCGTCACGCCTATTCAGGTGATCATCCTGCTCGTGGCGTTGGGCTTGGTGGCCGCGCTCAACCTCCTGATTACGCGCACCAAAACGGGACAGGCTATGCGCGCGGTCGCCTTCAACGAGAAGACCGCCAGTTTGCTCGGCATTCATGTCGGGCGCGTCTTCATGCTGACGTTTGCTTTGGCGGGGGCACTGGCGGGGGCGGCGGGCGTGCTCTACGGCCTCGCCTACAATTCGATGACGCCGTTCATCGGCGAACAGGTGGCGCTCAAAGGCTTGACCGTGATTGTGTTGGGCGGTATGGGCAGCATTCAAGGCGCGGTGATCGGCGGGTTCGTTGTCGCGGGGCTGGAAGTGTTCAGCATTGCGCAGGGCGGCAGCAACTACCGTGACGCGATTGTGTTTGCGCTGTTGTTTGTGATCCTGTTGGTGCGACCGCAGGGGTTAGTCGGTCAGAAATCCGCGACGAGGGCCTAAAGCATGGATATTTTGCGCAGTATTGGCATCACCCCCATCGTCTTTCAGTTCATGCTCGTCAATGCCATCCTCGGCCTGAGTATTTACCTCACGCTGTATACCGGGATGTTTTCGCTGGCCAACGCGGGCTTTATGGGGATCGGCGCGTACACGGGCGTCATCATGACGCAGACCTACGATCAGCCCCTGTGGCTCGCCTTGATCGCCGGGATGCTGCTCGCGGGCTTAATCGCGATTCCGATCGGCTTACCCGTGCTGCGCCTGCGGGATATTTATCTCGCCATTGCCACCATCGGTTTTGGCGAGGTAGTGCGAATATTTATCCTCAACTTCGACAAAATCGCCGAGGCGTTCGTCGGGGAGCGCGTGCAGCTGACACGCGGCGCGCTCGGCATCAGCGGCATTCCCGTTCTCACGCAGACGTGGCATTTGCTGTTATATCTGGTCGTCGTCAGCTATTTGATCGTGCGTTTGGCGCGCTCGCGCTTCGGGCGGTCGATGGCGGCGGTGCGGCAGGATGAACAAGCGGCCTCGAATATGGGCATTAATGTCGTGCTGACCAAGAATATCGTCTTCATCCTCAGCGCGATGCTGGCAGCCTCGGCGGGCGTGTTCAACGCCCATCTCGTCCGCACCATTCAACCGGGAGGCTACGGCTTCAATCAGGCGGTCGATATCCTCGCCTACGCCGTGTTGGGTGGCACAACCACATTTGTCGGCCCGATCGTCGGCGGGCTGGCGCTGACCGCGCTGCCCGAATTGATGCGCGTCGCCGAACAATTCCGCGGCGTGGTCAACGGCTTGATCCTCATGCTGGTGATCGTCTACCTGCCGGGCGGCCTCACCGATCCGGCGCTCTGGCGGCGCCTGTTCCGCCGCAATCGCCACCAACCCGACACCGCCGCCGAATCTGGATAACCTTATGCTCACTTTGACGAACGTCTCGCGCCAATTCGGCGGGCTGGCCGCCCTCTCTAACGTCAACATGAACGTGCCGGAAGGCAAGATCACCGGGTTGATCGGCCCCAACGGCGCGGGCAAAACCACGCTCATCAACAACATCAGCGGGCTCGACCACCCGACGAGCGGCACGATTCAGTTTGCGGGCGTTGATGTCAGCAAAGCGCCGCCACATCGCATCGCCAAATTAGGGATCGCCCGCACCTACCAGAATATTCGCCTGTTTGGCGAAATGACCGCGCTCGAAAATCTGCTCATCAGCCAGCACAAACGCGGCACGGCGACCGCTTTCGAGGCCATGATCTTCGCGCCGCGCTACCGCCGCGAAGAACGCCAGCTCCGCGAGACGGCTATGCACCTGCTCGAACGCTTCAACCTGACGCACGTTGCCAACAAACAGGCGGGCGCGCTCCCCTACGGCGATCAGCGGCGCTTGGAGATGGCGCGGGCGCTGGGCACGGACCCTAAACTGATTTTGCTGGACGAGCCGACCGCGGGTATGAATCCGGTGGAGACGCACGAACTCGGCGAACAGATTTTGCGTCTGCACGCCGACGGCATTACCGTACTGGTGATCGAGCACGATATGTCGCTCATCCGGCAGGTGTGTGAGGGCATCTATGTGTTGAATTTCGGGCAGATCATTGCGCATGGGTTGTACGATCAACTGCGCGGCGATCAGCGTGTGATCGAGGCGTATCTGGGAGAAGACGACGATGGCGCTGCTTGAAGTCCATGAGATTCACACCAGCTACGGCGCCATCAAGGCGCTGCGCGGGATTTCGCTGCAAGTCGAGCACGGTCAGGTCGTCAGCTTGATCGGCGCGAACGGCGCGGGCAAATCGACCGCGCTCAACACCATCAGCGGGATGCTCAAGCC
>CALKIA010000636.1 GCA_937988705.1 uncultured Chloroflexota bacterium | reverse complement strand
TCCGTGATGGGGAGTGGACAACCTGGCAGCCCCGCCAGCTCCTCGGCACTGACCTGAACGGCGCAACGCTCGGGATTGTCGGCTTGGGGCGCATCGGGCAGGCTGTCGCCAAACGGGCGCGGGGCTTCGATCTGCGCGTTCTGGCCACCAGTCGGCACCTCACTGACGAACAGGCCGCCGCCCACGGCGCGACGCGCGTGGACTTGGCCACGCTGCTGCGCGAGTCCGATTTCGTTTCGCTGCACACCCCGCTGACGCCCGACACGCGCCACCTGATCAACGCTAACACGCTCGCGCAGATGAAACGCACGGCCATCCTCATCAATACGACACGCGGCGGTACCGTTGATCCGCACGCATTGTACGCTGCGCTGCGCGACGGCGTGATCACGGGTGCGGCGCTTGATGTCACCGAACCCGAGCCCATCCCGCTGACTGATCCGCTGCTCACCTTGCCGAACTGCCTGATCGTGCCGCATATCGGCAGTGCGACCGTCAAGACACGTGACAAAATGGCGCTGATGGCCGCCGAAAACCTGATCGCGGGCGTCACTGGACAACCGCTGCCCAATCAGGTGAAGCTCAGTTAATATGCAAACACCTCTGGCATGGGTGCTCATGGGGTTGATTCTGCTCGCTGGCTACCCATCAGCCGCGTGGATTCTGCGCGACGACCCAGAACCGACGCTCAAAGTGCTGCTGGCGCTGGCGCTCGCGACGGGGACGTTGTCGCTGATCATGTTCTGGGAGTCGCTGCTCGGCATCCCTTTCACGGTGATCGGCATTGCCCTCCCCTACTTCGTGGTCATGCTTCCGGGTGCGGCTTGGTGGCGGCGGCAGCCCAAGCGATTTTCGTTCCAGCGGCCGCGCATCCACTTGACGCTGATCATTCCGCTCGCCGTCAGCCTAGCGATCTTGTTCAACGCGGCGTACTTTCCGTTTTACCGCGACGATACCCTCGGCATCTACAAGCCGCAAGCGCAGCAGATGGTCGCCCTGGGGAGCTTGATTCCCCTCATCGGCGCAGACAGTCTCTACTTGACCTATGCGCCGCACCTGCCGCTGATCTACACCTTCGCCTATATCGCGTCCGGTTGGGAAAACGACTATCTCGCGCGCATCATCCCCGCGCTGCTGGCGCTCGGCTGCCTGCCCGCAGTCTATCGGTTGGCGCAGCGTATTGGCGGCGACTTGGCGGGCTGGCTCGGTGCGCTCACGCTCGCGCTCACGCCCTCGTTTGCACGCTGGGCCTCATCAGGCTATGTGGATCTGCCGATGGCCTTCTTCTACCTATTAGCGGCGATCTTCGCGCTGCGCCTGTGGGAAGAACGCCACGCGCGTGATGCTCTCCTCTGCGGAGCCATGATCGGATTAGCGGCGTGGACCAAAAACGCCGGACTGCTGATCAGCGTACCCGTACTGCTGCTGTGGCTCGGCTGGAGTCTCATCAATCGACGGGTGAGCGCACGGCACATCGTGATCAGCGTAACGGCTTGCGCCGCCGTGGCGGGTAGCTGGTACGTGCGCAACCAGATCGGCGCGGGCTTCCTGATCCCCAACACCGCGTGGACTGACCAAGCCCAGCGCACTATCAGCAGCCTGTTGGTCTTCATCACCAAACCCGAAAACTTCGCCATTACGGGCTGGTTAATTCTCATCAGTGTCGGGTTGTCAGTCGGGGAGTTGGTGCGCCGGAGGTTGAATGCACCCGCGCATCTGCTGATCATCACATGGACTCTACCGTTCTTCGCGGCGTGGTGGCTGTTCGTTTCGTATGATCCGCGCTTCCTGCTCTTGTTCCTCCCGCCGTTGTGCGGACTGGTTGGTGTATGGCTGAGTCGCACATGGGCACATGTACCAAGGTTGTGGCAGCCTAGTGTCCACCGGATCGCGACGGTGTTCGCGCTGGTATTCGCGCTGTACATCATCTCCATCAGCATCGATTACAAAGATGAAATTCTGCACGATCCCTTTATGAGTCACGAACAAAAGCTCGCTCTGGTGCAAACCCGCTGAACACCAGCCGTTGTGCGCAGGTTTGTAGGGGCAGACTATTGATTCTGCCCCACCACATCGCATAGATTTCTCTTGCGCACAAGTTTCGGATTAGCGCATAAGCTGGTTGTAGCTGACCTTGATGCAGGTGTCCATGACCGTCGCAAGTCCGGCCTGCTCCGCTTTGGCCGCCGCCGCCGTATCGAAGACGCCCAGTTGTGCCCAGACCGTCTGCGCCTTGACCGCGATCGCTTCATCAACGACGCCGTCGAGGAATTCGGAGCGGCGAAATACGTTCACGATGTCAATCGGTTCGGGAACATCGGCCAGCGTATGATAGACCTTTTCGCCGTCGATTTCGTCAAGGGTAGGGTTGACTGCGTAGACCGTGTAGCCGACCTGCTTGAGGAACTTGCCGATCTGATAGCTGGTGCGGCTCGGATCATTCGAATAACCGACCACCGCGATCACTTTTGCAGCTTGCAGTATTTCTCGTTCTTGTGCTTGCGAGACCATATCACCTCACTTGAATGCGGACAGGTAGCACGCCGATTACGCCATCAAGCGCTTCTCCCGTCGTCACGGGCAGATCGCGGGCGGCGTCGGTATACTCGTAGACCTTCACCCACAGTTGATAATCACCCACAGGCAGATCCGCGGGCAGTTCGACGGCGCGGTTATCCCACACCGGCGCGCCCTCGGTCCACGTGCTGGTAGGCAGGAAGCCCCCCGCAGGCGCAAGATCCATCTGAGCAATGGCGGCACCATTCACATCTCTGACGAAGAACGCCATCGTATAATTACCTGCAATCGGCGTATCCGTCTGCCAATACAACGAAATCGGCAGCACAGCCCCCGGCGCATAAGTGAGTCCGACGGGTAATTCGTATCCAACCAACCGCAGCGTTTCGCCAAAACTCAGGTCGGTCGAATTTTCTGCTCCACGGTATGCCGAGCGATTCGGCGCGCTGACCGTGCTGTACTCGACCAACCATGTGAAATCACCGAGCCGCCAATACTGGATTGGATAATAGTGCGCGGAGAGGAAGCGTTCCACGGGACGCACGCTCCACCAGATATCCGGGCTGCCATCTTCCAGCAACCACAGCCGATCATGCGTCAGCGCCAAGTTATGCAGCAAGCGAATCGTTTGGCTCGACAACAAAGCGTCAGGATTATCCGAAACCACCTGTGCGGGCTGGTCTTCACTCGGACGTTCACCGGGCTGGAGCGGCAGGCCGATCACCCGCCCCGCATCCCACAGCTTACCCGCGTTCGCGAAAAACGTTTCGTAGCGTGGGCTGCTCAAGAGGATCACGTCGCCCGGTTCGGTTTCGCGCTCCAGAACCGGCAGGGTCGCGAACAATGAGTGATCAAAGGCTCGATAGCGCGCATCTGCACCGTAGAGATCAACCAAGCCTACGATCGAAATTCCAAGGAAGGCCGCCGGCAACGCCCACCACCAACGCAAACGCCGCCAAAGCAGAATCCCCGCCCCGAGCACGACGCCCACGAAGCCCATGATGTACCCCGGGCGTTCGATTTGCGTCCACGCGATATCCGCTGGGTAGAGGCCCCACAACTTCGGGATCATGAAGGGGCGCAGATATTGGACGACATTGAGACCACCGCCCCATTCGATCAGCCGCCCAGCTTCCGGTGGCAGCAGGTCGACGTAGGCATCTAGGCGCAAGGATGCGCCGGTAATCTGAACCCACAGACTGTAGGCGATCAATGGTGCGACGATCCACCACCATTTCGACCGACCAGCAGCGACTCTATCCAGCACAGGGAGCGCACCAATCAGCACAAACGGGATCACCTGAATCAGAAAGCGCGGAGGGAAGGACAAACCGCCAAACCAATGCGGACCATTCAACCATGCATATGCGCCCGCAAACCCGACCACCATAACAAGGATTGCGACGGGATAACGGATCTGCCCGCGCCGCAGCAGCAGGACGATTCCCGGAACGGTCAGCAGCAAAATCGGTGACGTTCCCCACACGCTCCCACCGGGACTGACCAGATAGGCGTGCAGGGCTGTGAGAAAATAGCGGGGCGTCCCCTCGGTGAGAATGCGCAGCACGTTAAACCGACTGCCGGCGCCGACCGCTTCTCCGAAGAGCGCAAGCAGCACGAAGACGACGGCAAGCAGCACGAGAATCAGCCCACCGCCCATGGCTACGCGCCGCCAGTTGACCCCGCGCACCGACGGCACGGCGAGGATCAGCAGCGCGGGCAGGCTGATGACCGCCGAGGCCTTGGTCAAAACCAGCGCGACTATCGCAAGAACCAGCAGGATCAACAGGGGCGGCGATTGGTAATTGCGGAGACGCAGGCGCTCGATCAGGTACGCGCTCGTGAGCAGCAGCAGCAGCATGAGGGGTTCGCGGAAAAACGTCTTACTGTAGACCCACATGACCGTACACGCTGCGAACACCATCGCCGCGAGCACAGCCGTCCGTTCACGGTAGCCCAGTGTCAGCGCATAGCTGTACAGGACGCAGCCCGCCAGCGCGCCGACCAGCACATTGAGCAGATACGCGGTGTGCACCAGACCGAGAGGGGTGAGTTTCGCCAATAGGTAGAGCGGCGCGGCCGCGAGCACTTGCAGCGGCTCGACGTTGCCGCTCTGCAGCGGCAGCGGATTGGTTACATCGAATTCTTCCGGTGCGAACTGCCACGCGGAGAGGTCGAGAAGGAAATCACCATGATCGACAAGGCTGCTGACCGTATCCAAAAGACGGCGCGCATCGCCGCTTTCGACGTGCGCGCTGTAAGTGGTCATGTACAAACTGGTGATGAGGACGAACAGCAGTGTCAGCGTCCGAGCTCGTCCTCGTTGGAGTGCAGGCATGAGTTACGAGCTGCCGCCACCCGTCAGACGATTGCGAATTCCAATTAAGCCCTTGAGGACACGCTGCGACGGTGTGAGGTTATCGATCTGCTCCAGCCCAACTTCGTAGGTCGATGCGCCCTGCATTAGTTTGCCATCGCGCACCTGCAAATCACCCATCGCCATGAGCGTATCGGCGTACATCTGCTTTTCGCCCAATTCCTGAAACACGTCGGCGGCCTGACGATAGCAGGTATAGGCCTGCTCTTTGTCGCCCAGCGCACGGTACACCTTGCCCATATTGCCCAGCACCATCGCGGCACGTTTCGCATCGCTCTGATCCTGAAACATGCGCAGGGATTCCTGCATCGCGTCGAGCGCCGGTTGATACGCGCCCAGCGCGTGATGCACCAGACCGATGTTCACGCCCATTTCAGCGGCGATATCGGCTTGCCCATCGGCACTATACGCCGCTTGCGCTTGATGAAACATCTTGAGCGCCGCTTCGTATTCCTTCTGTTGAAACAGCTTGAGACCCTGATCTTGCAGTTGTTTTGCGTTGCTCATCGCTACCCTCTACATCGAAATATTAAGGACGCTCTCGCCCACTTTGCGCAGCTTATCCGCCGGCATGGTGCTGAACATGATGGCGATTTCGATGAACCCGACGTTGGTGGGGTTCGCCGCAAATTTACGGATATCGTCGGGCAATTTCGTGAAGTGCTGCCACTCTTCGCGCAGCGCCAGCCATTCGCCCAAATGGCTTCGACTTTCCAAAAAGTACGGGATGTTCTTCTTGACTGCATTGGAAAGCACGGTCAATTCATGCATCGGCAAGGGGTATTCGCCCAGCTCGTACGCGTTGATCAGGTCGGCTGGCAGCCCGCTCTCATCGGCGATCTGTTCCAGCGTCATGCCCATATCTTCACGTGCCAAACGCAGCAAAGCGCCGATCATGCGGTTGCGCAGCGCCATATACTCTTCCTGCGCACTGACTTTCTCATCGGTGGCCGCCTGCAGCGTATCCATGCCCCAGAAATGGCTCACCGGGACATCCAGGTAATACGCCAGCAGTTCTAGCTGCGGCAAGGACGGAATGTCGTCGCCCAATTCCCATCCTTCAACCACTTGCGGTGTCGTCCGCAGCAGACGCGCGCAATCTTCCAAACCCCGGCCCGCTTTGAGACGAGCGTCACGCAGCAGAACGCCAATCATCTTGCCCCGAATACGGTACGATTCACCAAAGTCCATCGGCTTCGGCTCAGACTGTTCATTCTGATCTGCACGCGCTTTTTTGAAGCGAGCGCCAAAACCTTTCAACATCGTCGCCCCTCCCAGAGTTCTAGCGCGATCTTACACGTTTTTACAACAATCGACAATTCAGAAGCGCGCTATAATAACGTTGTGAATGGAATACATGGGTCAAGATCATTTATGAGTGCCCCTCCACAGGAATCATATCTCAGAATTGCACATGAACTCATCATTCGCCTTGGGACGATTCTCGACCTCACGCGACTGATCGATACCATCGAGCAGGAAGTTCGCAGCCTGGTGGATTGCGAACGGGTTGCGCTTCTACAAGCCAATGAAGAAGAAGGTATTTTGTCGCTGGCGGCCAAAGAGGGTGTTTCGCTCTATGCGGATCATCCCGCGCTGAACGCGTGGAAAGCCGGTGAGATTTACGCGGCAGCCGCGGGGGAACAGTTCACGCTCGCCCGAACCGACGCATTTGTCGGCGTTCCCCTCTACGTCGGTCCCCGGTTGATGGGCGTACTGCTGCTCGAAAACCCAACCAGTCGAAAATCTATTCCTCCGGATATCCACGGACTGCTCACGGTGATCGCATCGGGGCTGGCGATCATGCTGCAAAATGCACGCCAGCACAGCGAAACAGTCAAATCACTTGACACCCGCATGTTTGAATTGAGCATACTGAACCAGATCGACCGTGAGTTGAGCGACACCATCGATTTACCGCAGGTCTTTGATATGACCATCGACTGGGCGATGCGCTATACGAACGCCAACGCAGGTTCGCTTTCGCTTTACAACCAGAATGATGATGAACTCAAGTTTATGGTTGACCTCGGTTACGAGACCACACCCGAAGACCTCGCGATGCTCCGCTCCGTCTCCACCGGCGGGATCGCGCATCGGGTAGCGCTCTCCGCTTTCTCTGAATTTGTCCCCGATGTGATGACGGACAAAGATTATCTCGCGCTTTCGAATTCCATTCGCTCACATATGTCCGTTCCCGTGACCCGCGAGGATCGCGTGATCGCAGTGCTCTCGGTTGAGAGCCGCCAGATCAACGCCTTCACCGAAGACCACATCAGCTTTGTCGAAAAGCTGGCCGCTCGCGCAGGCGTTGCCATTGACAACGCGCGCCTCTTCACCGAAACGGTGCGGGAACGCGAAAAGCTCTCGCACATTCTGGCAGAAGTGGCGGATGGCGTTGTGGTGATCGGGGACGATGAGCGCATCGTGCTCATCAATCAGGCCGCCATGGCGGCCCTTCGGCTCTACCCGGATGTGGATTACGTGGGTCAGTTCCTGACGGAGGTGGTCGACGACACCGACTTCATCAGCACGGTGCGGACGACCGCCAGCCTTAAAAGTAAAGCCCTCATCGAAATTGAGCTGCCCAACGGCAACACGTATTATGTTGACTTCTCGCCACGCCCCGACATCGGCTGGATCATCGTCATGAACGATATTACGCCGCTGCGCAAGACCGACCAGTTGAAGCGTGATCTCGTCGCCACCGTCTCCCATGACCTTAAGCAGCCGCTCAGCGTGATGAATGGTTATCTCGACTTGGTGCAGATGAGTCAGAAGCTGGATGCGCGCGGTGAAGGTTACGTCCGCATGATCGTGCGTTCGATCCACAATATGCGCCAATTAATCGATGACTTGTTGGATCTCGCGAAAATCGACTCCGGCCTCGATTTCGAGATGCGTCCCGTGCGGGTGCATGAGTTGATTAACGATTGTTTGGACGGGACGAAACGGCTAGCCGAAGCCAAATCGATGCATGTTGAGGTCGAGGTGTCAGGTGATTTGCCGCGTGTGGCCGGTGATCCGGGTCGCTTGCTGCAAGTGTTCAACAATCTCGTCAGCAATGCGATCAAATACACACCACCAGAGGGCACGATCCGCATTTCGGCGGAGGCGCTCAAGAACGCTGTCCGCGTCAAGGTCAAAGACAACGGCATCGGGATCAGTCCAGAAGATCAGGCGCGCATCTTCGACCGCTTCTATCGCGTCCGCCGCCCCGAAAACGAAAGCATCGAGGGGACGGGCTTGGGGCTGACAATTGTCCAGAAACTGGTCGAAGCACATCATGGACAGATCGGGCTGGAGAGCTTCATGGGCGACGGTTCGACGTTCTCCGTCACCCTTCCGTTCTATGATGTCAATAACTAAGAGGGGACTCTTCGTCCCCTCTGGTTGTTTAGGGCGTCGGTTGTGAACTAGCGGCGCGTTCTTCCTCTTCGCCGACCAGCATATCACGCCCTTCTTCATCCTTGTGATGATGGATTTGATAGGGCACAGTCGTGACGACCACACGTTCTAATCCAGCGAGTGCCAGATTGAAGATGACCGCCGTGTTCTGGTGCAGCGCCTGTTCCCAGTACGTATCCATCACCAGATGCCCCATAATCACATGCACGTAGCTTTCCGGGTCATTGGCTTGCAGACTGAGGATGTAATCACGCAGTGGTTCCGCCAGCAAGCGATAAGGCGACTCGATGATGTGGAGACGGCCTTCGCCAATGCGCTTCTGCCATTTTTCCGCAACGAGCGGCGTTTTCTCTGGCTTGACGCCGATGTGTACTGCATGCCAGTCCTCGCCGAGCGCCTTCGCCACATTGACCATGCGCACCGTTTCGGCATGCACATCATCCACGAGAATGAGCGTTTGCACATTGCGCTTGATGGTGTCCGGTTTGGCACTAATCTCCCAGCTCAAAGCCTTGGCAACATCTTTGTAGTGGCGATGAATGCGGAAGAAGACCAACACAAGGAACGGAATGAGGATGACGACAAACCACGCGCCGGTCGCAAATTTCGTAACGGCGAACACGAGCATGACGATGCCTGTGCACACCGCACCAATCGCGCTGATGGCCAGCTTGAGCCGCCAGCGCGAGTCGTAATGCATGGGCGCTTCTAGCCCCTGCACAACTTCACCGGGCTTGAGTTTGCCCACACGCCGCAGATGAATGACCATCCCGGCCTGACTTATGGTAAAGCTCAGGAACACACCGACCGCATACAGCGGGATCAACGCCGTCGTGCGCGCATTCGCGATGATAACCAGAATAATCGCAAAGAACGACAGGGCGACGATGCCCCATGAGAACACCAGGCGGCCGCCGCGAAATGTCAATTGGCGCGGCAGGAAGCCATCACCGGCTTGCAAGGCAGCGAGTCGCGGAAAGTCCGCATAACTCGTATTCGCCGCCATCAACAGGATGAGTGCTGTCCCGGCCAACAGGAGCAAATGAAAAACGCTGTTCTCACCGTAGATCGCGTGCCCAATCTGCGAGATCACAGTTTCGACTTCGCTGGGAACCGCGTGCACTTGATTCGCGATGAACGTCACACCGAGGAACATCATGATGAGGATCGAGCTCATCCACACCAGCGTGATGGCGGCGTTCCGACTGCGCGGTTCTTTGAATGCCGTGATACCGTTGGAAATCGCTTCGATTCCGGTGAGCGCCGTACAGCCGCTCGAAAAGGCGCGCAAAACGAGGAACAGCGTCAGCGGTTCGATCACATCGTGATGGATTGCTTCAACGCCTGTCACCTGATCAATCGTGCCAGTCGCCACTTTGATGATCCCGATGATGATGGTCAGGAACATCATGCCGATGAAGAAGTAAGTCGGGACGGCGAATACCCGGCCGCTCTCTTTCACCCCGCGTAGATTGATCAGCATCATGAAGATGATGACGGCGACCGCGATTTCGACCCGATAAGGGAGAAGGAAGGTTAACGCGGACGTAATCTGCGCCACGCCCGACGAGATGCTCACCGCAACCGTCAGAATATAGTCTGTCAGGAGCGCTGCGCCTGCAATTTGCGCGGGCGTTTCGCCCAGATTATCGCGGGCGACAATATAGGCGCCGCCACCATTCGGATAGGCGAAAATCGTCTGCCGGTACGAGATGGTGACAATGGTCAACAAGATCGCGATGGCAATTGCAATTGGAATCGAAATGCTCAGGATATTGCCGCTGACTGCCCACGCAGCGGCCCCGCCCCCCGTCGACAGTGCGAGAATGAGCAAAATCTCTTCCGTGGCATACGCGGTGGAGGAAAGTGCGTCTGAGGCAAACACCGCCAGACCTACAGGCTTGCTGATCGCCTGATGCGGCAAATCTGCCGTTTGTAACGGCTTGCCGAAGAGCAGGCGTCGTATGCTTTGCATTGACTTAGTTCCCTGTTGAGATAACGAGATGACTAGAAGATTATACGGGATATTGTTACGAAGGGAGGCAATCTTGATGTTTTTTTTATGCGCCTCACAGCTAAAGTTGACGACTACCCTCTAGCGAAGTATCCTCGACGTACCATTTTTCTCTGTCTTTGTGGTAAACGAATAATGACTTTAGTGCTAAATTCACAAATCAGCACGAAGACTGACGATTACCAGCGTAACTACGCCCACAACCGCGCGCTCGTCGACCAACTGGCCGAACGACAAGCACAAGTCAGGGCGGGCGGCAGCGAACGCGCCGTGCAAAAACACTTACAAGCCGGCAAACTGCTCCCTCGTGAACGCATCGAACTGCTGCTCGACCCCGGCACACCCTTCCTCGAACTGAGCACTTTGGCGGCGTGGGGCATGTACAACGATGAGACCCCCGGCGCCGGCGCAGTCAATGGGATCGGGGTGATCAACGGTGTCGAATGCGTGATCGGCGCGAACGAAGCAACCATCAAAGGCGGTACGAGCTACCCGATCACCGTGCAGAAGTCGCTGCGCGCGCAGCAAATCGCTGAGGAGAACCGCCTCCCGTTCATCTATCTCGTGGAATCCGGCGGCGCGAACCTGCCCCACCAAGCCGATCTGTTCGTCATGGGTGGGCGCGGCTTCGCCAATCAAGCGCGGATGAGCGCGCAGGGTATCCCGCAGATCGCGCTGGTCTTCGGCAACAGCACGGCGGGTGGCGCTTATATCCCCGGCTTGAGCGACTACACCGTGCTCGTCCGCCAACAGGCGCTGGTTTTCCTCGGCGGGCCGCCGCTCGTCAAAATGGCGACGGGGGAAGTCGTCGACGAGGAAACGCTCGGCGGCGCGGCGATGCACGCGCAGATCTCCGGTCTCGCCGACTACATCGCGGAAAACGACTCGGATGCCATCCGTCTCGGACGCGAAATCGTCGGGCGGCTGAACTGGCGCAAGTTCACCCCGGCCAATCGACAGACGGCGGAACC
>CALKIA010000635.1 GCA_937988705.1 uncultured Chloroflexota bacterium | reverse complement strand
GGCCGATCTTCTGATCGTAAAAGGTTAGGGCTTCACGACTGGCGCGACCGATGGGTGCGGTCGAGATGGTGAGCGCGACGCCGCGCAGAATCACGTAGGACGCCAGTGTCACGATAAACGGGCTGATGTTGAGGCGATTAATGAGCAGCGCATGGACAAAGCCGATGCCCGCGCCGAGCACGAGTGTGATCACGATGGCGGGCAGCGTGTTGGCGGATTCGCCGTTCATCACGATGGCCGATACCAGTACGGAGACGCGCACCAGCGACCCGACCGAGAGATCGATGCCGCCAGTCAGTACGACCAGCATTTGCCCCAAGGCGACGACGCCCAGAAACGAGAGCTGGCGCAGCAGATTGAACTGATTACGCTCGCCTACGAAGCGTTCGGTGAAGAAGACGCCCACCAGCACCATCACGATGACCAGCCCGAAGACCGCCATGACGCGCCCATTCTGCCGCAAAAATCGTCGTGTCACGAGAGAACTGGTGCTCATTCTACCTCTGCCCCGCTGGTTGCCCGCTCAATAATCGCCTGTTCGGTCGCTGCCGCGCGCGGTAGTTCGCCGACAATTTGCCCATCGCGCATGACCAGAATGCGGTCGCTCATCCCTAAGATTTCCGGTAGTTCCGACGAAATCATGAGGATGGCGACACCTTGCTCATTGAGTCGGCGCATGAGCTGATAAATCTCGAACTTCGCGCCGATGTCGATGCCGCGCGTCGGCTCATCCATAATGATGACGCTGGGGTGCGTTTCCAGCCATTTCGCCAGTACGACTTTCTGCTGGTTGCCGCCGCTCAAGAACTGCGCTTCCTGATCGCCGCTTGTCATGCTGATGCTGAGGGCTTTCTGCGCGTCT
This sequence comes from uncultured Chloroflexota bacterium, assembly GCA_937988705.1. Taxonomy (GTDB): domain Bacteria; phylum Chloroflexota; class Anaerolineae; order Aggregatilineales; family Phototrophicaceae; genus Flexifilum. The sequence goes on along the minus strand of CALKIA010000635.1, from coordinate 4,961 downwards.
GCGACCACCTGTGCTTCCTGTTTCGGCTGAAGCACACCGCTGCGCGTCAGGCGTTGGAGGATGGGCAGGGTGATGTTGTGCCGGATGGGCAGCGCCGTAAATAAACCCTGCGCTTTGCGATCTTCGGGCACGAGCGCCAGGCCGCTTTTGATGGCGTGGGCTGGACTGGCATGAACGGCGGGCTGACCTTTGATCACAATGCGCCCCTGTGTGATCGGATCGGCGCCGAAGATCGCGCGCGCCAGTTCGGTGCGCCCGGAGCCGACCATCCCCGCGATGCCGAGCGTTTCGCCCGCGTGCAGCGTCAGACTGATGTTCTTCAGGCGTGCATTGGAGATGTTGTCCACCACCAGCACCGGCTCGCCGCGCTGACCAATCGGCGCTGGATACACTTCTTCCAGCGGGCGCCCGACCATCATATGCACGAGTTCGCGGTGCGAGAGGTCAGCACGCGGCTGGCTGCCGACGACCGCGCCATCTTTCAGCACCGTGATGGTATCCGCAATCTGAAACACCTCGTCGAGGCGATGCGAGATATACACAATGGTCACGCCGTGGGCTTGCAGCGATTTGATCGTCAGGAAAAGCTGTGCCAGTTCTTCACCAACCAGAATCGCGGACGGTTCATCCATGACGATTAAATCGGCATTGCGCGAGAGCGCCTTCGCGATTTCGACCATCTGCTGCTTGGCGACGGTCAGTTCACTGATGGGCGCATCAAGATCGATGTGGACATGTAAGCGTTGGAGCAGTTCCGCCGCTTGAGCGCGCAGTTGGCGCGTCTGAATCACGCCACCCCGGTTAGGCTCACGGCCGAGAAAGATGTTCTCCGCCACCGTGAGGTAGGGGCTGAGTGCCAATTCCTGATAGATGATGCTGATGCCCATATCGAGCGAGAGGCGCGGCGTCAAATGCGCGTACTGGCGTCCCTTAAAGACAATTTCGCCACTGTCGGCCTGAACGGCTCCGCCCAAAATCTTGATCAGCGTTGATTTCCCAGCTCCGTTTTCCCCGACGAGCGCGTGAACCTGCCCGCGCGCACAGGTAAACGAGACCTCGCGCAGTGCGGGCACACCCGCATAGGCTTTGGAAATGCGCTTCATATCCAGAATGATGTCAGGTGCATTCATGGGCGGTGATTTCGTGTGTGTTCGGATAAAGAAGTGGTATTTGTCGATTGTCGGGGCGAAGTGATCTTCGCCCCGACGACCTGAATCTCTAGGTATATCTGCCAACGACTCAGCCTCACCCCAAGAACTTGACGGTTCTTTGCCCCTCTCCCACGGGAGAGGGGCGGTTGAGCGAAGCGAAACGGGGTGAGGCTGAGTTCAAAACTGGCTAAACCAGTCACCCTCTAGCGGCTTCTTAGCTGCCAGCTACCACGAAACCGAGGGTTTCGAGGCGTTCTGCCGGGAACAGGATCGGGCCAAACACGTCGTCGCTCCAGTTCGGGTTGAAGTACGTTTCGCCTTCAGCGTCGGTGAAGTTCTGGGTGTTGGGGATGGAGTCCTGGAAGTCGATGAAACGCGGGACGGGTTCGCCGCGCAGGATGGCCAGCGCCGTGTCCATGCACAGGGTGACCATCGCGTTCGGGTACTGCCACGCCGCATAGCTGATGTCATTTTCGAGCGCCAGACGCAGGAAGCCGTTGCCGAATTCACCGCCACCGATCGGGGGGATGGCTGCGCCAGCATCGAGATACGCGCTGACGATGCCCTGCGACATCTGCGCACCGCCGGACCACACGCCGTCAATCTCATCACCGTACTGCGCGATCCATGTTTCCATGATGGTCTTGGCTTCCGCCGTCGACCAGTTGCCGGGCTGAATATCGAGCACGGTGATGCCGGGATTGGCCGCGAATACGGCTTCTGCGCCCTGCTGCATCACGTCCGACGTGGTGACGCCGGGGATGCCCGCCATCACGACGACGCTGCCTTCACCACCGAGCTGATCGACGAGATATTGCGCGAGATACGCGCCGCTGGCATACAGGTTCGTGCCGACTTCGGTCACAAAATTGTCGGTATCGACGGTGCTGGCGCACAGAATAACCGGCACGCCCTGCGCCATCGCGCGTTCCACTGGAGCGGAGAGGGCGGCTGCGCCCATCGGCACAAGGATCAGCGCATCGGGTTCCTGCGCAAGCAGGTCTTCGACCTGCGGCACCTGAATATCAGCGCTGGCCTGCGCGTCGGCGTACAGCAGTTCGCCGATCACATCCGCGCCCAATTCTTCCGCGTACCAGCGGGCATGTTCATCGAACAGTGCCGACCACGAGTTGCTGGTGCCCTGCGCCGCGAGGGCGATCCGGTACGGGCCTTCTTTGGCGTACGCGCTGGTGTCGTACATCGTTTCCTGACGGGTCAGCACGCTCTGCAGATACGGTGAGGCCGCGATCTGCTCCTCCGTGAACGGTTCGGGCGTGGCTTCCTGCGCGAACACGCTGGTGCTCAGCAGCAGCAAACCCACTAAGGCTAACAACACAACTTTCTTCATGGTTTCTCTCCTCAAGTGAACAATAATTCTGCACAAAGCTTAATCTGAACGGGCGAAGCTGTACAGCGCCACCGCCGCCAGAATAACCACACCCTTGATGATGAACTGTGTTTGAATCGACAAGCCGAGCAGGAGCGCCATGGTGCTCAAGACCTGAATGAGCAGCACCCCGGCGAGCGTGCCGAGCACACTGCCGCGTCCGCCCGTGAACAGCGTACCACCGACGACCGCCGCCGCAATCGCGTCGAGATCAAGACCGCTGGCGATGAAGCGATCAACATAGCCAACGTAGCCCGTCAGCAAGACACCCGCCGCGCAGGCCAGCAAGCTGCACAGTACATACGCCGAGATCTTGAAGCGATCAACGTTGAGGCCGGAGAGCCGGGCGGTCAGCGGGTTACTGCCGACGGCGTACAGCCGCCGCCCGTAAGCGGTGCGCCGCAGCACGAAGGCGAATAAGGCCGACAGGCCGAGCCAGAGCACGACGGGAATCGAGATGAAACTCACCGATTGATTGACGATGCTCAAGCCTTCGGGCACGAAACCGCCGGGGACGCCGCGCGTATAGGCCTGCACCGCACCCTGCACGAGAATGAAAATCGCGAGCGTGGCCACAAAAGGCGGAATTTTACGCTTGGTGATGAGCAGACCGTTGGCGAAACCGATTACTGCGCTCAACGCGAGCGACAACCCAATCGCCAGTGGGAGCTGGGCGTCAGCGCCATTGCTGACGCGGGCGATCACCACGGAGGTCAGGAAAATGACGCCGCCGACCGAGAGATCGAGCCCGGCAACCAGCAGCACCAGCGTTTGCCCGATGGCGATGATGCCTAACTGCGCCGATTGCTTGAGCAGAACGGTCAGGGTTTGTTGACTGTAGAGGTTAGGTGTGAGGACGAGCGCTACGATCAGCAGCAGGGCTAACGAGATATAGACCCCGTAGCGGATGACGAATTGCCGAAAGGTAAACGTCGTGGTAGACGTAGAGGTTGCGACCATGGGACGCTCTCACTCGTGATGCTATTGGTTTAGCGTGGATTCTGGACAAGAGTGTAGCATGAGCGTCATACTACTGCAACATTTATTGCAGGCAATTCGCTTGAAGGAGTATTTATTCCATGCCCCCTCGTTTGCTCATACCCGGCCCCGTTGAGTTGGAACCCGAAGTGTTGGCCATCCTTGCGCAACCTGTGCAAGCGCACTATGGTGATGCGTGGGTGGAAGTGCATAATGAGACCATCAGCTTGCTGCAAGCGGTCTATGCAACGACCGGACGCGTGTTTATGCTGCCGGGTTCCGGCAGCATGGCGGTTGATTCCGCCGCGCATTCGACCTTTCTACCCGGTGAGACGGTAATTGTGGGGAATAACGGGTGGTTCGGCGAACGTTCGCGTGACATCCTGCAATCCAACGGCATCAACGTGATCGAAGTGATCGGCGATCCACGCCAACCGCTCGACCCGGATGCCATGCTGCGTACGTTGAAGCAGCATCCGGAAGCCGTCGGCGTAGCGCTGGTGCATCTGGAAACCTCGACGGGCGTGCTCAACCCCGTTGAGACGATCGTCAAGCAGGTGCACGCTCACTCGGACGCGCTGGTTTTGGTCGATGCCGTGACGGGCTTGGCCGCCGCTGATCTGCCGATGGATGCGTGGGACATCGATTTATGCGTAACGGCCTCGCAAAAGGCGCTGGGCGCGCCGCCCGGACTGGGCATGGTGGCGGTCAGCGACCGCGCGTGGACGAAGATCAGCGCGCGACCGGAGGGAACGGCGCGCAGTTGGTATCTCGATCTCAAGCGCTGGCAGTGGTTTGTCGAAAACTGGGCGGATTGGCATCCCTTCCCGGTGACCATGCCGACCTCGCTGGTGTTGGCGCTGCGGGCGGCCCTGCGGTCGCTGCTGCGCGAAGGCGTCGGGGCGCGGCGGGTACGCTTGCAGCACATGGCCGATCACCTACGCGGCGCGCTGACCGACATGGGACTGCCGCTGTTTGTTCCGGCTGAACAAATGGCCGCGACGATCACCGCTGCGTACTGTCCGGAAGGGGTACGTTCGACGACCATTCGCGATTACGTTCTGCGCGAACAGAATTTACAGATCACGACCGGGTTTGGCCCATTCAAAGAGCAGGTAATCCGCATCGGGCACATGGGTGGCGCGGTTAGCGACGATCACATCAACGATCTGATCGCCGCCCTGCGTGCGTTCATGGCCGAACAGGGCGTTAAGGGCTAAAGTCGGTTCTCGAAACACATCCACGAATGGATGTAGGGGCGCACCTGTGTGTGTGCCCGAAACCGGGTAGACACACAGGTCTACCCCTACATTGGGACTTTCGACAGTCTACTTAAGGACAAACGCGCAAGTTCTTTTAGGTGTTGAAGCATGTTTAGGAATCGGCCAACTGAGGACAAGGCCTGTGTCACACGACGTAGGGTTAGATCGGTTAGACTACGACAA
>CALKIA010000634.1 GCA_937988705.1 uncultured Chloroflexota bacterium | reverse complement strand
AGCATTGTCGAGGCCCCATGGCGGCTGGTTGTAGATTTCGTTGAAGTAGATCGCGGCGCCACGAACATCGACGTAGCCCACCAGACCGGGGGGTTCTACCAGTGAGGCGAGGCGCAGCACCCGCGGTGAAGCTTCCTGCGCATGCAGCCCTCCGGCGAACAGCAACATTAGAAGGGACAAAAGGCTGAAAATCCTGAAGTGAATGCCTCGACGCTTCATCACGAACTCCTCTTAATGACCAGGGCAGATGAAAAGAAAGGCGCTTGAAGCGCGCTTGATCCATACACTGACGTACGCCTAGAGGACGGGCAAGGCATAAATCAGATTCAGGATAATGCGCAAAGACCTACGTCATCTATGTTAGCACCAATTTGATGCATCGCAATAGCATTCTGCATCAAACTGTTGCATAATTTTTGTTCATTCGGCATAATTCGTTAGTATGCGAGGCAGGGTATGAATGATAAGCAGCAGCCAACGGATATTGTTGAGCATCTCCGTTCGATGCACGACAGCCTCAGTGACAGCCAGCGCGCCGTCATTGAGTTTTTGCTGACCCATGGAGTCGAAGCCATTTATATGTCCTCGTCGCAAATCGCTGAACATGTGGATGTGAACCGGTCAACGGTGATTCGCACGGCGCAGGCTGTCGGTTTTGCGGGCTTTTCCGAGCTGCAAACGGCACTCCAGCAGCATTTCTCGCGCCAGTATGGCGGGCTGAATGCACCGGATATCGGTTCGCATCAACTGCTGTCGCTGATGGGGACGGGCGCAAATGGCGAATCAGTGCTGCAGCGGATGGTCGCGATTGAGGCGGAAAAGCTGCAAGCCCTGCCAGATATCATTCGGAACGAAGATTTTGAACGGGCGGTGCAGCTCCTCGTTGGTGCAACGCAGATTGGCATCATCGGCCTGTATCTCTCCAAGTCGCTCGCCCTGAACCTGTATTACCCGCTCACGTTGATCCGTAAGGGATGTTTACTGCTCGAACCGGAGACGACGGCCTTTACCCGTGATCTGAGCAGCATTGCGGCGGGGGATGTGCTGTTCGCCATCTCCAACACCCGCTATGCGCGGGCTACGCTGCAATGTATGGAGCAGGCGCGCGAAGCGGGGGCGGTGGTTATCGCGCTCACCGACAGCCTGTTGTCGCCCGCTGCCAAACGAGCCGATCTATCGCTCGTCGTGCCCCCCAAACTCTGGTTTTATGGCAATTCGGTGGTGCCCTCTACGCTGCTGAATGCCCTCTGCGCCTCACTGCTGCTGCATCACGCCAGCAGCCAACGCGAAGATATCAACGTCGCCAACCAGATGTTCGAGCGCTTCAATACCTTTGTAGACACTGACGACTAGTGGTGCGCCGCTGCACAGGAAGGCCTACTCAGCATGACTGATCTCACGTTTGCGTCCGCTACGCATTTAGCCCGCCTCATTCGCGCGGGTGAAGTGTCGTCGTTTGAGGTGGTCAGCGCCCATATCGCGCACATCGAGCGAGTTAACCCCGTCCTCAATGCGATTGTGCAGTTCCGACCGGAACAGGCGTTGGAAGAAGCGCGGGCGTTGGACGCTAAGCAGGCGCGCGGCGAAATCGTCGGCCCGCTGCATGGTGTGCCCTTCACGGTCAAAGACTACATGGCGATCACCGGGCTGATTAGCACGTTTGGCACACTGGGGTTAGCCAAGAATGTCATGCAGCACGACTGCACCATCGTCGCACGGCTACGCGGCGCGGGCGGGGTGGCGCTCGGCCTGACCAACATGCCGGAGTTCGGCGTCGCCATCGAAACCGATAATCTGATCTATGGGCGCACGAACAACCCCTACGATCTGGAGCGCTTCCCCGGTGGGAGCAGCGGTGGCGAATCGGCCATCATTGCCGCGGGTGGTTCGCCGCTCGGCGTCGGCGGCGACAGCGGCGGCAGCATCCGCGAACCCGCCCATTACTGCGGCATCGCCGGGTTGAAAATGACGACCGGCCGTATTCCCCGTACGGGCCTGCTGCTGCCACCCAGCGGCGCGCTGGCCTTTAAGTCGCAAAACGGACCGATGGCGCGCTACGTTGAAGACCTGGTGCTGGGTATGCGCATTCTGGCGGGTGAGGATGGCTACGATCCGCACCTCGTGCCCATGCCGCTGCGCGATCCCGCCGAAGTCGACCTCAAAGCGCTGCGCGTCGCCTATTACACCGATAATGGGATCGTCTCGTGTACCCCGGAAATCGTCGCGATGGTGCGCCAAGCGGCCGCGGCTTTCACCGACCTGGGCGTGCAGCAGGTCACCGAAGCACCGCCGCCGAATGTCGCCAAGTCGCTTGATCTGTACCTGCGCTTATCTGCGGCTTCAGGCGCCAAGTCAGCGCGCGCCGGGTTACAGGCGTTGGGCACGACCGAGGTGAGCGATTTTTACACCCACATGCTGCCCCTGTTGGAGCAGTATGATGATCTGACCGCCGCGACCTTCCTCGATTTGACCGAGGAATGGGATCAATTCAAAGCAGCGATGCTGGCGTACATGCGCGACTACGACATCATCGTTTCGCCGACGACGTCGATCCCGGCCATGCCGCATCGGTCGTCGCTGACGAACTCGACCATCATGCAATCATTCACCTACTGCTCGCTGTACAACCTGACGGGCTACCCGGCGGCAACAGTACGCGGCGGCACATCTCCCGAAGGGCTGCCCATTGGGGTGCAGGTGGCGGCGCGCCCGTGGCGGGAAGATGTGGTGCTGGCGGCGACCGCTTATCTGGAACGGACTCTCGGCGGCTATCAGAAACCCCCGCTGAGCTAATCGTCGCGGCGACGAGAATAAAGAGGCAAGGACATTGAACGCACAGAGTGTCGCAGAGGCCATTTACCAGCGTTACGAGGCGCGCACGGCGTCATCCCGGCGGCGTGACGAGGAAGCTCAGCAATATCTCCCCGGCGGTGATACGCGCATCGCCACCTATTACGCCCCGTATCCCACTTACATGAGCCGGGGGCAGGGCTGTACCCTGATAGATGCCGACGGCCAAGAGTACATCGACTTCCTCAACAACTACACCTCGCTGATCCATGGTCACGCGCACCCGGCGGTCGTCGAAGTGGCGGCAGATCAGGTCATGCGCGGGACGGTGTTTGGCGCGGCGGCTGAGCCACAGATTGAACTGGCGCGGATGATCACGGAGCGCGTGCCTAGCATCGACCTCGTGCGCTTCACGAATTCCGGCACGGAAGCGACGATGATGGCGCTGCGCGCGGCGCGCGCCTTCACCGGAAAAAACGTCATCGTCAAGATCGATGGCGGCTATCATGGGTCGCATGATTACGTTGAGGTCAATATCTGGCCGGATACCAGCACCGACCGTCTCCCCACGGCGCATGTCGAGGGGCGGGGCGTTCCGGCGTCGGTGCTCAATGAGATCATGGTCGCACCATTCAATGACCTGGGCGGGTTGGAGTCGATTCTCGCGCAGCACGCCGATGTGATCGCAGCGGTGATCATCGAGCCGATCCCTAACTCGGGCGGCATGGTGCCGCCGCAGCCGGGCTATCTCGCCGGCGTCCGCCAGTTGTGCGACCAATTTGGCGTACTGCTGATTTTTGACGAAATTGTCACCTTTCGTCTGCATTCGGGCGGCATGCAAACCGTGGAAGGTGTCCAGCCCGACCTGACCGCGCTGGGTAAAATCATCGGCGGCGGTTTCCCGGTGGGCGCGTTTGGCGGCAAGCGCGAGATCATGAACCACTTCAACCCGCGGCACCCGCAGTTCATCATGCACACGGGCACCTTCAACGGCAACAACATGACCATGACTGCCGGAATCGCCGCGCTGGAGTATCTGCCGCAGACGGCGATC
>CALKIA010000633.1 GCA_937988705.1 uncultured Chloroflexota bacterium | reverse complement strand
GGGATGCGGTGACGGCCATGCTGGCAAAGGAGGACGAGGCATGCCTCGTCCCTACCATTAAAAACCTACCCCTGACAGGCCGGGGGTGGGGTTGTCGTTAAATTGATGCCATAGGCCGAGACTCGGAAGAATAGCGTGAAGTCCACTTGGGAACAGCGGACGCCATGAATGGCGTCCCTACACAAGAACAGTTTTTCTCGCAGGGACGCGATTTATCGCGTCCGCAAAACCCAGAAACTGAGACTAAAACTCGGCGTCACGTTATTCTCCGCACCTACCGGCCTGCTTTGCCCCACACACGAAAAGTCATTACAGCGGCTTGCGCGGCCCATCGAACCGGAACGCGAAGTCGCGACCGGGATTCGGCAGCGGATTCGCGAAGATCGTCACGTCTTCGGGCTGCGCCAAAGACAGGTTCGCCGTGCGCAGCAGCGTGGCGATCAGCGTCATGATCTGCACTTCGGCCGCGCCTGCACCGAGGCAGGTGTGCGCGCCCAACGAGAACGGCGCGAAAGCCTGCGGCGTTTTGGGTTGATCCGGTCGCGCATAGCGATCTATATCGAACACTTCGGGATTCGGATAGTATTCCGGCAGCAAATGCGTCAGCGCATTGGCCACATACACCTCGGTGCCCGCCGGAATATAATGGCCTTCGAATTCAAAGTCTTTCATGGAGGTGCGCGGCGTGAAGGGTGCAATCGGGTATAAGCGCAGCGTTTCGAGCGCCGTGCTGTGCAAAACGTCCATCTTACGCAGTGCCGCGGGCGTCAGACCAGAATCGCTCTCCCAGACGGCATCGACTTCCGCCACCAGCCGCTCGCGCAGGCCCGGCGTTTTCAACACCGCATAGAGCATAAAGCTCATCGTCGCCGCGACGGTATCCATCCCCGCGAAATACGCCCCCGCAATGCCGCTCAGGATCATGGCATCCGAATATGGTTGCCCGTTCTCATCCAACCCCGCGACCAGATCGTCGACGAGCCGTGGTTCGCGATCCACCGGCGGATGCGCGCGATGCCATTCCATCACCTCCCGGCAGAAAGCGAAGACACGCTTTTTTGAACGCCCATACGCCGGCAGTTTGAGAAAGAAACCCGGATGCGTTTTGAGGACGTGCACTTTCATGTTGGTATTAAGCAGCGCCCACAAATCATTGAATAAATCGCCACACACCCGCCCGCCCGTCAACATACCGAGCTGATCGGTGACGATCCGCTGCATGGTCGGGAAGATGGGCAGTTCCTGCCCGGCTGCCCACTGCTCGATATAACCGTGCGTGATCGCTTTGACCACGCCGAGATTACTCTGCATCGTTTCGCGGGAGTAGCCGCGCTGCTGGATTTTACGCTGATGCCGGTGCGGCACACCGTCCAGCGCGACCAAGAAGGCATCAGAACCCATTTCGCGCGCCAAACCGCCGAACAACGGCTCACTCGTAAAATACTCCTCGCCTTTCTGCGCGAGGAAGCGATTCGCCTCAAGGCCCGCCATGACGATGATGGGGCGACCGAGTAACGTGATCTGAAAAATGGGGCCAAGTTCCTGATACAGCCGCAAGAAATACCGGAGGGGATCGATGCGCAGATCCAGTGCTATCCCTAAATAGGGTAGAGATTTCGCACGCGGAATGGGACGTGATGCTGTGGCTGGCTGCACGGAAACGCCTTTCATCTCACTTCAGGATTACGGGTTATTCTCATATTATCCGCAGATCCGGGCAAATCCAAGCTTAACGGTGCATCGGTTTTACGGTTTCAGGTTATAATGCGCGTGTCATAGCATAGGATCAACATCCCAATGCATCTTCAGGCTGCCGCATGACTTCGACTACCAGCATCTCGCGGCTGACGCGTTGGCGTCAGCAGTATCTGCGCTTGACCCATCCGCATCCGTCGGTCACGGATCCGGAACAGAACCGGATGGCGCGGCTTCTGGCCAGTCTGGCGCTGGCGCTGGCGGGCATTCTGGGGTTGGCGGCGATCATCAGCGTCATCACGTCCATCGCCTTTCCCGATCCGACCGTCTCACTCGGCCCGGTCGGCACAGGGTTGATCGCGCTGACGGCGACCAGTGCGTGGTTGGGCTACCGGTTCAGCCTCACCCGCCGCTACACCCTCGGCGCATGGATCACATTGATCGCCATCATTGCCTTCATCACCGGGCTAATCCTGATCTATCGCGGCGTGAGCGTCAGCCTGACCTCGGCCTATGTGGTCGCCGTATTGATCGCCGCCATTCTGCTCAATGTCCGGGCGACAATTCAGGCCGCCAGTCTGGCGCTGGGGCTCATGGCAGTCATGGCGATTGTGCAAGGTGTGCAGCCCGTCACTTTTGGCTTTGTGTGGGGGTCGGGTCTGGCGGTCACCCTCTTGATTCTGCTGGTGTCGATCCTGCGTGAACAGGACTTACGCCAGTTGAAACGCCTGCGTGAACTCGAATCCAACGAAGGGGAACGCTTGCGCCGCGAACTGGATCTCGCCCGTAAAGTGCAGATCGCCATGCTGCCCAAGCAGCTCCCCGAAGTCCCAGGCCTCGACCTCGCGGCCTACTCACAGCCGGCGTACGAAGCCAGCGGCGACTTTTACGACATATTTTTCGTTGATCGTACGCAGGGGGATCAGGTGGCGATCGTCGTGTGCGATGTCGCCGGCAAAGGCATGCCATCCGCGCTCGTCATGTCCGCGACCCGCGCCGCGCTGCGCGCCGAAGCTGAACGCACCGCTTCGCCCGCCGAAGTCTTGCGGAAAGTCAACGAAGTCATCGTCGCGACGATTCCGAGCGGCCTGTTTGTCACCCTGTTCTACGGAGTGTACGACCCGCACGCGCAGACCTTGTGCTACGCCAGCGCCGGACATCCGCACCCCTTCTGGTGGCACGACGCGCACATCACAGAACTGGAAAACTACGGCATGCCGCTCGGTCTCATACTGGAATGCGAGTATAGCGACCGGGAAATTCAGCTTGTCCCCGGCGACGCCCTCTTCATCTATACGGATGGTCTGGTCGAAGCCCTCAACCCGCGCCGTGAGATGTTCGGCTTCGAAACAGCGCAGAACGCCGTCGAACAACACGCCCGCCAACACGTGAGCGCGAACGAGTTGGTGTCATCCACGCTCCAAGACATGGCAGTGTTTGTCGAGGGCGAACGCCAGCAGGACGATGTGACGATCGTCGTGGTGCAGGTCACGGGCGGACGTGTGTCCACCCCTTGACCACGTGTGAAGGACAGATCCGTGCAGCTTGATTCGCTCCTAAGTTTCCTCCCGATTGATCGGCGGCACAGTCTTGCGCGCGGCCTCCCGATTCCAGCCAGCGCCGCCGGGGCCGTCCTGTTTGCCGATATTTCTGGTTTTACCCCGCTGACCGAAGCCCTCACCCGGACGTTGGGCGCGCGCCTCGGCGCGGAAGAACTCACGCGCCAGCTCAATCACGTCTACGACGCGCTCATCCGGCAGGTCGACCTGCTGGGCGGCACAATCACCAATTTCAACGGTGATGCCATCACCTGCTGGTTCGCCAGCGACGAGCACCCCCTGCGTGACACGGCGCGGCGGGCGCTCACCTGCGCCTTCCGGATGCAAAACGCCATGCAGGCCTTCGCTGAGGTGCGCCTGCCCAACGGCGAGACAGCGTGTCTTTCGCTTAAAGTGGCCATCGCCAGTGGCAAAGTGCAGCGCTTTCTGGTCGGTGATCCCGGCGTGCTGCGCCTCGACGTGCTGGCCGGCGAAACGCTTAACCGGATGGCACAGGGCGAACGCCATGCCGCCAGCGGCGAAATCGTGATCGATGAAGCGACGGCCAACGTGCTGTTCCAAACCTGCGAAATCACCGAATGGCGCCAGCACGAGGACAGCACCTACCGCTTCGCCATCATCCGCTCATTGACCACCGCCGCCGAGCCAACGCCGTGGGCCGAACTTGCGCCCGACGCGCTCACCCAGGAGCAAATCCGCTCGTGGATCATTCCGGCGCTGTACCAGCGTGCTGATGCTTTGCTCACTGAACTGCGCCCGACCGTCGCCCTCTTCGCCTCGTTCACCGGTATCGACTATGATGTTGATGCGGACGCCGAGCACAAGCTCGATGCCTATATGCGTTGGGTGCAGTCGATTTTGACGCGCTATGATGGCACGCTGCTGCAAGTGACGGCGGCGGACAAAGGCAGTCACTTTTACGCGGCCTTCGGTGCGCCAACCGCCCACGAGAACAACGCGATCCGCGCGGCCTCGGCAGCGCTGGAACTGCGCAAGCTGCCTATCGAGTTGAGCTACATCCATTCGGTGCGCATCGGCATCGCCCAGGGCATCACGCGGACGGGTGCCTATGGCGGTACGACGCGCCGTGTGTACAGCGTCATTGGCGATGCGGTCAATCTCGCCGCCCGACTGATGACCAACGCACCGTCAGGCACCATTCTCATCACCGACCGCGTGCAGCGCGCGGTCGAGGCTGAATTCATCACCGATCCGCTCACGCCCATGCAGGTGAAAGGTCGCAGCGAACCGCTCCCCGTGGCGCGCCTCGTCGCCCGCACAGAGCA
>CALKIA010000632.1 GCA_937988705.1 uncultured Chloroflexota bacterium | reverse complement strand
ACATCCTGTTACCGCCGCGCCTCGTCGCGCGCGAGTCATGCGGGGCGGTGACGGGTTAACCGCTCGGTAACCCAGTAAACGGCTGAAATTGTCAGCTATGCGGCTGGAATAACTCAATCGGATTGCCCGATGGATCGTTGAGCAGGATTTGTTTACCCCCGTTCCCGATCACGATCTCGTTCCGGAACTTAGCGCCCGTCGCTTTGAGCTGTTCGACGATGGCTTCTAAGTCCTCGACCTCCAGTTGGATGCGATTCCAGCCACCCGGACTCGGAACCTGACCCTCTGGCATCGCCTGACCAGCCCCACCGGCACCGGGGCGGTTGAGCAAGAGCTGTAAGTTCCCCCGTGACAGACGCGCAAAACCGGGCGCTGGATGCATATCAACCTGGAATCCGAGCCATTCCGTGTAGAAGGCGATTGCCTCGTCCACGTCCGCGACGATATAGCGAACCCCAACCTTGCTCATGAGCCATCGACCTTTCAGCCAGTTTACAAATGTAATCTAGCCGATTGAACAGTTCCGTCGCAAGCTGTCCATTAGTACAGATGTTCTTGAAGTTCGGTTGGTGTTTACACCGTCCCCGCCGGACTAGCGATCTTCGCCAGCAGATCGGCGACGCGCGCGCCGACTAGATTGGGCAAACGCACATGCGCGCGGCTGACATCCGCCGTGCCGAGGCCGATCGTCCAGAAGCCACCCTTGAGCGCGGCATCAATGCCCGCTTCAGCGTCCTCAAATACAATCCCCTGCGTCGGCGTCACGTCGAGCCGTCCCGCTGTCCAGATGAACAGATCGGGCGCGGGTTTGGTGTGGACGACGCTGTAGCCATCGCCAATTCCGTCGAATAAATCGATCACGTTCAGCTTTTCGAGCGCCGGCTTGGCATTTTTGCTCGCCGATGCGACCGCCAGCTTGATCCCCAGACCCTTCGCCTCGATCAGCAGATCGCGCACGCCAGGCAGCAAGTTACTCGGCGATAGTGTGTCCAGATATTGCAGGTAGTAGCCCTGTTTACGATCCATCCACGCCTGCGCTACGGCTTCGTCAATCGGGCGACCCTTCAAAATGCGGTTGAGACTTTCACGCCGCGATACGCCGCGCAGCTGCTCGTTATCCTCACGCGTGAACGGGATGGTTTCTTCTTCACACAGGCGTTGCCACGACAGATAATGGAATTCGGCGGTGTCCGTGATCACGCCGTCCAAGTCAAACAAAAAAGCGCGAATATCAAGCGTCATCAAGGGCCTTTCGGTATAATCAAACCATGACACGATACCTGCTTATTCTACTCGTACTGCTCCTAATTGTCGCCTGTGATCCACTCGCGCCGATCCCCACACCGACGCCGCAGGTGCTCATCGTGACGCCCGAAGCGTCGCTGACGCCGATCCCCACCGCGACCCGTCCGCCCACAGAGACGCCGCCGCCTACGGAGACGCCGACCAACACGCCGCCGCCCACCGCGCTCCCCTGTACTCAGGAAGGCGGGCAGTTGATCGCGTTCGACGAGTTCCGCAGCGCGACCGCGGGCGAGAATTTACCCTATCAGGTTTACATGCCGCCGTGCTACCTCGACACGGGCAAACGTTACCCGGTCGTGTATCTGCTGCATGGCTTGCAGCAGGATCAAACCGAATGGACGGATCTCGGCGTGGTCGAAGCGATGGATCAGGGGATTCGGCTCAATGCACTGCCGCCCATGATTCTCGTCCTGCCGGACTACGGCGCAATCGGCGCAGAGAACAGCTTCCTACCCGATCCCTCGTATGAAACTGTGGTGATGGATGAACTCCTCCCGGCGGTGGAGCGCGATTTTTGCACGGTGAACACGCGCGATCGGCGTGGGATCGGCGGTATCTCGCGCGGCGGTTTCTGGGCGTACAGCATCGCCATGCGCCACCCAGATGTTTTCGGGCGCGTGGGCGGTCACAGTGCCTCATTTGATGCGACCAATGCGCCGCCCGCCTTCAACCCGCTGGAACTGGCACTCAACACACCGTTCCTGACCGAAGCGAATCTCGCCATGTACATCGACAATGGTGCAGCTGATCCCGCTGGGACGGAACTCCAATTGTTCTCAAGTCGGCTCAGTTCGCGGGGCATCGCGCATACCTACGTGATTCACCCGGTCGGCGCGCACGATGACGAATACTGGCGCGCGCACCTGTCCGAGTATCTCGAATTCTATGGGCGGGATTGGACGCGCAATTCGTCGGAACTGCCGAGCTGTTCCGAACCGAGTCCGTGAGTGACAGACACCGTTGGTGTAGGGGCGCACCTGCGTGTGCGCCCGCTGACGGGCAGACACATAGGTCTGCCCCTACGACAGTGTTTCCGCCGTCGGGGTAAGGTGTGCCTTGCCCTGACGAACCCGTGTTGATTAAACCCATCTGGTAAGGTCGTATGCCCACACCGTTTACCCACTTATACGCCGCCCAAGCCGCGCTCACCGACCCACTGATTCCCGAAGCGACGCGGCAGTTTCTCAACGAGCACCAGCGGGCTTATCTGCTCGGCAGCGTTGTTGCTGATGGGCATTTTCTCGCCAAGCTGCGCCGCGACGAGACGCATTTTTACACCTACGACCACCCGATCACGGTGACGCCGTGGCGCGTGCTGTTCGAACGCTACCCGACGCTCTGGAACGCCGCCGACGCCGATCACCGGGCGTTTCTGGCGGGCTACGTCTTTCATCTGACGTTGGATGAAGTATGGACGATGGACATGCTCAGCGTGTACTTCGCCAACGGCCAATGGGGTGATCGTCAGCAGCGGTTTTTGATGCTGCACGTCATGTTGATCGGCATGGATGAGCGTGACCTCGGCTTGCTGGATGAGCGGTCGTGGTCGGCGATGCACGAAGCGACGCCGGGCGATTGGCTGCCGTTCCTGCCGCCGCCGGTGCTGCGCGCGTGGGGTGACCTGATGTACGAGCAGGTCAAGCCCAACGGCTACAGCAAAACCTTTGACATCATCGCGCCACGCGTCAGTCTGACGGCGGACGAACTGCGCGCGCTGATGCTCGATCACGAACGGGCTGAGCGCGAACTCTGGGCGCACATTCCGCACAGTACGCTTGAACAGATTGAAGCGCGCATGGTGGAATCCGCGCGTGAACAGCTGCTCGCGTACCTGCACGAGAGCGAAAAGCAGTTGAGCGCAGAGTGATAAAATGAGGTTAGGCAACCCCGGAAAGATTGTACGAGGTAAAATCGTTATAACTTAGATTTCTTGCCGCGATCAAAAAGGATACACTCATGCTGATCAAGGAAGCAAACGACCTTGTGCGTCAATGGGTGGCCGATGAAGTCAGTCAGCTGCCCGGCTTTTGCGGCGCGTTCATAGCCGGATCGACTAATTTCCTCGCTGATGATGACCCTTTGCCGCCCAGCTCAGACATTGATGTCAAGATTGTGCTCGATGTACCGGAACTTCCCACCTCGTATGTCAAAGCTGAATACGCGCAACTCGTCGTCGAATCATCCTATATCCTACGCAGCGCCATCGACTCTCCGGCTAAGGTTCTCACCACCTACTATCTGTCCAAACATTTCACCACGCCCAATGTCCTCGCCGATCCCGCCGGTTTCCTCACGGAGATCCAGGCGGTGGTACAGCGGGATTTTGCCAAGCGCGAGTGGGTGGTCAAACGCACTCAGCAGGCGCGTGATTATGCGTTGAACAGCCTCAATTGGCTGAACACCGCCGATCCGTTTCACGATCAAGCCTTCTGGTGGTTGTACTCGGTAGGCATTGTCAACCACATGCTGATGGTGGCCGATCTGCGCAATCCGACGGTTGTGAAATCGTGGTTAGTCACCGCCGAGGTTTTGGAGAAGTATGGTTACTCGGCGTTTCTAGAACGGATGCTCACGCAGGTGGGCAGCGTCAACATGAGCCGCGCGCAGGTGGAAGCCCTGTTCCGCGCGTATGTGAGCGCCTTTGACAGCGCGAAAGTGCTTGTCAAAACGCCATTCTGGGGTTCGACATCGATCAGCGACAGCGCCCGTCCGGGCATGGTCGATCGCGTGGGCGCGATGATCGAAGCGGGACGCCACCGCGAAGCTATGTTCTGGATCGCGTTTTTTCACATGTGGTGCCATAAGGCCATCGTCAATGATGCGCCGCCAGACATGCAGGTTCAAGAAGCGCCGACCTATCAGCAGTTGATCAGCGTGCTTGGCCTCACGTCACTGGACGAGATCCACCGGAAGCACAAGTCGACGGAAGCGTATATTGCCGAGGTTTGGCAAGTTGCCGAAGCGATTATCGCGGCCAACTCGGATGTGGTGGATTAAAAGGTTGCAGCGCAGAGAACGCAAAGAGCACAGAGGAATACTAGGACTTCGCCTCTGCTCTCTCTGTGGTTGAGTTTTTTGATTTTACGCACTGACGCGCTTGGCGTAGTACTCGGCGAGGTGGGCGCGCGCCTGCTCGGTCGTATCGGCGAAGGCGATCTTGCTCAACGCTTTGCCCTGCGCCATACCCGTAAACATTTTGTAGGCCGTCTTAATCACGGAACCTGCACCGACGATCACCATGGGGCCAGTGCCGCTCTCGCCCATTTTGAGCATATTCTTGGCGTGTTCAAACGCGGCGGGGGTGAGGATTGAGCCACCGGGGATGCTGACACCGTCGCTGATGTCGATGATAGCGGCGATCACCGTGGTGGCCTTTTCGGTCACCTTCTTGATCTTGCCGAGCGTCTCGTACATCTGCTCCCACGTCCAGTCGCCGCGAATTTCGCATAGCATGACCGTCCGTTCGTCGTTGTCCCAATACAGTTCAATGGCCATCGCGCACTCTCCCCCAATTAGCTCATGACTATACCCTAACAACCCATTCTGACTATGACATCAGTACCAGATTAACGCCTGATGATCGTGTTCGTAATATGAAATCCAGCGCTAATTTACAAATCTCTATATAGTAAAACTTGCAGCCATACATGGGGTAAATCACATGGATTTCATCAATCAGCTTTTCAGGAATATGAACTTGATGGGCGGGGGGATTTCACTGTTGGTCGCGGTTCCGTTTGTGATCGTGGCGCTGGTCTTCCTGATCATCGTGCTGCGGGCCGGGGCGAAAGTGCGCGCCAGCAAGAACTGGCCAACGACTCCCGGTCGGGTGCTGAACTCCTATATTGAGCCGCGCCGCAGTCGCAGTGGCCGCGGCACATCGACCGCTTATTACGCGGTGGTGTTTTACGAATACATGGTGAATGGTCAGCGCTTGCAGAGCAATCGGATTCGGTTTGGCAGCGATCTCGGCTACGGCTGGACAAGCCCCGCGCAGAAGACGGTGGATCAGTATCCGCCGGGGGCGATGGTTGAGGTGTTCTTCAACCCCACCGACCCGAGCGAAGCCGTGCTTCAGCGTACCGCCCAAGGGGCGAATCGCATTTTCTTATTCATCGTACTCGTTATTCTCGCCTCGGTGCTGTGTACGCTGGTGATGACCTTCGGGGCGTTTGGTTTCGTGGAGCAGTTCATCAACGGCTTAGGGATCGGGCAGCTGCTCGACAGCACGACCAAGAAGTAGGGCGCGGGTACAAGCGGACGCGCCGTTGCGCGTCCCTACTCAAAGACCGTTTTTCTCGTAGGGACGCGATTTATCGCGTCCGCAAAACTTCACGCTCCGCACTTATCGGCCTGCCTCGCCCATTAACGGGAGGGGCAAGCCCCTCCCCTACATTATTCTGCTGCGTATTGAACTGTCGCCCCTGAGCCCACGCCAACCGGGAGAGGGGTGGAGTCAGTTTTACGCCATGTGCATGACTTCATCCATCATCGAATTGAATTCGGGGATGGTGAGCTGCTGCTTGGCATCGCTCATCGCCACCGGGGGATTCGGGTGTACTTCGACCATGAGCGCGTCTGCGCCGCTCGCCCGCGCCACCCGCGCCAGCGGATTGGCGATGTCGCGCCGGCCCGCCGAATGCGAAATGTCGACAATCACCGGGAGATGCGTCTCCAATTTGAGCACCGTCACGCCGCCAATATCGAGCGTGTTGCGCGTCCACTTTTCGAAGGTGCGGATGCCGCGCTCGATCAGCATGACCTGCGGGTTGCCGCTGCTCACGATGTATTCCGCCGAGTACAGGAATTCTTCGAGCGTCGCGCCCGCGCCGCGCTTGAGGATGATCGGTTTGTCGACCTTGCCGAGCGCGCGCAGCAGGAAGCTGTTCTGCATATTGCGTGCGCCCACCCACAGCACGTCGACATAATCGAGGAACATCGGGATCTGGCTCTGATCCATGATTTCGCTGCAAATCGCCAAGCCGTACTTGTCCGCCACCTGCCGCGCGATCTGCAAGCCGGGTTCACCTAACCCCTGAAATTCGTAGGGCGAAGTGCGGGGCTTGTAGGCCATACCACGCATCAGCTTGACGCCACGCGCCACCAGCGCTTTCGCCACTTCGTCGACCTGCTCAAAACTTTCGACCGCACACGGCCCGGCGACCACCTGGAACGTACCGCTGCCGAATTCCGCGCCGTTGGGCAGCGTGATGACCGTGCGTTCGTCCGCAGTCTTGCGCTGAACACGGATTTTCGCGCGGGCCTGTTGCTCTTCCATCGCCAGCGAGGCGCGGAAGATTTCGCGGAACAGCGCCTTGATCGTCTCGTTGCTGAACGGCCCTGTGTTCGCTTGCTCCAACCTTTGCAGCATGTGGGCTTCGCGTTCGGGATCGTAATGTTCGTTGCCCAGCGACGTGTGCAGCTTGCCAATTTCCGTGACGATAGTGGCACGTTTTGAAAGGAGTTCTAAAATCTGCATGTTGATTACGTCAACTTGCCCGCGCAGTTCTTGCAAGCGTTCGTTCGACATTCTATTTCCTCAGTTTAATTACGGAGACCGGTGTATTATACCGATTCTTAGAGAAGATGGCGTATGGCGCAATTTATACAAGGTCTTGAGCTATCACGTTTGTACTATCTGGAGGCTGTCCAGCCGATTTTAGCTGCCCAGTTCCCGAAGCTGCGCTATGATGCCGCGCTGATCGGTTCGGGGTCGGAAGTCTTAGGCTTTGACACGGAACGCTCGACGGATCATCACTGGGGCTGTCGAGTCATGTTGTTTCTGAGCGAAGCGGATCGCGCGCGGTGGGCTGAGGCGATTGATGACGCGCTCACACATGGGCTGCCGCACCAGTTTCGCGGATATACGACCAGCATGACGCCGGATGCGGGCGAACCGTGGGTGCTGCACTTTGACGAGAGTCGAATCGCCGGAGCGGTCGCGCATTTCAACACGATCCATACGCTGCGCGGTTTTCTACAAGAATCGCTGCAATGGGATGGCGACGCCCCGCTTGAGGTGGCGGACTGGCTGACGTTCCCGCAGCAGTGGCTGCGCGTGCTCACGGCAGGCGGCGTGTGGCACAGCGGCCTCGGTGACGTGGAGCGCGTTCGGCAGCAGTTGGCCTATTTCCCGCACGACGTGTGGCTGTATCTACTGGCGGCAGGCTGGACGCGGATCAGTCAGGAAGAGGCGTTCGTCGGGCGCTGCGGCGAAGTCGGCGATGAAGTCGGTTCACAGGTGATCACGGCGCGTCTCGTTCGCGACCTGATGCTGCTCTGCTTCCTCATGGAGAAAGTCTACGCGCCTTACCCGAAGTGGTTTGGCACGGCATTTTCACGCTTGGCCTGTGCCAGAACGCTGACGCCGATTTTTCACCGTGCCCTTTCGGCGCACGGTTGGCATCAACGCGAGGCGCATCTGTGTCACGCTTACGAAACGGTCGCGAAGCTGCAGAATGCGCTCCGCCTCACCGAGCCGCTGGCGACCGATGTCTCGTTGTATCATAATCGGCCGTTCCACGTCATTCACGGCGACCATTTCGCCGAAGCGTTGGTCAACGCCATCACCGATCCGGAGGTCAAACGGATTGCCGCCAAGACGCTGTGCGGCAGCATCGATCAGTACAGCGACAACACGGATTTCCGCAATAACCTAGGAGAAAGAGAGAAGCTTAAGGCGCTGTATCGGTGAAATCGATCCGCTCATACACTTCGGCGAGGTTTAGGGTGCAGGCAATCGAAGTGAGTTCGATGGATGTCTCCAAGCCTTGGGCTTCAGTCATCTGCCAACTGTCGTCTTCCTGCCGTGTGTACCGTTCGATATGCGGCTGACTCTGGCTGATCAGGATATAGTCTTGAAGTGAAATGAGTTTTCGATACTGCTGGAACTTTTCGCCCCGATCATAACTTTCGGTTGAGGACGATAAGACTTCGATGATGAGGGTGGGGTTGATGAGCATATCAAAGGTGTCATCAGCGAATCGGGGTTCACCGCAAACGGCGACGATGTCAGGATACGTGTACAGCTTGGCTTGCCGCACCTTGACGCGCATATCGTTCGCATAAACTTCGCACGGACGACCCCGAAGCTGAGTATCGAGCATGGCCGCGGTTCTAAGGCAAATCAAGTTATGGCGACGACTTGCGCCCGTCATATCGATGACCACGCCGCCGCGATATTCGTGCTTGAACTCGCTGGCACGCTCAAATGCCAAATACTCTTCTTCGGTCATTTCCACATAGCGCTTATGGGGTAATGCGCTCATGCCACCTCCTCACGAACTCAGTTACATCTCATTGTGCGCTGTTTCATGGTATAATACAACCATCCCCAACAGGTTAAATTGTATAGGTTGGTGTCCATATGTCCCTCTCGAATAATTCCATCGATTTAGAACAAGTGTTCCCAAGAGCCGGGCGCGTCAGCTTGTTGGACAGCGATGCGCGGTTGGGCGTCGTCGTCAGCGGCTCGTTGAGCAAAGGGCTGGTGATCAAGCTGGACAGCGGGCAATCGGTGGAAGAATTGGCGGTTGGGCGCTATATCGTCGTCCACGGGCATCAGCGGCGCTTCTTCTGCATGATCACTGACGTGGTGTTGGACAGCAGCAACCCGGATATTCAAAACGCGCCGCCGGACATCAGCGACCCATTTTTCGAAGCGATCTACATCGGCACAGCGGCGTATGGCAAAATTCACGCGCAGCCGATGCTCTCGATTGACGATACTGAAAGTCACCCCAAGCCTAAGCCCGTTAAGACGATCCCCGGTCACTTCATGCGGGTGATGAACGCGACTGTCGAGGATGTAAATGCGGTCTTTGGCGAAGAAGAGGGCATGAACTTCAATGTGGGCGCGCCGCTCGAACTGGAAGAGACGCAGATCAACCTGAATCTGAAAAAACTGGTGGAACGCTCGGTTGGCGTGTTCGGCAAGAGCGGCACGGGCAAGAGTTTCCTCACCCGTCTGCTGATTGCGGGCATCATTCAGCGCGGCGCGGCGGTCAACCTGATCTTCGATATGCACAATGACTACGGCTGGGAAGCGACCAACGAAGGCGGCCCGCGCGTCAAGGGCTTGAAGCAGTTGTTCAACGACAAGGTGAGCATCTGCACGCTCGACCCCGAATCGTCGTTGAAGCGGAATGCGAAGGTCGATTTTGAAGTCAAACTCGGCTATGACGAGATCGAGCCGGAAGACATCGAAGCGCTGCGCGAAACCATGGGCTTGACCGACGCCATGCTGGACGCGGCGCGCACTGTTGCCAAGCGCTGGGGCAGCCGCTGGATCGAGCGCACCATCAACGCCAACAGCGAAGATATCGACGAGATTGAGCAGACGACGCCGATCCGGTCAGGAACCTTTGTGGGCTTGCAGCGCCGTTTGCAGCGGTTTGAACGCTGGCAGTTCCTCGTGACCGAATCGCCGGGGGATAGCGTCGCGCAAATCGTCAATCTGCTGGAAGGCGGGCGCAGCGTCGTGCTGGAATTTGGGCGCTACGGCAATTCGCTGGAAGCCTATATGCTGGTGGCGAACTACCTCACCCGGCGTATTCACAGCCTGTATATCGATAAGGTCGAGCGTGCGATGGGCGACTCCTCGATGGAACCGCCGCAGCTCCTGATCACGATTGAAGAAGCGCACAAGTTCCTTGACCCGAAGATCGCCAGCCAGACGACGTTTGGGATCATTGCGCGTGAAATGCGCAAGTACAACGTCACCCTGCTGATCGTGGATCAGCGCCCGAGTGGGATTGACGAAGAAGTGCTGAGTCAGGTGGGGACACGCGTCACGGCGCTGCTCGACAACGAGCGCGACATCAACGCCGTGCTGACCGGGATTAGCGGCGCGGCGGGCTTACGTGAAGTGCTGTCGCGTCTGGACACCAAGCAGCAGGCGATCATCATGGGGCACGCCGTCCCCATGCCCGTGGTCGTCCGCACACGCAGCTACGATGAAGCCTTCTACGAAGCGATGATGAAGGGGGAAATCGGCGGGAAACCCGTCGGCGCAACCCGCGAACGGCTCGGCAATGGCAGCAAGGAGCGCCGCTTACGTTGACGCCCGACTACGACTTCAAAACCTTCCCGACGATCGAAACGCCGCGCCTGATTTTACGGGAAATGCTGGAATCGGATGCGGACGCGGTGTTCATGATTCGCGGCGACATTGAGGTGACACGCCACAACATCGGCGCGCCGTATACCGATGTGCAACAAGCCCGCGAACTGATTCGCAACATCAAGTGGAACTATCCCGATCTGTATGAACTGCGCTGGGGCATCACGCTCAAAGATGATCCGTCGTGGGTGATCGGCATGGTCGGCTATAACTACTGGATTCGCAAAGACGAGCGCGCCTCGGTCGGCTATGACCTCGCCCACGCTCAGTGGGGGCAAGGCCTCATGACCGAGGCGCTGCGCGCGATCATCCGCTTTGGTTTTGACCACATGAAGCTCCATCGCGTCGAAGCCGATGTGAGCGCCGAAAACCCCGCCTCGATGCGCGTGCTGGAAAAGCTCGGCTTCAAGCCTGAAGGTCGGCTGCGCGAACAGTACTGGGACTGGGGCGACTACCACGATTTGCTGCTATATTCACTGCTGCGTCACGAATTCATCGAGTAAAGGAACAGCGTGGGCGGAACCATCCTCAATATCATTACGGTGCTGATCGGCACGGCGCTCGGCCTGCTGATCGGTAATCGCTTACCGGAACGCATTCAACAAACGGTTATCACTGGCATCGGTCTGGTGACCTTCTACGTGGGTATCAGCAACGCGGGCGTGAGCGGCAACATCATCATCCCGCTGCTCAGCCTCGTGATCGGCGCGATCATCGGGGAACTGCTGCGCCTCGACCTCGCATTTGAACGCCTCGGTGGATGGCTGCAAGCGCGCGCGGGTGGGCACACGTCGGATGCTAAAGATCGCGTGCGTTTCATCAACGGCTTTGTGACCGCCAGCCTTGTATTCTGCATCGGCCCGCTGACGTTCGTCGGCTCGATGCAAGATGGCATGGGGCTGCCGCTCGGCTTTCAGCAGTTGGCGATCAAGAGCACCCTCGACGGGTTCACAGCGTTGGCGTTCGCCTCCAGTCTCGGAATCGGCGTCGGTTTCAGCGTGATCACCGTGCTCGTCATTCAGGGCGGTCTGGCCTTGATCGGCAGTCAGATCGGGCAGATTATGACCGAGCCCATGATCAACGAGATGACGGGCGTCGGCGGCCTAATGTTGATCGGGCTGGCGCTCGTGCTGCTGGAGATCAAACAGCCACGCATCGCCAATTTTCTCCCCGCATTGGTGATCGCGCCGCTGATGGTCGCCAGCGCCACCGCGTTAGGCATTAACATCTATCCGTTATAGTGCTGCGCCCGCTCGATTTCGCTCCGCACGACCGGCAGCGCCACCGCTGGCAGCGAATGCACGGTGCTGGCGGCCAAATCGAGCAGCGCGACCGCAGCCGCCAGCGGCGGGAGCAGCAGCAGCGCATGGATGCGCGGCGCGATCTGCGGGTAGCACTGCTCAACGCGCCGGAATGGGTCGAGGTTATCCGGCACTGACCCGGGCGCGGGCGTCACCTGATGCGCCAGCAGGCGCAGATAAGCCGAGAGCGCGAAATCCTTGATGAAGCGCGCCCCGACCAACACTTCCCCCCGCGCGACGCGTCCCGCCCCGATGACCAGCAGCGAGAGCAGCAGTTCCGCTTCCCGTCCGTGATCGAACGGCGGCGCGGTCGCATCGCGCGCTTCGGATGCGCGCACCAACGCGCTGATCGACCCGTCGGCGGGTTCGAACAGCACGCGGTAATCGTTAACCCGTGCGCGGTGGACTTCTTCCAAGTCGAACACTGCAAATTCGATGACATGCCCATCCGCGAACAGCACTTTCAGCCCGTGTTCGGTTTCGCGCGGGCGCAGCACAATCTGTTCCGCGTCGGGCAGCCAAGCAAGGTTCGTGCGCATGGCTTCCTGCACACCGGGCTGCGTAATGACGAAGAAGTCGTGATCCGACCATGCATCGGGCGTGCGCTGCACTTCCGCGCCTGACCCGAGGATGACTAAACCGAGCACTCGCTCATCCTGCTTGAGGTTGTCGATGAGGCGCTGTGTCCAGTGGCGAAAAGCCTCCAGTTCCATGATTGCTCCTCCTAATTCGCAAAAGCGCGGGGCGGTAGTGTGCCCACAAGCATGAGCGCGTAGCTGCCGCGGGTGCGGTTGGCAAAACTGCTGAGCGTGAGCATGTGCGGTTGCGTATCTTCTATGAGCGCGCCCGCGTCAAAGCGGTCGCCAAGCACGCTGCCATAGGCCTCAAAGCGAATACCCGTG
The DNA here is from genome assembly GCA_937988705.1 of uncultured Chloroflexota bacterium. GTDB lineage: Bacteria > Chloroflexota > Anaerolineae > Aggregatilineales > Phototrophicaceae > Flexifilum. The sequence goes on along the minus strand of CALKIA010000632.1, from coordinate 1,073 downwards.
CCCGTCGCCGCCGTGACCTGTTCGCAGCCCCGCCCGCCCGCGTCGTCGCACTGCTGCTCGTCGAACAGCACCACCGGGTCAAGGCGATCCGTCGTCTGCACCATGTACGCGGTGAGCGTTGTGCTTTGCGCGGGCAGTGGCCCCAGACGCACGTTGATCAGATCAGTGTCGTTCCCTGCGGCGATGGCGAGGCCTTCGATCAGCGCGATGTATTGGCCGCTGCTGCCATCCACCCCGGCGATTATGACCGTGATTTCGCCTAACTCGACGATGCTCGGGTTGACGACCAGTTGATTCGAGTTGGCGGGCGAGGTGGCGATTTGTGTGCCATCCGGCAGGCTCAGCGTGGCCTGCACGCGATCTTCCGGGTGCGGCAGCACGCACTCGTCGGTCGACTGTTCGCTGGAGAGAAAACGGATCACAGGCGCGAAACCGTCCACGCCGATTACCGTGATGCGGTAGCCCGACATATCGCCCGGTTCAGCGTGAAACCTGACGGTCGCCAGCGTGACGACTTCCTGATCTTCACACAAGAAAGTGACTTCCTGAAACGCCGGATCAATCGGCACAGGGGCGCCGACCCGCTGGACGCGCAAGGTATAGCGTCCGGTGGTCGTACCCGCGTCGAGTCCCGCCCGCCCCGCCACGATGATAAACGTTCCAGTTTCAGGGAATTCGAAGCGCAAGCGCTGTGTGCCATTCGGCGGGCCGTCCGCGCTGCGGTCAAGCAGGGTGCCACCGGAACTCAGCACGCCGATCACGGGCGCCAGGCCGTCGTACGCCTCGATCTCGATGTCGATCTGGTCGCCCGCCGCTGCTTCGATCTGCCACCAGTCGAAGGCCGCACTCTCGGTGACCGTTGCTTCGACGGTCATCCCAAACGTGATGGGCTGCACCTGGGGCGCATCGGTTTGCGCGGAAACTGGCAAGCTGCACAGAAGCAGCACGAGTAGGAGGCTGATCGATAGGAGCAATACGCGCCCGATCCGTCGTTTCATTGGGGTTACCTTCTGAATGTCAGCTCGCCGCTTACTTTTCCGACCCCACCCCCGCCCCTCCCCGAATTCAGGGAG
>CALKIA010000631.1 GCA_937988705.1 uncultured Chloroflexota bacterium | reverse complement strand
ATGGTCAGCATCCAGTTGAGTAAAGTCCGGCATCTGCTGGCGGCAAATATCTTTGACATGGGGGCAGCGCGGATGGAATGGGCAGCCTTGCGGCAGGTCAGCCAGCGACGGGGGACTGCCGGGCACACTCTCGCGCACACTCTTGTCGCCAAACTTCGGCAAGGAATTGATCAGGAAGCGCGTATAAGGATGAGCCGGTTCGGCAAAGATTTGCTCGGTCGTCCCTTCCTCTACGATCTTGCCCGCGTACATGATGCCAATGCGATCCGAGACGTTGGCGTGTACGCCCATATCATGGGTGACCAGAATGATCGTGTTCTTCAGCGACTTCTGAATGTCGGTGAGCATCTGGATGACGCCGCGCTGCACCACCACATCCAGCGCGGTGGTCGGCTCATCGCCGATCATAATGCGCGGGTTCAGCGCTGAGGCCAGCGCAATGGTCACGCGCTGCCGCATGCCGCCGGAGAGCTGGTGCGGATACACATCCAGAACATTTTTGGGCAAACCGAGATCAACGACGCGCTGATACGTTAATTCAAAGATTTCTTCGCGGTTTTTCCCGCTGATATGGCTGCCGATAAAATCCTCAAACGTCCCGCGGATTCTTTGTACCGGGTTGAACACGCTCATCGATCCCTGCGGGATATACGAGATGAACTCCATCCGCAGCCGACGCTTCTCTTCCGCGCTCAACCCGGTGACATCCACGTCCACCGAATTGATGCGATAGTAGATCTTGCCGTGCATGAGGCGCAGCGGCGGCACAATATCGTTGAACAGCGTTTTCAGCAGGGTGGTCTTGCCGCAGCCGCTTTCGCCCGCAATCCCGTAGATTTCGTTCTCGCGGATTTGCAGATGAACCTCGTTGACGGCCTTGACGACCTTCTGAACGCCTTGCATTTCCAAGACATAGAACGCTTGCAGATTTTGCGTTCGTAGGATGGTCTGTTTCTGTGCGATCGTGTCTGCCATGCCTACTACGCTCCAACTCGTTGAATGCGGGTGCGGGGGTCGAGATATTCGCTCACACTCACCGACATCCAGTACAGGGCAATGAATACAAAGAGGGATAAGAGGACTGGGGTCAGAATCCACCACCAGCGTCCTAAGAGAATCGACTGATAGTGGAGCGCCCAGTTCAACATCGTTCCCAACGTGGGGATGTTGAGATTGACGAGCCCGAGGATGGCCAGAAACATTTCGATGCCAATCGCCCAAGACATGTTATTGATCAATGTCGAGAAGATTAAGGGCATGGTGAAAGGCATGTATTCTTTCAGGACCAGTTTGATCGTCCCCGTGCCGGAGAGCACCGCCGTTTTGGTGAACTCGCGTTCGCGCAGACTCAACACCATGGAGCGGATCAACCGGGCGTCCCACGCCCAACCGAAACCCGCCAGCATCAGCCCCAGCGTCACCAGCGTCATGTTTTGCCGCACCATCATAGCCAACATGACGAAGATGAGAACTAACGGGATGACCAGCAGACTATCGCCCAAGAACATGAGTACGCGGTCGAGGGTGCCACCCTTATAGCCGGCGACCATGCCGATCAAGATGGCTATGGCGCGGGAAAGCAGCCCGGAGATGAGGGAAACCACCAGCGAGTTACGCACGGCAAAGGTCGCCTGCCAGAAGATGTCCTGCCCGTTAGAATCGGTTCCCAGAAGATAAGCGGGCGATGGCGGTAAGTCGCGCGGAACGACATACCAGAGCGTTGGGTCGTAGGGCGAGAAAAGCGACAACAACGCCATGAACAGGATGATCAATAGGACGATAAAGCTGAACGTAAACCGAAAATCTTTGAATAGATCTCTGAGAAGTCTCATTGAAGTAGTTTCCCTACACGTACCGAATCCGGGGGTCAAGAAAAGGGTAAGTCAAGTCGACCAACAGGATGGCGGTCGTGATGCCGACAATCGATAGCACGGTGATGCCCATGATCAGGTTGTAGTCGCCATTGAGGATGGCGCGATAGAGCAGCATGCCGATTCCGGGGTAGCCAAACACGATCTCGGTAATCAGCGCGCCGCTGAAGATTTGCCCGAACGACAGCGCCAGACCCGTGATCTGCGGCAGCATCGCATTGCGGATGATGTACTTGCTCACGATGCGGTCTTCGGTCACGCCGCCCAACTTGGCATATTGGACGAAACTTTCGGAATTCACGTTCTGCACCAGCAGTTTCATCGTCTGGAAGACGACCACGCCGCCCAAAACCACCAACGAGGCCGCAGGCAGGGTTGAATGCCAGAGCACATCCTTGATGTAGTCCCAACTGAACTCCGGCAGCGCCCCGAGCGACGACCCGCCGGTGATGGGGAACCAACGCACGAGGTAAGAGAATATCAGCAGCAGGCTGAAGGCGAAGATGTAGTAGGGGAGCGGGCGAATGACCATGGCGAGGGCATCCAGCGCCCGTGACCACCGTCGGCGCGTGTAGTAACCGGCTATCCCGCCAATGACGTTGCCGAAGATGAACGTGATAGCGGTGGTGGAGAGCAGCAGTCCCAGAGTCCAGGGCAGCGCATTGCCAATGATCTGATTAACCGGGGTTGGAAACTGGAAGAACGAGACCCCGAAATCGCCGCGGACAAGCCGTCCCCACATATCCCCGTACTGGTCAAGCCACGAGCCTTCCAAACCATACATGCGGGTCAAGTCTTCGATGATGCCGTCCATCGCGCCGGGTTCCAGCGTTGATCCGCGCGCCCGCATCTGGTCAATCATGCGGATGACAGGGTCGTTGGGGGTAAGTCGGGGGATGAAAAAAACCACCGTGATACCCAACCAGATGACCAAAAAGTATGAAATCAAACGGGGAAGGAGATAACGTTTCACAAAATTCATGGTCTTACCCTCAACACTCTATACCCTCCTAAGTAGCAACCGCCTGCGACCTGAAAGCACCTGCTCTGGACGGGAACCCCGCCCAGAGCAGGTTTTCAAAGCAGTTGCAGTAAAGCGCAGCGAGCTTAGGCTTGACCCGCCGGACGCAGGAACGGCGTCACGTACTTGAAGTTCGGCCAGTGCGAATACGGCACGGCATAGGGATTCTCGCTGCCGGGCCAGTTGGTCCAGTAGGACTCATCCCAGCCGACGAAGCCGATGTAGCCGTAGGTGGGAACGCTGGGCATATTCCGGACCGCTTCCTTAAGGCCTTCGATGCCAATGGCCACGACTTGTTCGGTGTTGAACGGATCCGTCTCGCGCAGCCGGCGGATGATGTCGTCCATCTCCGGGGTTGACCAGCGCGAGTGATACGAGCTCTGGGCACGTTCGCCCACCGGCTTGATGTAGGCCGAATTCCAGTCGTCGAGCACGCGATAGAGATCAGGACCTGCGCCCCAGGGCTCACGACCCGGCCAGACGGTTTCCACATCGAAGTCGCCGACGGAGCCGAGATCCGCGCCGTTTTCCGTGTTGAACACGGTAGCGTCGATGCCGAACTTCCGCCACTGCTGCACGGCCGCCACGGCGTTACGCGCATCGTGGTTGGACAGGACGGTGCCGGTCATGTAGGAAATGCGCCACGGGGTGCCATCAGGCAGCAGCCACATGTTGTCCGCGCCGCGCGAGAAGCCATTGTTCACCAGCAGGCGTTCGGCGATGTCGGGGGCGTACTTGTACCAACCATACCCGAAGGTCTTGGTGGTGAATTCAGCATCTTCGGGGAAGACATAACCACGGCTGCGCGCATAATCGGCCACGCGCTGCGCGGCATCGGGATCATACGGCGCGAAGGTCTCGCCGTTGCCGATGTCGATGGTGAATTCGCTCAGCCATTCCTGCATCGGCCCGATGTACAGTTCCGGGTACGGTCCGAGATGCGGGATATGCACGGGGCTCAGAGTGCCCGAGGAGTCGACGGCGATGCTCGTGTATTCGACGATCTCAATCGCCAGCGTCAATGCCCAGCGGACATCGAGCTTGTCAAATGGAGGCCGGGCGGTGTTGAAGACGATGCCCGTGATAGCGGGGTCGTTGTTGACCACGAAGGGGAAGGTCGGCTGGTAGGCACGCGAGGTTTCGGCCTGCGCCAACAGCGCCTTGAGACCATCGGCGGAGAGTTCTACGATATCCAGTTGATGGGTCAACTGAGCGAGGATCTGCGCGCCTTCATCGGCAAAGTACTGGTAGATGATATAGCGGGGCTGGGGTTCGCCGTACATGATGCCGGTCGGGCTCTTGTCCCAGTCTTCACGCTTTTCCCAGGCCGTCCAACTGCCCTGCGGATCAAAGCTGTGCAGCTTGTAGGGGCCGCAGCCGACGTAGGGATTGAAGGTGAACAGCGTCGGGTCTTCCTGCGTTTCAAAGATGTGCTTGGGGAAAATGCGGGTGCAACCCCAGCGGTCGAGGAAGGTGGTGTGGAAGCGCGAGTTGGCCTGCTTCAGCACGAATTCGACGGTGTACTCATCTACGGCGGTTACGCTCTCGACGTTGTCGACAAAGAACGTGTGGGCGTTGAAGCCCTCATACGCCATCAGGGTTTCGACGGTGTAGACCACGTCGGCAGCGGTGAACGGCGTGCCGTCCGACCAGGCCACGCCTTCGCGCAGCGGGACGGTGAGGGTCGTGAAGTCGGCGTTATAGGTGGGGTCGCCAGCGGCCACACCGTTGATGATTTCACCGGTGGCAAAGTCGACGGACCAGAGCGGTTCGTCGGCCAGGTTCTGCATGCCGCGATCCTGCCACTTCCAGCCCACCCACTGGTTGAAGTTGTCGGGTGTGCCGACACGCCCGGTCAAGATGCGGGCGATCAGGGTCTCCTCGCGCGGGAACGTGCCGATCTGGGCGGCGAACGCTGTATCGGTTTTGAGCAGCGATTCGGAGATGGGAATTAAGCCAGTGGATCCGAGTAAGAAAGCCCCAGTGCCAGTGCTGAGAGTCTTGAGAAATTCGCGGCGGCTGATTTCACCTGCCATTTTGTCCTCCGTGTATTCGAGAATATTACGTAACGAACTAACTAATCGGTCTTCTGTGCGGAACGGGTCTCAATTCGTTGGCGATAGGTTGCCTCCTGTCTCCCTGAATGGTTTTTTGCGTTCGCCAGGTTGGAATTGGCGCGGAGCACACGAATCGCGAATAACCAGGTGCGTCGCCATGGTAACGCGTTGTGGCGGACGGCTTCGCTCCTCGATACGCTCCACGAGCATCTGGGCGGCAACTTGCCCCATTTGTTCGAGCGGCTGGCGAACCGTCGTCAATTTGGGGTAGATGAGAGATGCCTGGGGAATATCATCAAAACCAATAATCGAGATGTCTTCAGGAATCCTGAAGCCATGTTCGCGGGCAGCATCCATCGCGCCAAAAGCCGAGATATCGTTTGATGCAAAAATGGCCGTCGGTGGAGGATCTACGGTGTTCAATACCTGCTTGACTGCTTCGTAGCCGCCTTGCTGCTGGTAATCGCCCTCAAGGATCAGATCTTGCCTGAGGGGAATATTGCAATCTGCCAGGGCTGCTTTGTAACCGCGCAGCCGGTCTACAGCGCTCCACACGTTGAGCGAGCCTACGATGAAGGCGATCCGTGTGTGTCCCAGCTCGCATAAATACTGGGTCGCCTCGTATGCGCCTTGATAGTTGGTCGCTTCAACAATGCTGCTGTTTTCAGTGGGATCCGCCTGATCGATGAGCACGTAAGGGAAATCGCGCTCACGCAGCGTGTCCAGATAAGTCGACGGAAACTGGGGGGCGATCAGGAGCAGACCTTCAGTTATTCCGTTCGCGATGGCGTTAACGTAATACGTTTCTTTGTTGAGTTGGTGGTGACTGGCATACAACACCAGATCCCAGTTGGCGCTCGACAGAGCCTTATCGATGCCCTGCGTGATTGTGCCAACATAACCAACATCGAGATTCGGCACGAGGAGACCGATAGTCCGCGACCGCCCACCTGCCAAACTGCGCGCCGGCAAACTGGCAACATAGCCCAGTTGTTCCACGGCTTCCAGCACACGCTTGCGTGTGGTCTCTTTTACAAATTCGTAGCCACTCAATACGCGTGAGACCGTGGCGCATGACAAACCTGATGCGTCCGCAACATCTTTGATAGTGATACGAGGCTTCTTTTTCGAATCAATATTCAAGCTGCACATCAAATTGTAAGCGCTTTCAATTTACTGCCAAAAAAATGGCGGAGCCATCCGCCGCATTCATACTTCTGTGACCAGCCTTCTGGTGGCCCCTCATCAAGAACGGACCAAATACCGAAAGACCAGCGTGTGAGCTTCTTAAGCCAACCGACAACCACATTCTCGTCTTGACTGTCGATTGAAAAGATTATAGTGATTGTTTTTGACTTCCGCAACCAGTATTTTGAGCAGCGCTCTCGGCAAGTGCGGACGCCTATGCCGACCATTTTAGTGTGGTTCCAAGCCGTGGTGTCCATTGAGGTGCTGCGCCGACAGACTCAACTTTGGCGCAGCACCTCAATGGCGAGAGGCTGGGCTCTACGGGAGTTCGATTTCCTTGACCCGTAAGGCAGCTTCAGCGGCGCTTGAACCGACATAGAACGAGTAGCTTCCGGCCTCTAAGATCCATTTCCGCTGCTCATTGCTGAAATACTGGAGTTCATCAAGGTCGACTGAGAGCGTGACCGAGGTAGATTGTCCAGGCTCCAAATGGATCTTCTTAAACCCCTTGAGGAGTTTCTTCTGGCGCTCGACCGAAGAC
>CALKIA010000630.1 GCA_937988705.1 uncultured Chloroflexota bacterium | reverse complement strand
AATTCGGCGAGAGCTACGCCGTCCGGCCGCTCAACATGACGATCAACAGCGGCGAGTTCATCGTGCTGCTGGGGCCGTCGGGCTGCGGCAAGACGACCACGCTCCGCATGATTTCCGGTCTGGAAGCGGTAACGAACGGGACTATTCTGTTCAATGGGCGCGATGTGACCTGGCTGCATCCCAGCCAGCGCGATATCGCCTTCGTCTTCCAGTTCTTCGCGCTGTACTCGCATATGACCGCCCGTGAAAACATCGCCTTTCCCTTACAGGCGCAGGGCGTGAACAATGCCGAGATCAAGAAGCAGGTGGCGAGTGTGGCCAAGCTGCTCAAAATTGATCACATCCTCGATGCGCGCCCCGGCTCGCTCAGCGGTGGCGATCAACAGCGGGTATCGCTGGCGCGCGCGTTGGTGCGTCAGCCGGCCGCCTTCCTGATGGATGAGCCGCTCGGCGCGTTGGACGCGGAATTCCGCGAATCGATGCGCGCGGAGATCAAGAAACTGCACATCGATCAAGGTGCGACCACCGTCTACGTGACGCACGATCAAGTTGAAGCGATGGCGATGGGCGACCGGATTGTGATCATGTCCAACGCTGTCGTGCAGCAGATGGGTACGCCTGCCGAGGTGTATCACGATCCGGCGAACCTGTTCGTAGCGCGCTTTATTGGCAGCCCCGGCATGAACCTGATCAGCGGGGATTACCGGCAAGGGGTGATCACGCTGCCCGGTGAGAACAACTATCGCGTGCCGGATCAATGGCGCGCGACCTTAGAAAAGAGTCTGCCGGCTAGTGGAAAAGCGATTCTCGGTTTCCGACCGGAGGCGGTACGTGTGACCGACGAAGGCCAGCTCCACTCCAGCGTGTACGCGAGCGATTTGCACGGCGGCTATTCGATGCTGCACCTCGAAATCGCCGACGCCCTGATCGTCCATGCGCGCGCGGGTCGCGGCTTGGATTATCCGATCGGCACGCCGCTGCGTTTTGACATCGACCCGGACATGGTGCGCTTTTTCCACCCGGAAACCGAAGCCGCCTTGAGGACAACCCCATGAGCGACATTCGGCTCGAAAACATCACCAAACACTTCGGCGCTACCGTCGCGCTGGATGACATCAGCTTACAGATCAAAGACCGCGAATTCTTTGTGCTGCTCGGCCCGACAGGCGCGGGCAAAACTACAACTCTCCGCGTGATCGCCGGGTTGGAGAAGCAGAATGCCGGCGCTGTCTACTTCGACGGCGAGAACATCAATGAGTTGATGCCCGCCGACCGTGACACCGCGTTTGTGTTCCAGCAGTATTCCCTCTACCCGAATATGTCAGTATTTGACAATCTCGCGTTTCCGCTGCGCTCGCCGCTGCGCAAGACGCCAGAAGATGAAATCCGGCGGCGCGTGCTGGAGGCGGCCGAAAAGCTGCGCATCACCCACCTGATCGAGCGGAAGACCGCCAAGCTCTCCGGCGGCGAAATGCAGCGGGTGTCCATCGGGCGCGCCATTGTGCGCAGCCCGCGGATCTTCCTGATGGATGAGCCGCTCTCCAACCTCGACGCCAAGCTGCGCGAGTCGCTGCGTGTCGAACTCAAGCATCTGCAAAAGACTCAGGGCAGCACCACGCTGTTCGTCACGCACGATCAGATCGAGGCGCTGACGATGGCGGATCGCATCGCGGTGCTGGACGCGGGCAAAATCTTGCAGGTCGGCACGCCGCACGACATCTATGACCGCCCGGCGACGACCTTTGTCGCGCAGTTGGTCGGCACGCCGAAAATCAACCTGCTGCCAGCGCAGCGCGCCAATGGCGTGCTCAATATCGTGCACAGTACGCTCTCTGTCCCGACGCCGATGGAGGCCACGCCCGCCGAAGTGCTGGTCGGCATTCGACCGGAAGACGTGAAACTGGGCAGCGGCGATTATCGCGGTAAGCTCGTGCTGTCCGAACCGCTGGGCGTAGAGACAATTCTCCACATTCAGTCCGGCGAACAGCTGCTCACGAGCGTTGTTCCCGGCACGGTGAACTATCGCATCGGCGATGATCTGCCGTTCATGCTGGCGCGTGAACGCCTGCACTTCTTTGATGTCCACGGCAGTCGGCTGGTGTAGGACGCGCTTATGCAGTTAACGAAAGAACCCGGATAATCCCTCACCACCAACCCTCTCCCACGCAAGCGGGGAGAGGAGAGAAACGCGTTTTTGCTGGCTCCCCTCCCTGAATTCGGGGAGGGGTCGGGGGTGGGGTCTGTCCACCGTATCCAGAAGTTAGGCTGCATGATTGCGTTCGCTAGACTTTCAAAATAATAAATACGGACACCATGTATGGCGTCCCTACATTTACGCAGGAGTTAATTACTATGCATTTTGGAGTGAATACGTGGGTATGGGCATCCCCCTTGACGACGCAGGAATTACACACGCTTGCGCCGAAGGTCAAAGGGATGGGCTTCGATTGGATCGAACTGCCGATCGAAGGTTTGAATGATTTCGATTATCTGGAAGCGGGCAAGATCATCCGCGATAACGGCCTAGGCGTGAGTATGTGCGCCGCGATGGGGCCAGATCGCGATCTGATTCACGACGATGCGGCCATCCGCGCGAACGGCGCGGCCTACATTCGCCACTGTTTGCAAGCCGTGCAGACCGTCGGCGGGACGAATCTCGTTGGCCCGATCTACTCGGCGGTAGGGCGGGTGTGGCAGCAAACCGCTGATGAACGCGCCCACGATGTCGATCTGCTCGTGCAGCAGTTGCGCGATCTTTCAAAGGTGGCGGCGGACTGCGGTGCGGTGATGGGCATTGAACCGCTCAACCGCTTTGAGACCAGCTTCATCAATCTGGCGACTCAGGTGATCGAAGTCGTGGATCGGGTGGATCACCCATCCTGCAAAATCATGCTCGATACGTTCCACATGAATATAGAAGAGAAATCGCTCGGTGCAGCGATCCGCCAGACGGGGTCGCGGTTGGCGCATTTCCACGCCTGCGAGAATGATCGCGGCGCGCCGGGGTCGGGCAATGTGACGTGGCCGGAAGTCGCAGCAGCGCTCAAGGCGATCCACTATGATGGCCCGGTCGTGATCGAATCGTTCACCAACAAGGTGAAGAGCATTGCGCGCGCGGCGGCGATCTGGCGGGCGTTCGAGCCGAGTCAGGATGCGCTGGCGCAAAATGGCGTGACTTTCCTGAAACAGTTACTGACGTAGCGATTAGCCGTTAGCGATTAGCCCAAACCTGGTATCAGGCTTGGGCTAACGGCTAATGGCTCAGAGCTCATGGGGCTAAACATGCAAAAGTACTTATCGCCAATCAAACGTTTGGGCGGCTTCGCGCTGCTGTTCTTGATCATCGGTCTGGTGTTCCCTTCGATTTCGGCGGGCATCACGGATGAGCGCACCCGCGACGGCGTGCTGATTCGCGCCGTGCCGTTTGTCGCCTTCTTTATCATGGTGCTGCTGCTCTACATTCTGGTGATCACGCTGGTGGCGCGGCGCTTCAATGGCAAACTACCAAATCGCGCCCATCGTCCGGTTGAACTGCTGGCGATTGCCGGGATTTTGTTCGGCGTAATCTTCCTGTTCCAGCCCTTCTTCTTCGTCAGCTACCGCTACGGTTTCCTGCTCGTGCTGGCCTCGACGCTGCTATTCATTTTGTGGAGTCATGTGGTGCCCAAGAGCGCCAAAGCAGATGCGCTGCTGCCGCCGATCACCTCCATCCAGCAGATCATCGCGGCGGTTGTCGCCCTGATCGTGCTCTTTGTGCTGGCGAGCAGCGCCATCACGACGAATCAGCCGGTCGAGCCGTACGGGGTGCGGCAGCGGTTGTGGAACACCTATGACGATGCGCGCAAAGCAGAAATTGCCGACACGACAGTTTCGCAGTTTAATAATGTGGATCGCTGGTTTCTTGTGATCTTGAACGTGTTCCCGGCGCTCTTGATGTTCTTTGCTGTCCGCGAACTGGTCGGCGTATTCCTGCCAGCGTCAGTACCACCGCCACCGCGCGTCGCGCAGCGAACTGGATAAGCTGGTTTTTGCGGGGAGTCATCCCCGCTTTTCAAAAGTGTTGCGAAAAGGATCCTAACAATGGCTAGACCCGTCACGTTATTTACCGGTCAATGGGCGGATTTACCGCTTCCCGTCCTTGCGCAGAAAATCGCTGCCATGGGTTATGACGGTCTTGAACTCGCCTGCTGGGGCGATCATTTTGAGGTGGACAAGGCACTCTCTGATGATGCCTATATCCGCGGCCGCCAAGACATTCTCGAACAGCATGGGCTGAAGTGTTTCGCCATCAGCACGCATCTGGTGGGGCAGTGTGTCGCGGAAGCCTACATCGACGAGCGCCACAAGAGCATTCTGCCGCCCCGTCTGTGGGGCGATGGTGATCCCGAAGGCGTCAAAGCGCGTTGTGCGCAGGAAGTCGCGAACACGGCACTGGCCGCCAAATTGATGGGCGTGAGCGTGGTCAATGGCTTTACCGGCAGCCCGGTGTGGCACATGATCTACCGTTTCCCCCCCACTTCCGACGCGATGATCGATGCGGGCTACCGCGAATTCGCTGACCGCTGGAATCCGGTGCTGGATGCGTTCGATGAGCAGGGTATTCGCTACGCGCTCGAAGCGCACCCGTCAGAAATCGCCTACGACATCTACACGGCGGAAAAGACGCTGGCGGCACTCGGCCATCGCAAGACGTTCGGCTTCAACTTCGACCCCAGCCATTTCATCCACCAACTGTTTGACCCGACCGAGTTCATCCTCGCCTTCCCGGATCGCATGTATCACGTCCACGTCAAAGACTCGAAGGTCAATCTCAATGGGCGGTCGAGCATCCTCGGCTCGCACCTGAACTTCGGCGATCCGCGGCGCGGGTGGGATTTTGTCTCCCCCGGGCATGGCGATATGAACCTTGAGAAGATCATCCGCGTGCTCAACCGCATCGGCTATCAAGGCCCGCTCTCGGTCGAATGGGAAGACAGCGGTATGGATCGCGAACACGGGGCTAAGGATGCGATTGATCACATCCGCAAGACCGATTTCGCGCCGTCGAATGTGGCCTTTGACGCCGCCTTTGACTCGGATAAGTAAAGGGTAGAGACTACGATGAGCGATCAAGTCGGATTTGTGACGATGGCGGGCGCGAAGGCGGAAGGCACAGCGCCCGAAATTGGAATCGGCATGCTTGGCTATGCTTTTATGGGCAAGGCGCACAGCAATGCTTTCAAGAAGCTGCCGTATATGATGTACCCGCCGATTGCCATCCCGAAGCTGGTGGCAATTGCTGGACGTAACGAGGCGGCCACTGCCGAAGCGGCGAAACGCTATGGCTACCAGAAATACTACACGGATTGGCGTGACCTGATCGCCGATCCCGATGTGCACATGTTCGACAACGGCGGGCCAAACGATGCCCATGCTGAGCCGACCATCGCGGCGGCGCAGGCGGGTAAGCATGTCTTCTGCGAGAAACCGTTGGCGCGCACCGCCGCGGAGGCCAAAACCATGCTGGACGCGGTGCAAAAGGCGGGCGTCAAGCATATGGTGGCCTTCAACTACCGCTTTGTTCCGGCGATTGCGCTGGTCAAGCAGTTGATCGAGAGCGGGAAACTGGGGCGCATTTTCCACTTCCGCGCGGTCTACCTGCAAGAGTGGATCATCGACCCGAATTTCCCGAAAATCTGGCGTTTGGACAAGTCGCTGGCGGGCAGCGGCGCGCTCGGCGATCTGGGCGCGCATGTCCTCGACCTCGCGCGTTTCCTCGTCGGTGAACCGAAGCGCATCATGGGCATGACCAAGACGTTCGTCGAAGAACGCCCGCTGGCGGATGGCTCCGGCATGGGCAAAATCGATGTGGACGATGCGTTCATCTCGCTGCTGGAATTCGAAAATGGCGCGATCGGCACGGTCGAAGCGTCGCGCTTTGCGCAGGGGCGCAAGAACTTCAACCGTATCGAGATCAACGGTGAACTCGGCTCGATTGAGTTTAACCTCGAAAACATGAATGAACTGAAGGTCTTCTGGGCGAACGAAGAACCCAAAGAGACGCGCGGCTTCCACAATGTGCTGGTCAGCGAATCATTTCATCCGTATTGGGCGAACTGGTGGCCGCAGGGGCACATCATCGGCTGGGAGCACACCTTTGTGCACGAATTCCACCACTTTTTTGGCGCGATCCTCGGTCAGCATGAAGTTGCGCCCTACGGTGCGGACTTTGTCGATGGCTACAAGAACGCCGTAATCTGTGATGCGATTATCGAATCGGCGCAGACCGGGCGCGCAGTCGATGTGCAGTACGGTCTGTAGAAATTCAACCTCACGGATGTAGGGGTAAGGCGCGAAGTCATATCAGAATCGGCATTTTGCACATTCACCCCACCCCCGGCCCCTCCCCGAATTCGGGGAGGGGAGGGGAGACAGATTTCCTCCTCTCCCCGCTTGCGTGGGAGAGGGGGCTAAGGGGTGAGGGGTTGTGTGTCGGTCGTTTCAACCCTTGCCCCTACCGGATAAATACACCTTTCTGACACTTGATTAGGAGGCACTCATGCCCAAAACCATCGCCGTGATTGGCGCGTTGGATACCAAAGGGCAGGATTTTGCGTTCCTGAAAACGGAAATTGAGCAGCGCGGCTGCACCGCCCTCGTGATCGACTTTGGCGTGCTCGGCGATCCCGGTTTCGCGCCGGATGTGTCGCGGCGGCAGGTCGCCGAGGCGGCGGGCGCCGATTTTGAGGCGCTCGTTGAGCGCCGCGACCGTGGCGAAGCCATGCGCGCCATGTCCGATGGGGTGACGGAAGTCGTGCGCCGCTTGTACGCTGACGGCGACATTCACGGCGTGATCAGCATGGGCGGCGGCGGCGGCACATCAGTTGCGACGGCGGCGATGCGCGGACTCCCTGTGGGATTCCCCAAGGTGATGCTCTCCACGCTGGCGGCAAGTGATGTGAGCGGTTTTGTCGGCACAAGCGACATTGTGATGATGCCGTCCGTGATTGATGTGAACGGCGTCAACCGCATCAGCCGCACGATTTACAGCAATGCGGCGGGCGCGATTTGCGGCATGGTGAGCGGCGAACCGACGCAGGGCGACGACAAGCCGCTGATTGCCGTGACCATGTTCGGCAACACAACGCGCGCGGTCAACTATGCCAAGCCGATCCTCGAAGCCGCCGGTTACGAAGTGCTCGTGTTTCATGCCACTGGGACGGGCGGGCGCACCATGGAGGCGCTCATCGCCGACGGCCAGATCACAGCCGTGCTCGACCTCACCACGACCGAATGGGCGGACGAACTCCTCGGCGGTGTGCTGAGCGCCGGATCGACCCGACTGGATGCGGCAGCCAGGGCGGGCATTCCGCAGATCATCGCGCCAGGTTGCCTCGATATGTGCAATTTTTGGGCGCGCAGCACGGTCGTCGAGAAATACGCGAACCGGCTCTTCTACGAGTGGAACTCGAACGTAACCCTGATGCGCACCACGCCGGACGAAAACGCGCGGCTCGGCGAAATCTTCGCGGAGAAGCTTAATGCGGCGACCGGGCCGACGGCCGTTTACATCCCCATGCGCGGCTGGTCGGAACTGGATGTCGAAGGCCAGCCGTTCCATGCGCCAGAAGCGATCACCGCGTTTGTGGGCACGCTCAAAGCGCGTTTGCGCCCGGAAATTCCGGTAGTGGAAGTTGATACTGACATCAACGATCCGCAGTTCGCCGCCCTGACAGCGCAGGCGCTGCTGACCATGATTCAACATTAACCGCAGTCGGACGAGGCAGGCTGGTCGCTTAGTACAACAGCGTGAAATCCATTGGGGGGTGGCGGACGCCATGAATGGTGTCCCGACATAAGGGCAGCTTTTTTCGTAGGGCCGCGATTTATCGCGTCCGCAAAACACGAAATCAGATCCCAAAAACCCGCCTCACGCTAGCTAATACACGTACCGACTTGCCTTGTCTACTCTTCAATCAAGGACAAGACTATGCCAGTAGCACGACAAGAAATTCTCTCGCGCCTGCGCGCGCAGGTGGCGGCGGGCGTACCGATCATTGGCTGCGGTGCCGGGACGGGCATCAGCGCCAAATTCGCGGAGGCGGGCGGCGCGGATTTGCTCATCATTTACAATTCGGGACGCTACCGCATGGCGGGGCGCGGTTCGCTGTCGGGATTATTCGCTTATGGTGATGCCAACAGCATCGTCATGGAAATGGCGGGTGAAGTGCTGCCCATCGTTCAGCACACACCCGTGCTGGCAGGCGTCAACGGAACCGATCCGTTTAAGATCATGCCGCATTTCTTGCGGCAGGTGAAAGACATCGGCTTTTCGGGCGTGCAGAACTTCCCCACGGCCGGCTTGTTCGACGGGGTGATGCGCGCCAACATGGAGGCGACCGGCCTCGGCTACGATAAAGAAGTCGAGATGATTCGCCTCGCGCACGAAATGGACATGTTCACGTCACCGTATGTCTTTAACGTCGACGAAGCGCGCTGGATGGTCGAGGCGGGCGCGGACTTGATCGTGTGCCATGTTGGGCTGACCACGGCGGGCAGCATCGGTGCATCGGTCGCCCTAACGCTGGACGAGGCGATCAATAATGTGATGACGATGGCCGAAGTGATCTGGTCGCTCAAGGCAGATGCGCTCGTAATCTGTCACGGCGGCCCCTTCGATGAGCCGGAGAATGTCGCTGTGGCGCTGAAGAAAATGCCGAAGATCGCCGGATTCTACGGCGCTTCCAGTGCGGAACGTTTGCCCACTGAACGCGCGATCCGGTCGCAAGTCGAGGCGTTCAAAGCGATTCGCCGCTAAATGCCTCCTCCGGCTGGCCAGGTCAATGGTTATGGGCCTGAGTTGAGTTTCGCACCCTCAAAAATGGGGCGGCCTTCCGTGAATTGACGTGAATTTCACGCGATTTGTTCACATTCGACCAGCCCACCGGGGTTTTGCTTGGTTGCTTTCGCACAATTATGGGATAACATCGTCACTCCGAGTTACGTTCATCGCCTGTGTTTGTGATAAGAAGCACTAACGGCAATGGGAGAGGCGTCGTACTATTTACATCGGAATTCAATCACATTCCGATGTGAAGATAACTCAAGCTCTTGATGGGCACCCGACTGACAGACCCGAGAAACGAAAGGTTAAACTCGACGATGGCCCTTGCATATAATGCGACATTGACCTCTGTACAATTCCCGGAATATGTACAACATCCGAAACTCCGCCAGTGGATTGCGGAGATGATCGCCCTCTGTAAGCCAGACGATGTGTACTGGTGTGACGGTTCACAGGAAGAATACAATAACCTGTGTGAACTGCTCGTGGAAAAGAAGACGTTCATTCGCTTAAATCCGGAACTGCGCCCGAACAGTTTCCTCGCTCGCTCTGACCCCGCCGATGTGGCGCGCGTCGAAGACCGCACCTTCATTTGCAGCGTGAGCAAGAGCGAAGCTGGCCCCACCAACAACTGGGTGCACCCGCGCGAAATGCACAAAACGCTCGACCAGATTTTCGACGGCTGCATGAAGGGCCGGACGATGTACATCATCCCCTTCAGCATGGGGCCGCTCGGTTCGCACATCAGCTATGTGGGTGTCGAACTCTCCGATTCGGCGTATGTGGCCGTCAATATGCGCATTATGACCCGCATGGGCAAGGCCGTATACGATGTGCTCGGCACCGAAGGACAGTTTGTCCCCGCCGTCCACTCGGTGGGCGCGCCGCTCGAACCCGGCCAGCAGGATGTGGTTTGGCCGTGCAATAAGGACAACAAGTACATCGTCCACTTCCCCGAAGAACGCTCGATCTGGTCGTATGGCAGCGGCTACGGTGGCAACGCGCTGCTCGGCAAGAAGTGCTTTGCGCTCCGCATCGCCTCGAACATTGCCCGTGACGAAGGCTGGTTGGCTGAACACATGGCGCTCGTCGGTGTGAAAGACCCGACTGGTCACCGGACGTATGTTGGGGCAGCATTCCCCAGCGCTTGCGGCAAGACGAATTTCGCCATGCTCGTACCGCCGAAAGCTTTCCAGGAAGAAGGCTGGGAAGTGACGACGGTGGGCGACGACATCGCCTGGATCAAGCTCGGCAAGGATGGCCGCCTGTACGCCATTAATCCCGAAGCTGGTTTCTTCGGTGTCGCGCCGGGGACGAACTACAAGACCAACCCCAATGCGATGGATACCATCCGCGCCAACACGATTTTCACCAATGTCGCGCTGACGCCGGAAGGCGATGTGTGGTGGGAAGGTATGACCGACACGCCGCCCGCTGAACTGATTGATTGGCAGGGCAACCCGTGGACGCCGCAGAGCACCACCAAGTCCGCGCACCCGAACGCCCGCTTCACTGCGCCGGCGTCGCAGTGCCCGACGATCGACCCCGCGTGGGAAGACCCGAATGGTGTGCCGATCAGCGCGTTCATTTTCGGTGGCCGCCGCAGTACGGTTGCGCCGCTGGTGTTCCAGGCCTTCAACTGGACGTATGGTGTGTACTACGCCGCGACCATGGGCTCGGAAATGACCGCCGCCGCCGCTGGTAAAATCGGTGAGGTGCGCCGTGACCCGTTCGCGATGCTGCCGTTCATCGGCTACCACATGGCCAGCTACTTCAATCACTGGCTGCGCTTTGGCCGTTGGATCCCGAACCCGCCGCGTATCTTCCTGGTGAACTGGTTCCGCAAGGACGAAAATGGCAAGTTCCTGTGGCCCGGTTACGGCGAGAACATGCGCGTCCTTAAGTGGATTGTTCAACGCGCGCAGACCCGCGCCGCTGGTACGGAAACGCCGCTTGGCCGCGTGCCGCACTACGGTGATCTCGACTGGCGCGGTATGGAAGACTACACGGAAGAGCAGTTCAACAAGGTGATGTCGGTCGACAAGGAAGCGTGGAAGAACGAAATCCTGTCGCACGAAGAACTGTTCATCAAGCTGTATGACCGTCTGCCCAAGGAACTGGTCGCCGTGCGCGAACTGCTGCTCTCGTCGCTGTGGAATGAGCCCAAGTGGGTGAATCGCGACGAGCACCACTAAGCTGTAAGCACACCATCTAAAAGTAGGTTCTCGAAACAAATCCACGAATGGATGTCGGGGCGCACCTGTGTGTGCGCCCGAAACCGGGTAGACACAGA
>CALKIA010000629.1 GCA_937988705.1 uncultured Chloroflexota bacterium | reverse complement strand
TCGAGCACACTGGCGACGGCCAAATCCTCGGCCGTCGCCCAGTCGATCACGCGCTCGTCCAGCTTTTCGACGGCGTCACGGCGTTTCTGCATGGCCTGTGCCAGCTTGGGATGGACGTTGAAGGTCTCCGGCATGGTCAGCAGCGACCGATTCAGTTCACGCAGACGCTCGACGGGGATCGCGGTCACCAACCGCCGCGCTGTTTTCGGCACGGGGGGCGTTGGCAGCGATTCGATCAGGTCGCGTTCAGGATCGAGGCTTTCGAGTACCCCTTGCAGCTTGAAATTGTGCTCTTTGACCAAATCTTCGGCGCGCGCGCTGCTGATCACGCCGCGTTTCGCCAGCGTGTCCGCCCAGATCTGGCGCACAGTCGGGTGATTTTTGATCTTCGTGTACATCAGCGGCTGCGTAAAGAAGGGTTCGTCGCCTTCGTTGTGACCCCAGCGCCGATAGCCAATCAGATCGATGACGAAATCGCGCTCGAACTCGGCCAGATAGCCGAAGGCGATGCGCGCCGCTTCGATGCAGGCTTCGGGATCGTCGGCGTTGACGTGCAGCACCGGGATCTTAAAGCCCTTCGCGAGATCGCTGGCATAGAGCGTGCTGCGCGAATCGACCGGATTGGTGGTGAAGCCGAGCTGATTGTTGGTGATGATGTGGAGCGTCCCACCTGTCCAGTAGCCGGGAAGCTGCGATAAATTCAGCGTTTCCGACACGATTCCCTGACCGGGGAAGGCGGCATCGCCGTGAATGAGGATCGGCTGCGTGATGCCCGGATCAAACGCTGGCTTGCCGCCGTGGCTGACGTCCGTGCCTGCCGCGCGCGCCATCCCTTCGACAACCGGGTTAACGAATTCGAGGTGGCTGGGATTCGGCGCCATCGTCACAATCGATTCGACGGGTGACCCATTCTTGATGGCGCGGCGACCACCGAGGTGATACTTCACGTCACCCATCCAGCCGATGTCGTCGCCGTGGCGATGCTTGCGCACGGGATCCTTGAATTCAGCGAAAATGTTGGTGTAGGACTTGCCGAGCGTATGCGCGAGCACATTCAATCGACCACGATGCGCCATGCCGATGAGGATGTTTGTTTCACCCGCATCCGCCAGCTGGGCGATAATCTCGTCCAACATGGGGACGATAATATCCAGACCTTCGATGCTGAAGCGGTGTTTACCGGGAAAAATGCGGTGAATGAAGCGTTCGAAGATCTCGACTTCGGTCAGCCGCTGGAGCAGGGCCTCAGAGTCGATCGGTTGGCTGCGCACGGAGAAGCGCCCTGATTCGATGCTGGCGCGCAGCCATTCGCGTTCCTCCGGGCGGCGGATGTGGTCGAAGTCGTAGCCGATGCTGCCCGCATAGACGGCACGCAGCAGTTCAGTTGCCTCCAGTGCATTCCGCGCCTGATTTGTCAGCACCCCGCCGACCAGACTGGCGGGCAAGCGGCGCAAGTCGTCTTCGGTCAGCTCATACGACGACATGTCAAGGGAAGGATCGCCGAGCGGCGGTGTGCCCAATGGGTCGAGCTCGGCGGCCAGATGCCCAAATTCGCGGATTGCCTGCGCGTATTTGACCACCGCGGCAACTTTGGCAATATCGGGCGAACCGCCGACGGGCGCGGGAACAGCGTCCGCGTCGGCGGACATGGTATCCGGCGGCGTCCAGCGTTCAAAATAGGCACGGGTTGCCGCATCAACGGAGGCTGGGTCTTGGAGATAGCGTTCATAGAGTTCGAATACATAACCCGCATTCACGCCAGAAAACGGAGTCCAAGTCATAGAGGGATTCCACAATCCTGAATAATACGCTTAAGAATGCGCATGAGTCTATCATCAAAGTAGGAATCTACCCACCGTTTTTTTAAGATTTTGCGCGATAATCAGTATCGTCGGATAATTGATAACGTTCCCACAAATGTGTGTGGGCGAGCCTTACCACTGGATAGATGGCCAATGAAGCAGGGTCTTGAAGAAATTGCCAAGCTCGCGGGAGTGTCAAAATCGACGGTTTCCCGTGTCGTCAACAACCAACCCAACGTCAATGAAAAAACACGGCAGCGCGTGGTGGAGATCATTCGCGAGTTCAATTTTCGCCCGAACAAAGCCGCTCGTGCCCTCGTTACCCAGCATACCAAAGTGCTCAGCGTTGTCATCCCACAGCCGCTCGCGGCGACGTTCACCGATCCCTACTTCCCACGTCTGCTGCAAAGTATTTCGGGCAAGGCAAATCAGCAGGACTACGCGATCATGTTGTGGATTGGCGACAATACCGAACAGGAAGATCGCTTCACGGATCGTATTCTGAACAACAGCTTCTTCGACGGCGTGCTGATTGCCTCGGCGGTGGACGATGACCCGCTGGTGACACGCCTCAAAGGAGCAGGCTTCCCGTACGTATTGATCGGCCCGCCCCAGAGAGGCGTGCCTTATTACGTGGATGTCGATAACTTGGGCGCGTCGCGGGAAGCGGTGCGCCACTTGCTTGCGCTGCGCTATCAGCGGATCGGCACGATCACCGGGGTGATGAATATGGGCGCGGCGCAGCATCGCTTGCAGGGGTATCAGGATGCGCTGTCCGAGGCGGGAATTGAAGTTGATCCGGGATTGATTTGCCCGGGTGACTATAATGAAATTCAAAGCTATGAGGCGATGCGTCATCTGCTGACGCAGGGCGTCGACGCGGTTTTCTGCGCCAGCGATGTGATGGCTTTAGGCGCGGTGCGTGCGATTAGCGATGCGGGACTGCGCGTGGGCATCGATATTGGCGTCGTGGGGTTTGACGATATGCCCTTTGCCGCTACTCTCCATCCGCCGCTGACCACGGTGCGCCAGCCGATCGCGGAACTGGGGGAACATGCGACTGACATCCTGATGCGCTTGATCGAAGACGAAGTCGTGCCAACCGATCATGTGCTGCTGCCCGCGCATCTAGTCGTACGGCAATCGTGCGGCGCGTCCGTGCGCGGATGATCGGTAGCAAGAGCCATTCAGGCGAAACAAAACGAAAGCGCGATGTCTGCATCGCGCTTTTTGTTGTCTAGCCAGATTGTTTTTCGGCGATGGGCGCCTGGGTTCCACTCGACACCGTGATAGGTGGTCGGCGTTTTGCCCGCCAGCGATTCCACGTTCCGACGATGCCATACGGGAACACGATCACCACGATGATGAAGATAAAACCGGAGATCAGCATCCAGCTTTTGCCAATATCGAGCGCGAAATCGGGCGTGAAGGTGATCACGCGGTCGCGCAGCGTGCGATCAAGCAGGTGCAGCGTGGTCGCGCCGATCACCGGGCCGGTGAATGTCCCGGCGCCGCCGATGATCGTCATGAGCAGCGGGTCGATGGTGTAGCCGACACTCAGCAGCTCCGGACCGACCTTCTTATTGAAGACGACTTGCAAGACCCCGGCGAGTGCCGCAATCATGGCGGCGACGGTGAAGGCCATCAGTTTGAAGTACAGGGTGTTATAGCCAATTGTTTTGGCGCGTTCCTCGTTTTCGCGGATCGCCAGCAAGACCGCCCCGGTAGGGGAGAACATCAGTCGCCGGATGAACAAGAACGTGAGCACGAAGATTACCATCACGATGTAGTAAAACGTGATGCGGTCGGCAATGGGGTTGAGCCAGGTGGGCAGGGTGGTGAGCGTGAAACCGTCCTCGCCTTTGGTGAGCGGCAGGCGTCCCCAGAAGATGTAGAACGATTCGGCGATAGCCAATGTGAACACGGTGAAATACACGCCACGCAGGCGCAGTGACGCCAGGCCGATCAAGAAACCGAGCACGCCGCAGATCACAACTGCGCCGAGGATGCCAACGATGATCCCCATGTCGGGCGTGAGCTCGGTGTATTCGAGCGCGAGGCCGAGGATGTAGCCACCCATCCCGAAGAACAGCGCATGACCAAACGAGATGACGCCGGAAAAGCCGAAGAGCAGATTGTAGCTGATGGTAAAGATGGCGAGAATGTAAATCTCGATGATGGTTCCCTGCCAGCTCACCGCCGCACCGCGCGTC
This sequence comes from uncultured Chloroflexota bacterium, assembly GCA_937988705.1. Lineage (GTDB taxonomy): Bacteria > Chloroflexota > Anaerolineae > Aggregatilineales > Phototrophicaceae > Flexifilum. The sequence continues at coordinate 2,291 of CALKIA010000629.1, read as the reverse complement.
GCAAATGGATCGCTGCCGGTGAGCAGACCGATGATGTGGGGCAGCAGGATCAAGAGCAGCAGAATGATCAGGAGACCTGCATTCGTCTGGAGCGTTTTGCGCCAAAAGGCCATGCTAGTTCTCCTTGCCGAACAGACCGCTGGGGCGGATGAGCAAAATCAGGACGAGGAGAATCATGGGCGTCAAACTGGCCCAGACCGGCGCATTGACCCCCGGTGACGCCGACCAGTCCTGAATTACGGCGACGGACACGCCCACCAAAATGCTCGCAATAGCGGTACCACCATAGCTGCCTAGCCCGCCCAATACGACGATGGCAATCGCCGAGAGCAAGAATTGATTTGCCAGACCTGTCGAGGCGCCTAAGAACGGCGCGGCGACGGCTCCACCGAGTGCGGCGACCGCACAGCCCAACGTAAACACCAGTGTGAAGACTGCTCGCACGTTGATTCCGAGCGCCTCGACCATCTGGCTGTCTTCCACACCGGCGCGGATGATGATGCCGATGCGGGTGCGCTGGAGGAGCAGGCCGATGCCAATGATCAGCAAGAAACCCGCGCCAATGACGAACAAGCGATAAGTACTGAACTGCTGTTCAAATAGTGTGAAGAACCCGGAGCGGGCGGTGAACATTGCCGTCCAACTGTAGGGCGTGGGCGTCCACACCACTTTGATCAACTCGCCAATCACCAGCGCAACGCCGAATGTCATAACGATCTGGAAGATCGGGCGGGCGTAGAGCGGACGAAGTAAGGCGCGTTCGAAGAAGACACCGAGCACCCCGCCGACGAACACAGCGGAGAGCAACGCGATGATGAAGCGGATGTCGGCGTTGGGAATGGCGGCGATCAACTGGGGCGAGTGATGCACTGCATAGGCCACATACGCGCCGATCATGAAGAACGATCCCTGTGCGAAGTTCAGTACGTCCATCAGCCCGAAAACGATCGACAGACCGGATGCGACCAGAAACAGCAGCATCGCCTGAAACAAGCCAGACATGATCGTGATCCCGAAGCTGCCGAGGTCACCGTTGGCATTCGACAGGCCAAACAGGAACAACCCCACGGCGACAGCGCCGATCACCAAGAATGTTTTGTTCATGTACGGCTCCTTCTAGGCCACGCCGAGATAACGCTGGATCAGCGCGGCATCGGTGACAAGGTTGCTCATGTCGCCCGTATGTACGCTGCAGCCTTCTTCGATGACGACGTAGCGATCAGCGAGTTTGCTGGCCATGCGGAAATTCTGTTCCACCAGCAACACAGTCGTTTTGTCCGCCAGCACGCGAATCGCGTGCATGAGTTGTTCGATGATGACAGGTGCCAAACCTTCACTCGGTTCATCGATCAAGAGCAGGCGATTGTCAGGCACCAGCGCGCGCGCGATAGCCAGCATCTGCTGCTGACCTCCGGAGAGTTTGCCGCCGGGGAGCGCATACAACCGTTTCAGATCGGGGAACAGTTCGAAGATGAAATCAACCTTGCGTTCCAGCTCGCCCTTGTTCCGTTCGGCGATTTCGAGGTTTTCGCGCACGCTCAACGCTTTGAAGATCGCCCGATGCTCCGGCACATAGCCAATGCCCAACTTCGCGATCGTGTACGGGCGTTTGCCGACCACTGACTTGCCATCAAACAGAATCGTGCCCGTACGCGGCGGCGTGATACCCATGATGCTCTTGAGGGTGGTCGTCTTGCCGGCGCCATTGCGCCCCAACAAGACCGTAATGCTGCCTTTGGGGACGGTCACACTGACGCCTTCGAGGATGTGAAACTGCCCGATGAAGGTGTTGATAGTGTTCACTTCGAGAATGTTATCCGCCATGACCGCCTCCGAAGTCGCTGAAGTCGCCGTAGAGTTCGCCGAGGTACACACTTTGCACAGTTTTGTTCTCCGCGATTTCGGTAGGGACGCCTTCGGCCAGCACACGACCGGCGTTCATGACGGTGATTTTGTCGGAAATGTTCATCACCACATTCATGTTGTGCTCAACCATGATGATCGTTTTGCCACCCTGCCGGCGGATTGCATCAATTGTGCCGATGAGCTCCGGCACTTGCTCGGACGCCATGCCCGCGGTGGGCTCGTCGAGCAGCAGCAGTTCGGGGTTGGGCGCCAATAAAATCGCCAGTTCGAGTTTACGCTTGCCGCCATGCGGCAGAGTATTGGCGGGCATGTGGAGCATGTCGCCCAAACCGACGAGTTCGATGACTTCGGTCGCGCGAGCGATGTAATCCTTAAACGAATCAGCTCGGCGCAGGAGGCGGAAGTTAATCGTGCCCATCGCCTGA
>CALKIA010000628.1 GCA_937988705.1 uncultured Chloroflexota bacterium | reverse complement strand
CTTTAGGGAAGAATCACACCGCCCCTCTCCTGAATGAAAGGGGCGGTGTGATCGATTGTCTGCAATGCTGTTGGGGCTTGCTGCTATCCGCTACCAGCTACTCGCTGATCGCCTTGCACGGGTTGGTGATTTCGCCGATGCCGTCGATGCTGACTTGCACCACATCTCCGTCTTTCAGGAACACCTGCGGATTCCGCCCTAAACCCACGCCCGCCGGCGTACCCGTCATGATCAGGTCGCCCGGTTCGAGCGTGAACATCTGCGAACAGTAGCTGATCAGGAAGCGCACGTTGAACATCATGTTGGCGGTCGTATCCTGCTGCATGACCTCACCGTTAACCGTGGTCGTGATCGTCAGCGCCTGCGGGTCGGCGATTTCGTCGCGCGTCACAATCACCGGGCCGAGCGGGCAAAAGGTGTCGAGGCTCTTGCCCCGTGTCCACTGCGCATCCTTCTTCAACTGCAAATCACGAGCGCTCACATCGTTGCCGATGGTGTAGCCATACACGTGATCGAGCGCCTCTTCCTCGCTGACATTGCGGGCTGCCTTGCCAATCACCACGCCGAGTTCGCCTTCCCAATCGACCTCATTGGCAATCGCGGTACGCCACATGATCGGTTCGCCCGTCGCAATGATCGAGCTCGGGAACTTGGCGAAGATCAACGGGGCAGACGGCGGGGCGCTGCCCGTCTCTTTGGCATGTTCGAGATAATTCTTGCCGATGGCGACAATTTTCCCCGGCACGAGCGGTGCTTCGACTTTGACATCGGCCAGCGCAAAGCGTTCATAAGAGCGGCTGGGGGTGACGCCGCGCCGAATCATTTGCCGTACATTACTATCTACCCAGGCCAACACATAAATTGTATCGCCAACCAGTTCCCCGATTCGCGTCCGTCCGTTGTGAGTAAAGGTGATGAGTCGCATCGTGAGTACTTTCTAAATAGCGTGAATGAATACCAGAGAGTTTGCCAATCTTTGGCACTATAATCAAGCTGAAAGGCAAAAGAGCATGAACGAAAATTACGATTCTGCGCGTTTACGCATGGTCGAGCAGCAAATCCGCGAACGCGGTGTCCATGATGAGCGCGTTTTGGAACTGATGCGGCACCTCCCCCGGCACGAGTTTGTCCCAGAAGCGTACCGCGATCAAGCCTACGCTGACAACCCGCTGCCGATCGGCGCAGAGCAGACGATTTCGCAGCCCTACATCGTTGCCGTGATGACGGAAGCGCTCCGGCTGACGGGCAAAGAACGGGTGTTGGAAATCGGCACGGGCTCGGGCTACCAAACGGCGATTCTGGCGGGCTTGGCGGCGCAGGTCTACTCCCTGGAACGCCACGCACCGCTGGCAGAAACGGCCGCCGCCACACTGGAACGGCTCAGCATCGAGAATGTAGAGCTGCATGTGGGCGATGGCAGTCAGGGCTTGCCGGATATGGCGCCGTTTGACGCGATTCTCGTGACCGCCGCCGCCCCGGCGATCCCCGGCACGCTCCGTTCACAGCTGAGTCCGGAAGGTGGACGCTTGGTCATCCCGGTGGGGGATGCGAAAAACCAGTTTCTGGAACGGGTGATCCGGCGCGGGAACAAATGGGATATTCAGCGGATCGGCGCGGTGCGCTTTGTGCCGCTGATCGGCGTGTACGGCTTCAAAGCGGCGGATGTGTAAGCGCTGGGCAGCAATAAAAAAGCCCGTGGTCGGTCTGTGCGTCCCATAGCGTGAAACAGGTTTTTAGGCTCAGTTCCTGAGTTTTACTTATGAATACCGAGAGCGTAGGGACAGCGTTGGCGCTGTCCGCTGCGAACGGACAAGACCGGCCTTGGCCCTACAAACACCGTAAGCTTTTCGTAAATTGCAGTTTGCCGACTCGCGGGGTTCGATCGATTATCCGATCGGCTGCGTGCCTGCGCCGTCGCGCGTCTCCGAATTCTTGACCGTGACAAAACCCTCAATGAAGCCGCCGCTGTTACTGGCGATCAAGACACCGCTGAGCTTTTCGACTTTGAGTTCGCCTGCATGGTTGATCGCACGGCTGATCTGTTCGCGCACGATCAGCATGAGGTCATCCCAGAAGACGCCGCGCGGGAGCTGCGGTTCGCGCAGCGAGCGCATGCTCTCCATGTACGCCATCACGGGCTCGACCTTGGGGAAGATCAGTTCACCGGGCAGGTCATGGCGCACGACGGCGTAGAAGTGCTTGGAGAGCTGACGCACGCCATTCTCCAACGAAAAACGCATCGAATCGGGCTGGATGGGGCGGCGGTGAATGTTACCGGGCGTACTGAGCAGCAGCATCCCGCGGTTGAGCAGCGCCAGAAACTCGCGCATGGTCTGCACACTGTTGGTTGCCGCGACGATGATGCCGTCCGGCTTGAGTACGCGTTTCATCTCCCGAATCGCCATGTCGATATCTGGCACATGGTAGAGCATGTGATTCGCCATCACCACGTCGAAGGTCGCATCGGCGAAAGGCAGGTGCTGCGCGTCAGCGGTGAGCAGATGAGCCGAGGCGTTGTGCGTCGCCAGCATCCCCGCCGACCGATCCAGCCCATAATAGCGGATATTCGGCAGGTGACTTTTGAGCGCATTGAAGTACGTACCTGAACCCGAACCGACGTCCAGAACGCTTTCATCCCCGCGCCACTGCATGCGCGTGATCACCCAAGCGGGAAAATCCACCTTTGGCACACTATACTGGAGATGTATATCCTGCCGGGTTTTGAGGAAAATGTCGTTCGCGTACTGATGATTCAGTGCGTCGGAGTCGGAATTAGAAGTCATATGAGTCCCGAAAGAATTGTGGTTCGCTCTTATGATTATACTCCATCTCGTTCGCAATACACTACTTAAGGAAAGTTGAATGTTGAAATTTGCAGATATCCAAGCGGCGGCAGAGCGTCTGCGCCCCCATCTCCAGCCCACCCCGCTCGAAGGCTATGGCGCTGACCTATGGTTGAAACTGGAGAACGCCAACCGAACCCATTCCTTCAAGGTGCGCGGGGCGCTGAACGCGCTTCTGGCACTGACGGACGCCGAACGTGCCGCCGGGGTGATCACCGCGTCGTCGGGCAATCACGCGCAGGGCATCGCCTACGCCGCGCACCTGACCGGGACGCGGGCGCGCGTCCTTATGCCAATCCATGCGCCGAAAAAGAAGATCGCCGGGGTTCAACGCTATGGCGCGGACGTTGTGCTGCATGGCGCGGGCTACGCCGAAACGGAGATCGAAGCGCGGCGGCAGGAACGGGCCGACGGCCTGATCTACGTCTCACCCTACAATGATGTGAAGGTGGCGGCTGGCAACGGCACGGTGGGTCTGGAGATCGTCGAAGCCCTGCCCCGGGTGGAGCGCGTGATCGTCCCGGTGGGCGGCGGTGGCCTGATCTCCGGCATTGCGACGGCCGTCAAAGGGCTGCGCCCGACCGTTGAAGTGATCGGCGTGAATGCGGCGGTTTCGCCTGATATGTACAACCTGTTCTACAACACAGATCTGCCGGTCACCTATGACACGCTGGCCGACGCGCTCCCCGGCGACATCGAAGCCGGATCACTCACCGTCCCGGTGACGCAAGCGCTTGTTGATCAGATGGTGCTGGTGAGCGAAGCCGAGATCGCCGCCGCGATGCGCTGGCTGATCACCGAGGCGGGCTGGTTGGTCGAGGGCGGCGGCGCAGTTGGACTGGCGGCACTGCTGGCGGGCGTCATTCCCCGCGATAAAGTGACCGCCGTGGTGATCAGCGGCGGTAACGTAGATTTAGAGGTCATCCGGCAGGTGATCGGCTAACGCGCCGATTCACCCGAATTTTCGAGTGTGGACACCGCGGACACCATTATGTAATTTGAGACAAGACCACGGATTGCCCCTCACCCCAACCCCCTCCCCGAATTCAGTTGAAGGCGGGACAGTTTTAATATTGAGCAGCATTAAG
>CALKIA010000627.1 GCA_937988705.1 uncultured Chloroflexota bacterium | reverse complement strand
CCTTGACCGGGGCGTGAAGCAAATTTCGCCATGCTATCGCAACCTATCCTCGTAGAAGCTGCAAAAGTCCGCTGTAACGCTCCGCAACCTTATTGTTTTCCACCGCCATATGCACGGCGCGGCGACTACCCACCAACACCACCATTTTCTTGGCGCGCGTGACCGCCGTATACAGCAAGTTGCGCTGAAGCATCATGTAATGCTGCGGCATGATCGGCATCACCACCACCGGGTACTCTGAACCCTGACTGCGATGGGTGCTGATGGCATAGGCATGGATCAACTGATCGGCTTCGATCCAGTCGTACATCACAAACGAGCCATCGACATCAATGCCGAACGCCTGCTCCTCGAAATCGATCTCGACCAGGCGCCCGATATCGCCGTTGAACACGTCTTTTTCGTAGTTATTGCGCGTCTGCATGACCTTGTCGCCGACGCGGAACACGCGTCCGGCGAGCGTTTTTTCCGCCATGCGTTTATCGCCATTGAGCGTGCGCTGCAGCGCCTCGTTGAGCGCATTCACGCCGATCATGCCGCGATACATCGGCGCGATCACCTGTACGTCGGTCATCGGATCGATGCCGAACTTGCTCGGCAGGCGATTCTTGACGATATCCACCACCAACTCTGCCGCCCGCGCCGGATCATCCTCGCCGAAATAGAAGAAGTCCGCGCTGCTGTTATCCATCAGCGGTGCTTCACCCTGATTAATGCGGTGCGCATTGACGATAATGTGGCTCGTATTCGACTGGCGGAAGATTGCGTTCAACCGGGTAACATACGCCACACCGCTGTCGATTACATCACGCAGCACGTTGCCCGCGCCGACGCTCGGCAGTTGATCGACATCGCCGACCAGCATCAGGTGGGCGTTCGGCGGCAGCGCCTTCAGCAAATCGTTGAACAGCAGCAGGTCGATCATCGACGCTTCGTCCACGATCAGCATCTCGATTTCCAGCGGCTGATCCTCGTCATACACGAAGCCTTCACCGGGCGTCCAACCGAGCAGTCGATGAATGGTTTTCGCCGGGTAGCCCGTTGCTTCGGCGAGACGCTTGGCGGCGCGTCCGGTGGGTGAAGCCAGCGCAAACTTGTGCTTGAGCGAGTCGAGTGCGTGGATCACCATGCGCAGCGTCGTGGTCTTGCCCGTGCCGGGGCCGCCCGTCAGCACCGTGACTTTGTGCTCCAGCGCGGCGCGGACAGCACTCTGCTGCTGGTCGGTCAATTCCACCTGATTAAATTCGGATAGATCTTTCAGGAACTTCGTCCACTTCAAGCCCTTGATATGCCGGCGAATCTCGGACTCTTCCGACACCTGCTCGCGCAGCAACCGCACAACCTTGCGTTCGGCGTTGTGGAACAACGGCAAATAGACCGCCTCCATGCCGAGCGCGCCATCGCCAATATTGGAATCGATGATCAGGTTACCTACCAGCGTCTCCTGACTCAGTGCAGCCTGCACCCGCCCCACATTGTCGATCTTCAGCATTTCCAGCGCCTTGTTGACCAGTTCAAGGCGCGGCATATAGACATGGCCCTCTTTCGTCATCTGATTGAGCGCATAGACCAGCCCGGCGCGAATGCGATAATGCGCATCGGCTGCGATGCCCATGTTCTGCGCGATCTCGTCCGCACGGATGAAGCCGATCCCGTTGACCTCGTCCGCCAGCGCATACGGGTTTTCTTTGACCGTGCTGATCGCCGCCGTGCCGTAGAACTTGAAGATCCGTGCCGCCATTTTACTGGTCACACCGTAGCCTTGCAGAAAGACCATCGTTTGCCGCACGGCCTGATTCTGCTCCCACGCCAGCGCCAGATCGCGCGCCAGTTCACGCTTAAGTCCCGGCACTTCGTGCAAACGCGAAGGTTCACTATCGAGCACGTTAAGCGTCTCTTTGCCAAAGTGATCGACGATCTTCTGCGCCGTCTTCGCGCCGATCCCTTTGACGATCCCACTGGCAAGGTAATTGACGATCCCGATCTCGGTTGAAGGTGTCACGGGCGTCAGGGTTTCGGCCTTGAACTGCTTGCCATAGCGCGGGTCAGTCACCCAATCGCCGCTGAAACGCGCCGTTTCGCCTACTGTGATCCCCGGGAGCACACCGACGACCGTGATCGTCCCATCCTGCGCTTCAATCGTCGGGAATTTTTCTTCCGCCTTGATGCGGATCACGCCGTAGTGGTTTTCGTCGTTATAAAAAGTGATGCGCTCGACCGTGCCTGTGATATGTTCCATTGGTGATCTTTGTCATTTCGCTCTCAAGCCTAAAATCTATCACACGCGGGGGGTTTTGTGCTATGTTTAAGGGCAAATTGCGTGTTTTTGAAAGGAAACATGGATGCTAGTTCCTCGTTCTAGTGGTGTGCTGCTCCATCCGACTTCTTTGCCCGGTCGCTACGGAATCGGCGATCTCGGTCAATGGTCCTATAACTTCGTCGATTGGCTCGAATCGGCCTATCAAACGCTCTGGCAAATTCTGCCACTCGGCCCCACCAGCTACGGCGACTCGCCGTATCAAACGCTTTCAGCGTTCGCGGGCAATCCCTATCTGATCAGCTTCGACAAGCTCATTCAGGATGGGTGGCTCTCCCCCGAAGATTTAGCCGATCTGCCGCCCTTCCCCACCGATCATGTTGATTACGGCTGGATTTTCACTTACCACAAATACAAACTCACGCTGGCCTACCAGAACTTTACCGCGAAGGCGTCACCTGCTCAGCAGCAGCAGTTCGCCGAGTGGTGCAATGAAAATAGAGATTGGCTGGATGATTACGCGCTGTTCATGTCCCTCAAAGATGAACATGGTGGCCGCCCGTGGGTAGAATGGGAAGCCAGCGTTGCGCTGCGCGACCCGCAGGCACTGGTCGATGCTCAGAACCGACATCTGGAGAACATCGAGGACTACAAATTCCGTCAGTGGCAGTTCGCCATGCAGTGGAGCGCGCTCAAAGCGTATGCCAACGGCAAAGGCATCAAGCTAATCGGCGATGTGCCGATCTTCATCGCCCACGACAGCTCCGACGTCTGGGCGAACCGCGATCTGTTCTACTTGGACGACGTTGGCCATCCGACCGTTGTCGCAGGCGTGCCGCCGGACTACTTCAGCGCGACCGGCCAGTATTGGGGTAACCCTCTGTATAAGTGGGATGAGATGGCGAAGAACGGCTACAGTTGGTGGATTCGCCGTTTCAAGGCCGTGCAAACACAGGTCGATATCATTCGCATCGATCACTTCCGCGGCTTTGAGGCGTACTGGGAAATCCCGACCAACGAAGAACGCACTGCCGTGGTCGGGCAGTGGGTCAAGGGGCCGGACATTCCATTTTTCCGTGTGATCGAGGCCGCGCTCGGCGCGCTGCCCATTATCGCCGAAGACCTCGGCGTGATCACCCCAGGGGTCGAAGCGATGCGTGACGGGCTCGGCTTGCCCGGCATGAAAGTACTGCAATTCGCCTGGGGTAATTTGCCAGAAGCAAATCTGTTCCTGCCGCATCATCACGTGGCGAACAGTGTGGTCTATTCTGGCACACACGATAACAACACGACCCTCGGCTGGTGGCAGTCCGACAAAGAGACCAACGAACATATTCGGCATCATGTGGAGTTGTATTTGGATCAGGCAATCACTGAAGCCAACTGGGCGCTGATTCGCATCGCGCAGGCGTCGGTGAGTCATATGGCCGTCGTCCCCATGCAGGATGTGCTCAGCTTGGGCGCAGATGCGCGCATGAACACGCCCAACGTTCCGTCCGGTAACTGGATATGGCGCATGGTCGAAGAGCATTTCGCCAATCCCGCAGCGCGGGATCGCCTGCGCGACCTTACGCTGCTCTATGGCCGCGCGCACGGTACGCGGTTCATCGAGTATCTGCACGAACACCCGATGATCTAGGCTGCTCATCTATTTCTAACGAACCGGATTACAGTTCGAATGTATAGTCGATTCCATCTCACATAACAAGGAGATGGGGCGATGCCCGATAAGGATCAGAAGCAGCGCAAAGACCCGTTAGCAGAGGAAGGCTCACGCGAGACGAGCCAGGCCGAAGGCGACAAGCCGCTCGGCAGCCGGGATCGCAAAGTCTCCCATAACCCAGACACCGCCGAAGGCGACCGGGAACGGATTGAGGAAGACATCAAGAACAAGAGTAAGTGAAAGGCGGGCGATCCAGTGGATCGCCCGCTTCATTTT
>CALKIA010000626.1 GCA_937988705.1 uncultured Chloroflexota bacterium | reverse complement strand
CCCGTTGGGCGTCCCTACAATTCTCTCGATTGTTAAAAGTGTCCTGTCCTCAACCCTTGGGAGAGGGAGTGGGGTGAGGTTACTCCTCCAGACCGGGAATTTCGACTGTGAATGTCCAGTCTCCGGCGTAGTGATCGCTGAAAGCGGCGTCCATCGCCTGCTGGACGAGCAGGCCGACATCACCGTCTGACTGCTTGGTGATGTCGTAGCCGAAGCCTTCCCCATTCGCCAGCGTGATTTCGACCTCAACGCCTTGCTCGGTGAGCAATTGGCGGAACTGTTCAGCGCGTTCTGGCGTGTAGCTGGCTGAGGTGCGCAGTTCATTCGCGGTCAGCGTGAACGTGGTCGGGCGGTAGTCGTAGGGCGCGTAGAACTCATACGTCACGCAGCGCTGTGTATCTTCCGGCATGGGCAGACCGTTCAAGCCCCAGCCCGCGACGGCTGTGACAGCGTCACCCGCTTGGAGCGTGAACACCGGACTCCAATCGCGGCCATCGGGCAGAGTGTAGCAGATTTCGGCGGCGGTCATCGACGGGACGACGTTCAGCGACTTGAGCGTGATGGCGACGCCGTTGGACTCAACCGTTTGCTCGGGTGTTACCGTGATCGCCGGGTAGTGTGGCAGCGTGAACGCGAACTGGAATGTGCCAATGTTCGGCTGGCTGATACCGATTTCAGGCGTCACTTCGGCTGTGGCTGCTATGACTGCGCCGCCTGCGAGGCTGCCCCCGCCGCCCCCACCTGATCCCCCGCCAAAGCCACTGATGCCGACTTCCATTTGTTCCATCGGCGTGAGCGTCAGGTCGATGTGCAGGGCGAGTTCTTCCGGCGCGTCGTCGGCCATCGTGATGTTATAGCTGGTCACATACTGCGATTCGCGTCCGACGCCCCCGCCGCCACCCCCACCGCCGCCCTCAGCGGTGAAGCTGTTCGCCTCGTCGTAGAGACGTAAATCGCTGGTGTTGTAGTAGATGTTGTCCTCTGGCGCGGTGATGCTGTAGCCGAAGGCGAGGCGCTGCGCGTCGAGGTAGGCCCATTCGAGATTGACGGTCACACCGTCGATGGTCTGCGTCTGGTTGACATCGGTGATCAGGTTGTTGGTGCGTGCCGCTTCCAGACCGGGATCGCCGATCTGACTGCTGACGACGGCGAAGACGGTCGTGCCCACACCGAACATGAGCAGCATGACGATCAGCAGGGACAGGCCGCGCGAACGGCGGCGCACCCCGGCCAACTGCGAATGGATCTCCGGCAGTAAATTCATGGTTTCAGGGATCTCCTCACGGGTAGTGTCACGGAGGGATTGGGTGATCAAGCGCGTTTGCAGTTCGTTCATGGCAGTCCCAACCAGACGGCGAGCGCCGCGCTCATGTACGGGGTGAGCAGCTTGTGCAGACGGGCGCGGGCATCGTGCAGCCGCCATTTGACCGTCCCAACCGGCACATTCAGCGCGGTCGCGATGTCGGCTTCGCTGGATTCGAGGTAGAAGCGCATGACCGCCACTGCGCGCTGTTTGGGCGGCAGCTTACCCATAGCCGACCACACCGCGCGGCGCACTTCGGCACGCTCAAATTCGCTCACCGGGTCGTTCGTCCAATCCGGCAGCAGATCCGCCAGTGTCACGCCGTCGGTTTCCGCATCCAGCGACAGATCCCGTTCGCGTTTCTGCGCAATCTTGATCGCCTCGTTGATGACGCTGCGGTACAGATACGGCGCAAATGGTCGGCGCGGGTCATACTGCTGGATGCGTTCGATCAGCCGCACGAACACGATCTGCGCCGCGTCTTCCGCCGCGCCCCGGTCACGGGTGATCAAGAACGCCGCGCGCACCACCTGCACCTGATAGCGCAGCACGAGCGCATCCAGCGCCCGTACGTCACCGCGCCGCAGACGAATGATCGCTGCTTGCTCATCTTCAAGCTGTACCGCTTGATCCACCATCCCATCCTCACGGATAAACGTTGAGTCGACTCATGAGCTATTATCCGCGAGGAGGGCAAAAGGTTGGGATCAAAAAGCTGAACCATAAAGAACACAGAGAAGGAGAAAAAATGAACCGCAGAGAATGCGGAGCGCAGAGAGGAAATCAGATCTATTCCTCTGCGTTCTTTGCGCCCTCTGCGGTTACATTCTTTTAGAATGCCGCCGTCTGACCGTCCTTGCGCGGGTCGCTGCCGCCGAACAGCACGCCACCGTCCGCGCGGATGATCTGCCCGTCGCCGAACAGGCCGCGCCCGACGCCGCTCACCGGGCGCACGCGGTGACCCATCTCGGCCAGCCGCGCTATCGTCTTGACCGGGATACCCTCTTCCAACGCCAGCAGACTGCCGCCTGTGCCATCTTCGAGACACCAGCGCGGGCGATTCAACGTTTCCTGTGGGTTCAGTCCATCGTCGATCATGGCGCTGATCACCTGAAAGTGTCCCTGTGGCTGCATGAAGCCGCCCATCACGCCGAACGAGGCCCACAGATCGCCGTCACGGGTTGCCATGGCGGGGATGATGGTGTGATACGGGCGCTTGTTGGGCGCGAGTTCGTTGGGATGCCCGGCTTCCAGCGAGAACAGCGCGCCGCGGCTTTGCAGGAACACGCCCGTGTCTTTGGCGACGATCCCCGTGCCGAAGCCCGTGTACAGGCTGTTGATGAACGAGCAGGCGTTGCCCTCGCCATCGACTACGCTGAGATAGACCGTGTCCGACGACTGGATCGGGCGGCCAAATTCCGGCGGCTGCATGGCCGACGTCGGCTTGATCAGTTGGCGGCGTTCGGCGGCGTAGGCGTCGCTCAACAGCCAGTCGAGCGGGGCGGGATTGGTCGCCATGTCGGCGACGTACTGGCGCGCATCGGCGAAAGCGAGACGCATCGCTTCGATCATCAGATGCAAGCGTTCCGGCGAGTCCCATGCCAGCCCCGACAAATCGTACTCTCCGGCGATATTCATCGCTTGCAGCGCCGCGAGCCCCTGTCCGTTGGGCGGGCATTCGTACACGCGCACGCCGCGATAGGTGGTCGAAATCGGCGTGTCCCACGTCGAACGGTGATGCTTCAGGTCGTCGTGCGTCATGACGCCGCCCTGTTCCTGCACTGTACGTACAATCGCGTCGGCAATCGCGCCCGTGTAGAACGCCGCTGCGCCACCCTCCGCGACTGCGCGTAGCGTCCGCGCCAACCCCGGCAGCTTAACGATCTGCCCGATCTCCGGCGAACGCCCATCAGGGAGATAATCTTCGGTATTCGGACTCGTCTGCAAGAAGGCTTGTGAGCGAATCCAGGCTGCGCCGTAAACCGGATGCACGGGATAGCCGTCTTCGGCATAGTGGATCGCGTCGCGCAGCACGTCAGCCAGTGTCAGCGTACCATGCCGCTGGAGCAAATCCTCCCAGCCCGCCGCCGCCCCCGGCACGCTGATCGCATGGGCAGAGCGGATCGGGATCTCGGTCAGGCCGCGCGAACGCAGATACTCGGCGCTGAGCTGGCCGGGGGAGCGTCCGCTGCCATTCAGCGAAGTGACCTGCCGGGTTTTGGCATCGTAGAACAGTGCAAAACAGTCGCCACCGATCCCCGTCGAGGCCGACTCGGTCACGTTGAGGACGGCGGCGGCGGCGATGGCCGCATCCGCCGCGTTGCCGCCCGCCCGCAAAATCGCGAGGCCCGCCTGTGAAGCGAGCGGGTTACTCGTGGCGACCATGCCGCGCCGCCCCACGACCATGGATCGCCGTGACTGAAAATCAAAGCTCATTGTGTTCATAGAGGTGTCCCCAGGTTGCTTAGGAACGCGATTGGCCGCGTCCGCAGTTTCGACAGAGACTAACGCTATTCAGGATATCTCGACAAGGCACAGATTGGTCAGCGTTAAAACGCCGCCTAAGCCACAAACCGAATGTTAGCCAAGGGACGAGGCATGCCTCGTCCCTACAAACCGCCGCTTTCGTAGGGACGAGATAGAT
>CALKIA010000625.1 GCA_937988705.1 uncultured Chloroflexota bacterium | reverse complement strand
ACGGGACGGTCACCCTGCGCGCCAATGGCGGACGCAGACAGCAAACCGATCACCATGACGAGTAACAAAAGGCGGAACAACCGTGTACGCATTGAAGACCTCCGAGTAACACTAATCGTAGAGTTCACTTTGGATCAAAAGCTCGCCGGTCATCGTGCCGCGGGGTAAATTGGCGATATGCCAGATGGTCTCGGCTATCGTCTCGGCGCTGATGACAAGATCACGTGCGAAATCCGGCGTTGCTGACCAGCGCATCGGCGTATCGACGGGGCCGGGGCATACAGCAGCGACGCGGATGCGTTCTGGACGTAGTTCGACGGCGAGCGACCGGGCAAAGCCGACGACGCCCGCTTTCGCCGCCGAATACGCGGCAACTCCACCGTAACCCCGCAGGGCGACTTTGGAGGAGATCAGGATGAGGCTGGGGTTGGCGCTGGCATGGACAAAGCCGAGCAGCTTGGTGACCGCCAGAATCGCCGTGCCGAGGTTGATAGCAATGGTGCGGTTGAAGTCCGCGAAGGTGGTTTCGGCAATGGGGCGGATCATCGCTTCGCCTACCGTATGCACGAGCACATCAACCGTCACCTGAGCGCTGGTGAGCTGGGTGGTGAGGGTATCGAGCGCGGTTTCTTCGGTCAGGTCAGCCGGAAATATGTGACAGCTCCCGCCCGCTGCGCGAATTGCGTCCGCGGTGGTCTGGAGCTTGGCCTCCGTGCGCCCGACGAGGTAAACGGTGAGCCCGTGTCGCGCCAGCAGCAAAGCAGTGGTTTGCCCCATGCCTTGTCCAGCGCCAATCACTACAGCAGTCTTTAACGTCACAATGCCTGCTTTCGGGTTGCAGCCATTCAAAATATTACAAATGAACACTTGATGAGTTATGATTTGTGAGTATAGTGAGAGCAACGCTTTATGTCAATAAAGTTGCTGTTGGTGGATTAGAAATTTGGTGATGACACAAAAGACGACTTTTGGAACCGCCCTACGCCGCTTTCGCCAGCGGGAAGGGATCGGCATTTTTGACCTTGCGGCGCGCCTCGGCTGGAAGGGGACCGGCCCGGTTATCGAATTGGAAAAAGGCCGACGGCTGCCTCGCCCTTCGACCATTGATCGGCTCGGCGCTGCGCTGCGCCTCACACCATCCGACATCGCCTATCTGCGCGGGCTGGCGGGCTACGGCAACATCACGCGCCTGCCACCCAAAGAGCAGATCATCGCGGTGCTGGAAGCGGTGGCGGAACAAGTGCGTGATTACCAGTTTCCGCTGTACATCACCGACTTTCGCGGGCTGTACTGGCTGATCAACGAAAACGAAATCACCCTGCACGGGACGGACTACAGCACGCTCGAAGCGTCAATGCGCAGTTATCTGACGGTGTTCGATGCCATTTTCGATTCGCGATTGGATGTGCGCGGACGGCTGGTCAACTGTGATCAGATCGAGCAGGAGCATGTCTTTCGCTTTAAGGCGCGCAACGCTTTCCGGCGGCATGAGCCGTTCTACGATGAGTATCCCGACGCTATGTCCGCGCGGCTGCTGCCCGAGGATTACGCGCATTTCCGCGCGGTGTGGGACCGAGTGGTGCTCGAACTCAGCCCGAACAAGCTGTTGTTTCCGTTTGGCAACATGCAGCACGGGAGTGTCGATTTGACGATCAGCGTGACGGACAAGCAGGTGTTCAACTTTCAGCGCGTCGAACAGCAGATTTTGCACGTCGATGGCTTGTTCGACCTAATTTATTACCGCCCGGTCGGCACCGGGGCAGAACAGGACGCGACGTACGCCTATTTCGCGGCGCATCGTCCGATCTTAGCCCAACTGCGGCTGTGGGAATTAGTTGACATCGACGCTGTGATCGCGGCGTACAACCGGGATGTTACCGTCGAAGCGTAAGGCGGCTTGCCCGATTTGCCGCTGCTGGCAATTTGGCTTTAAAGACAAACAAGCAGTGTTATAAATCTCTGACTTAAGCTTTATCGGTGAAAGCATTGTTTTCGTAGATAATTACTCTATCGAAAAAGCTCTCTTAAGCCAGATACGATGTGGCGAATGTATTGGTTTTAGAACGAAGATGACATTGGAGAAGAACATGAAGCTCAAATCGATTATTCTAGCCGCAATCGTTATCGTAGTTAGCCAAATCGCGGTCATGGCACAAGTTGACCCTTCCAGTACTTTTTCTGCCAGCAGCTATGCAACTTGTAATGGGGCCGGGGGTGTTAATGTCTACGTTCGGGCTGATATTTATTGGACAATGACTGTTTATCGAGAATATGTCCTGACTACCGTTTCGGGCAACTACACGACTTCAGCAGCCAGCGCAACAAATACGGGTTGGACAAATGGCACACATCTCTTAAATGGCAGTAATCGTTGGTCAGAGTGGGATAAGATGTGGATCGGCACGAATTCATCGGGTG
>CALKIA010000624.1 GCA_937988705.1 uncultured Chloroflexota bacterium | reverse complement strand
CCCACATCGGCGCAAATGTCGGTGATGCTGCGCTCCGAGCTGCTCAACAGCTCTTTGGCGCGGGTGATGCGCAGTTGGATGAGGTATTGGTGCGGCGTCTGTCGATAGGTGCGCCGAAACAGCCGAATCAGGTAATACGGCGAAAGCGCGACTTCCTGACTCAAGTGCTTGATGGTGATGGGTGCGGCATAACCGCGATCTAACAGGCGGCGCGCCAGCCGCGCTGGTTCAATGGGATGCACAGGCAGCCTTCTCACAGTTTCGTGTAATGCATTAGGTTACTATAGCACGATTCCGAGCATCAAGCAGCGTTTTTTTGCAGCACAGTCGACTGGAAATGTCAGTCACCTCACCTCACCCATCCAAATAATCCTAATACTGAGATATTGACTAGGCAGCACGTGACAATCTTCATGCTGTCAAAAGCACAAACCGCGCGACAATCGGACAGATAGAATATTCATTGAGAGAAGCTAATTCTTATGTCTGATACCCCACTACGCGTTGATATGCTCCCTCCCACCGAAGTTGCGACCAAAGCGGCCGAGATGGGCATTCGCAAAGCTCGTATGAGCATCACAACCACCCTCGTGCAAGGGATGATGGCGGGCGGTTTTGTCTCGTCGGGCGCGCTGTTTGCCACCATCGCCATTGCCGGAACCAGCAGCGTGCTCCCCTACGGAATCGCGCGCCTGTTGTTCGGGTTGGTGTTCTGCCTTGGGCTGATCCTCGTCGTGCTGGCGGGCGCGGAACTGTTCACCGGCAATGTGTTGATCGTGATCGCATGGGCGAACCGCAAGGTTAGCACGAGGGCGCTGCTGCGCAATTGGACGCTCGTGTACATCGGCAATTTGATCGGGTCGCTGGTGACAGCGGTGCTCGTCTACGTTGGGCGCGAACACCGCTTCGGGGGCGGCATCATCGGCCAGACGGCGCTGACCATCGCCAACAACAAAGCGCAGTTGGAATTCGGGCAGGCGCTGGCGCTCGGCATTCTGTGCAACGCGCTGGTGTGCATGGCCATCTGGCTGACGCTCGGCGGCCGCACGACGACCGATAAAATCATGGCGATCCTCTTTCCGATCACGGCCTTCGGCGCGGCGGGCTTTGAGCACAGCGTCGCCAACATGTACTTCATCCCCAGCGCGCTGCTGATCAAGACGTTCGATCCGGAGTTTGCCGCCAGCACCGGGCTCAACCTCGACGCACTGACGCTAACGGGCTTCTTCAACAACATGATCCCCGTGACCATTGGCAACATCATCGGCGGCGTGGTGATGGTCGGCGCAATCTACTGGTTCGTGTATCTGCGCGAAAAGTAGGATTTAGAACAAATAGGCTAAAATCATGTTATAATCACTCTGCGAAAGACAGAGAGGTTGAACATGAGTAACGTGATTGTCGAAATCACAATGTCGCTGGACGGGTTCATCTCCGGCCCCAACATTGCGCCGGAGCAGCCGTTAGGCGAAAACGGCGAACGCCTGCATCACTGGATGTTCGCGGGCAAAACGGACATCGACACGCAGCTAGAAGAGGAAATTCTTACCACCATCGGCGCGGTGATCGTGGGTGGCCGCACCTACCGCGATGCCATCGACCACGCCTGGGGCGGAGAAACGCCGTTTCATGCGCCCGCCTTCGTCCTGCTGAGCCACGCGCCCGACAAGCACGTGGCCGGCTTCACGTATGTGACGGACGGCATCGTCAGCGCCTTACGGCAAGCCCAGAGCTCAGCGGGTGAGCAAAACGTGTGGGTGATGGGCGGCGCGAACCTGATTCAGCAGTACATCCGCGCAGGATTGGTCGATGAGCTGCACATGCACATTGCGCCGCTTCTCATGCAGCACGGCACGCGCTTATTCGACCAGCTTGACGGGCTGCCCCTCGAACTGGAGGCCACCCGCGCGCTGTACACGCCCGGCGCGGCGCATCTGCGCTATCGCATTGTGAAGGCCGCGGCTTAACCCGCCGACGTATCCCACAGGCGGGCGGTACCATCACCGCTGCCGGTAGCAACCAGCGATCCATCCGGGCTGAAAGCGACGGCGATCACCCAACCCGTGTGCCCGGTCAGCGTGGCGAGCAGGGTGCCATTAGCTGTATCCCAGACGGTCGCCGTGTTATCGCGGTCGCCGGCCACCACCAGTGAGCCGTCCGGGCTGAATTCGACCGACCAGATCCAGTTGTTGGCTGCGGCGAAGGTAGCGAGGGCTGCACCGGATTGAGCATCCCACAGACGGATCGTGCCATCGGCCGAACCAGAGGCGATCAGTGTGCCATCGGGGCTGAAGGTGACGCTGCGGACTTCATTCGTGTGGCCGTTCATGATCTGCAGTTGACCGCCCGAGGCCGCATCCCACAGGCGCACCGAACCATCGCGTCCGCTGGTGACGATGTGCGCACCATCGGGGCTGTAATCGGCGTCCAATACGTGACCGCCGTGCCCCGTCAGCGTCAGTACAGGAGCTTGCGCCGCCACATCCCACACGACCGCCGTTTGATCTTCACTCGTCGTGACCAACCGCGATCCGTCGGGACTAAAGGCCACACCGCGTGTCGGGACACTGTGCGCCGCCCACGTCGCCATAACCGACGCGCTGTCCACGGTGTAGACCGTAACCGCGCCCGATTCGGTGGACACAGCGATCAGCGATCCGTCGGGGCTGTAGCGAATGTCGTTGATGACGCCGCCCGCGTTAAACGTGCCCGTTTGGGTGTCAGTGTTCGTATCCCAGAGGTGGACGAGCGTATCGCCGCCGCCCGTGGCCAACACGCCCCCGCGTGGACTGAAGTCGAGCGCGCGGATTGTGCCGGAGGTATGCGCCAGCACCGCCGCCTGCGACATGACGACGTCTTCGGGGGCGGGCAGTGCGTCGGGCAGGCGACCGGGCGTGACCTGTACCGGATCGGCAGTGGTCAGTGTGGGCTGCGTGTCGGGCAGCGTGGTCAGCGTTGGGGCGACCTGCGCCCCGCTCTCAGTTGCCGCGGTCACCTGTGGGTTTTCCGACTGCAAAAAGCTGAGCAGTTGATTGCCCGCCAGCAGCAAGCCCGCACCGACGACCAGTGCCAGCAGCAGCAGGCCAACGCCACAGCCGATCACCAGTGAGCGCACCGTTGAGGAACGGGCAGGCGCGGGCGATTGTGCAGCCCGATACGGTTGGGGCGGCGGGACATAGGCGGGTGTTGGACGCGGGGGCGGCGGCACAACCGGATCCGCTGGCTGCACGCGGGGCGCGAACGGCGGTGCTGCTTCGGCCTCGACGCGCGCCATGGATTTGATCGTCGAACGCGGGGGCGCGGGCGGCGGCGAATTCACGACCTCTGGAGCTTGCGGCACGCGCTGCGACAGGTTCGCGTCATCGCTTTCGACGGGCACAGCATCGAGCGGAAAGGTGAAAAACCCGGTCGTGTCGGTCTCTTTTCCGGCCACCGCCGCGCCGAAGGCCTGCGCGAAGGTCGTCACCGTGAGGAAGCGGTCGCCCGGCCGTTTAGCCAGCGCCCGGCCTACCACGTCGGAGACAGCGGTCGGTAAATCCGGGCGAACAGCGGTCGGTGGGGTTGGCGTATCGTTCAGATGGCGAAACATCAATTGCTGGGGCTGCGCGGTCGGGAACAAGGACTGGCCGGTGATCAGCGCATAGACCACCGAGGCCAGCGCGTACTGATCCGTTTCCGGCGTAAGTTCTTCGTCGCGCCACTGTTCGGGGGGCATGTACATCGGCGTACCAAAGACCTGCTGTTCGCCCGTAATCGAGGCCTCGTTGATCAGGCGGGCGATGCCAAAGTCCACGATATAGGGCGTCCCATCATCGAACATGATGTTCCCCGGCTTGATGTCGCGGTGGACGACGCCTTTGCGATGCGCGTAATCGAGTGCGCTCGCCATAACGCGCAGCAAATCAGCCGTTTCGGAGAGCGCGGGCAGCGGTTCATGGCGCGTGCGGCGCACATACAGCCGCTGCGCCAGTGTGCCATCGTTGAGCATGCGCATGACGACATACGCGATGCCGTCTTGCGTGCCATAATCGTAGATGGGGACGATGTGTGGGTGTTCCAGCGACGCGGCGATCCGCGCCTCGCGAGTGAAGCGATCGACGTAGCCCTGTTCGCGGGCCAGTTCACCCGGCAGCACTTTGACCGCCACATCGCGACCGAGTGCCGACTGATGCGCGCGATATACCGCCCCCATGCCGCCGACGCCCAGGAGTTCTTGCAGGTGATATTGTCCGAGCTTGCGCCCGGTGAGGTTTTCAACCGACATAGATTTCATCTAAGATTAAAGTCCACGCTCACATTATGGTACAAGATTGTTCAAATCAATACCAGAGGATTGAGATGAAAAATCGCCTGCACGCTCTATGGGACACGCTGCTATCCAGTTACTGGTTTGTCCCCACAATCATGGCCTTCGCGTCATTTGTCGCCTTTCTGATCACCATCAGTCTGGATGCCAGCTTCGGCGCCGACTTCACCCGCTCCACTTCGTGGCTGTTTCACAATACCCCGGACAGTGCGCGCCTGATCTTCTCCACCATTGCCAGCGCCATCATGACGGTGCTCGGCGTGGTCTTCTCGCTGACCATGGTTGTCCTCACGCTGACGTCGCAGCAGTACGGCCCGCTGATCGTGACCAACTTCATGCGTGACCGGGGCAATCAGTTCACGCTCGGCACTTTCACGGCGACGTTCATCTATTCCCTGCTCATCCTGCGCACGATTCGCGGCAGTATCAGCGAAGGCTTCTTCATCCCGCACATTTCGAGCCTCGTCGGGTTCGGGTTCGCGCTGGCCAGCCTCGCCGTCCTCATTTACTTCATCCATCATGTCTCGATGTCGATTCAGTCGACGGAAGTGCTGGCTAAAATCAGCGCCACGCTGCTCGACACGATCGACGATGTATTCCCGCAGCAGATAGGAGCCAGCGCCCACCGGTTGGAAATTTCGGAGAGCGAGCGCCCGGCGAACTTCGCGGATCAGTCGCAGCCAATCCGCAGCACGCAAACGGGTTACATCGATTACGTGGATGGGGATGTACTGTTTAACCTCACCTGCGAACATGATATCCTGTTAGAACTGCGTTACCGTCCCGGCGAGTTCGTCAACGAGGGAGCTGTGTTGGGCGCGGTGTATCCACTGGAGCGCGTGACTCAGGAGCTCATCAACACGCTGCAAGCGGCGTACATTGTTGGTAATCGACGCACACCGGCACAGGATGTAGAATTTCTGATCGATCAACTGGTTTCGATTGCCGCGCGCGCCATGTCACCCGCCGTCAACGACCCCTTCACCGCAAAGATGTGTCTGGATCGGCTCGGTCAAGGCTTGTGCAAATTAGGCGCACGCCCGCTCCCATCCGGACGGCGCTATGATGACTCCGGGCATTTGCGCGTGATCACGCAGGCCATTACCTTTGAAAGTGTCTTCTTCCGCGCCTTTGATGAGATTCGGCAGTCTGGGGGGCGAGATCTTGCGGTGGCCATACATTTGCTCAATCTGTTCAGTGTGATCGGCGAATGCGTGCGCGACGAACACTGGACGGTGATCCTGCCCTACACAAACGCGGTCTGGCGGGAATGCCGCGCGGGACTGACCGAAGATCTGGACATCCGGCGCTTAGACGCGACTTACTATCAGACCAAACATGCCTTGAAAGCAGACTAACATGACAGACAGGCCTCAGCCGCCCTCCATCTTCATCAGTCACAGTTCGCACGACCGCGATTTCGCGCTCCAGCTGGCCGCCAGCCTGACCGCCGCTGACTATCGCCCGTGGGTGGATGTCGAGGCGATTCCCGATGGCTCGTCATGGGCGCGCGAAATCGAAAAAGCAGTGACGAACTGCGGCGCGCTGATCGTGGTCATGTCCAAGTCCGCCCGCGAGTCGGAATGGGTGGAACGCGAAGTCCTGCTGGCGCTGGATTTGCACAAGCCGCTGCTGATCGCGCGTTTGGACGATGCGCCGCTGCCCATCGCCCTGATCAACCGCCAGTTCACCGACTTCCGCAAGAAGTACGAACCTGCCCTCAAGCGCCTGACCGCCGCGCTCGGCAAAATTTCTTTCGAGGAGCCCGCGCCGCCGCCCACCGGACGCGACGCGATCAAGCTGGCACCCGTGCCTAATTCGCTCAACTACTTCAAGTATCTGGAACAGCTCCCGAACGGCGTAGAAAACGCGCGCATCGCCCGCAGCCTGTTCGACTGGGCGAAAGACAATACCGACAGCCTGACGTTCAGTGGCAAGAGCGAACCGGCCTTCCACGCGCATATCTGGGTGGGGGCGGGTGGCGTGGTCGTGTTCTCCGTGCGCTCATTCAGCAAGCAGCCCGCGGTCGAAGTGCCGCTGCAATATCTGATGCCGTTCCCGCCCTATGATCAAGCCGATCAGCGGCTGGCGGTGCTGGCGGCGCTCAATCGCCTGACAGCCCCACCACTCGAAGCTGCGCGCGCGGATCGCCGCCCGAATCTGCCGCTCACCAGCCTGGCGACCGATGGCGCGCTCGACTCGTTCAAGGCCATCATGCGCGAGATTGTCGGCAATATTCGGTCGTCCGGAACGTGAGATTCGCGCGCTGCCTAAGCGCAGTCGTTGCAACCTCACCCCTAAATCCCCTCCTAACAGGGGGGGGTCACGCTTCCCAATGGAACGTGGTTTCCTTCGCCAAAATCTCTGTAGGGACGAGGCATGCCTCGTCCGGTTTTCTCTTCTGGATTGGGTAGCTCATCCATTAGCCGTTCCAGGACACCGGAAAAATCGAAGCAATAGTCGCCACCGGTTTGAGTTTATTTTCACGGGAGGACGAGGCATGCCTCGTCCCTACAATTAAGAGGCTACCCCTGACAGCTAGTCCCCTCTCCTCAAGGCGCGGGGACTTAGCAATCCGCATTCCACCTCTCCAAGCGGTGCGGTGGTTTACCCCTCAATATCAATTTCGACAACGTAGGTATTCGTGCGGATGAACGTCTGCGTCGGTGTGACCGTCACGACGTTGAAGCCCGGCAGCGCGGTCCGGTCATCGACCGTTTCCCGCTGACCCGGCAGCGCCTGAAGCTGATACCAGCTGCTCAAACCGCTGGTGTAGACGATGCCATCACGGTAGGTCTGCGTCGCCTGATGCACATGGCCGTGAAAGACGCCGCGCAGTCGGTGAGCGGCGGGCAGCAGCGCCCGGTGAAAGTCCACGCCGTTCACCATGCCCATGTGCTCATCCAACCACGGAATGCCGACCGGCAGCACATTATGATGCGTCGCCACAATCAGCGGCCGCGGATCAGCGGCCTCCGCAATCGCGGCCAGCCGCTGAAGCTGTTCAGCCGTCACCTGACCGATCACCTCTGCGCTGGTGTGCTGGCTGTCTATGCACACAATCTGCACACCGTTGACCTCGAATTCCTGATCGAAGCGGGGCAGCGGTTCACGCCCAACGAGCACGCGCTGTAATGCTTCTTTGTCGTCGTGGTTGCCGTTCAGGTAGTAAATCGGGATTTTCAGTTCGGCAAAGATCGCACGCGCGGCCTCGTAAGCCAACGGATCAGGGTCATAGCATACGTCACCGGTATGCAGCACAAAATCGGCCTTGAACGGGAGTTCGTTCAGCCGCTTGACCAGCGCCTTCGCGCCAAATAACGGTGTGTGACTGACGCCCGCGGCGTTATACCGTGGATCGGGGCTGATGTGCGTATCAGTGATGTGAATAAATGTCAGCAAATGGTCATTCGCTTCGGACATAAAAAATCTCCACTGATGAGGTGTATCCAGAAAAGGTTGAGCTGTGGTAGGACAAAGGTGGTATCCTCGCTTGAGTATAGCCGATTCGCGTTATAATCGGGCGCATGATGCGTAAACTCTTCCTGACCTGCCTGATTCTGTGGCTGGCGGCCTGCCAGTCGACACCGCCGCCCGCCCTGCCGACCGTCGTCGTGCTGCCGACGCTGACGCTTCTGCCGACCGACACCAACGCGCCGCCGCCTTCCGCCGTCGTCGTGCTGCCCACCGCCACCGCCACCCTGGAACCGACGCTGCCGCCCACCGTCGCAGTGCCGACCGTGCCGCCCACCGCCACGGCTACCCCGTCAGCAACATGGACGCCGCCGCCGACGCTAACCGAAACAGCTACGCCCACGGTCACGCGCACGCCCAGCCTGACGATCACCAATACCAGCACCCGCCCGCCGACCGCCACGTTCACCGCGACCGTCCCGCTGTCGGGCATGGGGTCGCTCGGTGAATTGGCCGCGCGCACGACGCTCCTCCCGCCGGAACAGCTCTATAACGCGCCCACGCTGACCGCCTTCCACATCGCGGAGCAAACACAGGTCGCCGGGCGCAGTATCATCGTGACCTTCCAGCCGGATGTCGGCATACCCGCTGCGGTCGGCTTTCCCACAGCGATCGCCGCGACCGCGGTGATCTGCACGATTCCGCCGCCCGCCACCTTAAGCGGGGTGCTCGCCGTCGATCCGGCACTCCAAAGCCAGCTGGGCTGCCCATTGAGCCTGCAAGTCACGCAAAGCAGCGGCGCATCGCAGTTGTTTGAGCGCGGCCTGATGGTCTATCTTGCAGGAAGTCCCGGCCTGATCTACAGCCTGTCAAATGACGGCACATTCCGCCAGTTCGCGGACACGTGGACATCGGGCATCGATCCCGACAGTCTCGGCGAAGTGCCGCCCGCTGGTCTGCTCGAACCCGTGCGCGGCTTCGGCAAAGTGTGGCGCACCAATCTGGATGTGCGCGGGTCGCTCGGCTGGGCGGTCGTCCCCGAAGTGGGCGACACCGTGTCGATCCTCCTGTTTGAGCGGGGACGCGCGATCTATCTGCCGGGGCGGGCGCAAACGGTGCTGCTGGTCGATGACCCCGGCGGTCTGACAGGGCGCTGGCGCTCATTTGGCGGCGGCTTCTGAGCAGCATTATCCGAAAACACCTGGCGTACCTCTGCAAGCGCGCAGTCTGCCTCCCCACCCCCATCCCCCTATCAGGGGTAGGTTTTTCACGCTTCCCAATGGAACGTGGTTTCCTTCGCCAAAATC
>CALKIA010000623.1 GCA_937988705.1 uncultured Chloroflexota bacterium | reverse complement strand
TGCCCGCCGCGCGACTCTTTGGTCCACGTCACGCGAATTTCCTGAACCACCAACAGCAGCTGATTCATAACCCTGTCTTTCGCCTATCTGTTCTCAAACGAGCAAGCGCACGCCGTACGCGTCGAGGGCGACCGTTCCGCTTACCGTCTCGCCGCTGAGCAGATCGCGGTACGCTTGGCTGCCAAGATCGAGAGTGGCTGCGGTCGCGTTGTGGTTGAGAACAAACGTCAGTGTTTGCCCGTCCTTGACGCGCGCCGCGATCTCCACCCCGGCGGGCGCACTGATCAGGGGCGCTATCCCGTGCTGCTTGAGCAGTTCGCCGTAGAAGCGGTCGAGGAAATCGGGATCGGGGTCGCTGGCGAGGTAGTACGCCGACCCCTGCCCGAAGGCGTTCTTCGTCAGTACCGGCATGCCTGCGTAGAAATCCGTCTCGTAGGTAGCCAGCACCTGTGCGGACTCCGCGTGCAGCAGGTCAGCGATGTGGCGGCAGGGGTACGAACCGCTGCCATCCGCCATGACGATGGCGTTCGTCTGATCCGGATACAGCGCATCGATCTCTTCGACCCACAGGCCGAGAACCTTGCTCAACGGGCCGGGATAGCCGTTTTCGAAGGCCAGATCGGTTTCATCGACCAGCCCGCTCAGGTACGTGGCGACGAATGAGCCGCCTTGGGCGACGAAGGTCTCGACTTTCTCCGCCATGCCGGCTTTGACCATGTAGAGCATGGGCGCGACCAGCACATCATAGCGGCTGAAATCGGAATCCGGAAAGACGATATCGACCGCGACGTTCTGGCGATAAAGCGCGCTGTAATGCTTGCGCACGGTGTCCACATAGCGCTTGTCGCGCACGGGGCCGACAGCGTCATCAAGGGCGTGCCAGTTGTCCCAGTCGAACAGAATGCCGATGCGCGCAGCAACTGCCGCGCCGATGACCGCATCCCCAAGTTGTTGCAGTTCCACGCCCAACTGACTCACTTCACGGAAGACGCGCGTATCGGTACGCCCCGCATGCTCGATGATCGCGCCATGCAGCTTTTCGCAGCCGCCGCGGCCGCGGCGCCATTGGAAATACATGACCGAATCCGCGCCGTGGGCAACCGCCAGATAACTCCACAGCCGCAGTACGCCGGGGCGCTTGAGCGCGTTGATCTCCTGCCAGTTCTGGCTGCTCGGCGTCTGCTCCATGAGCAGGAAGGGCTGGCCGTCCTTGATGCCGCGCATCAGATCATGCAGGAACGCGATATCGCTGGGCGCGTGGTTGGGGGCGGGGTAACAGTCCCATGAGATCACATCCAGCTCTTGCGCCCACTGGCGGTAGTCGAGCGGCTTGTACGTACCCATCAGGTTGGTGGTGATCGGAGTATTCGGCGTGATTGAACGCAGAATATCGCGCTCGTTGCGGAAGCAGTCGAGCTGGCTCGCGCTCATGAAGCGGAAATAATCGACGTTGAGGCCGTGTGTCAGTCCTTCGGCATTGGCGCGCGGCGGCATGATTTGTGCCCAGTCGGTGTAGGTGTGACTCCAGAACGGCGTCCACCAACGGGCATTGAGTTCGTCCAGCGTACCGTATTTGGCTTGTAACCAGGCGCGGAACTGGGCGGCACAGGTATCGCAGTAGCACGCGGTCGCATACTCGTTGCTCACATGCCACAACATGACGGCGGGATGACCGCCATAGCGTTCGGCCAGCTTCCGTGCGATATTCCCGCTCAGGCGGCGGTAATTCGCCGAATTGGGGCAGTAGTTGGTGCGTCCGCCCTGTTGACGACGGATGCCGTTTTCATCGGAGCGCAGCACGTCGGGATACTGCTGCGACATCCATGCGGGCTGGGCGGCGCTGGGGGTGGCGAGCACAACCTTGATCCCGTGCGTGTGCAGGCCGTCGATCACCTCGTCCAACCACTCGAAGGTGTATTGATCTTCGGCGGGCTGGAGCGACACCCAGCTGAACACGCCGACGGTCGCAACCGTGACGCCGGCTTGCTGCATTAAACGAAAATCTTCCGCCCACGTTTCACGCGGCCACTGCTCCGGATTGTAGTCACCGCCGTGCCACAAAAAGGGGGCTTGAGGTACAACCGGGGGATACGATTGAGGCATTTTGGCTTATCCTTTTGGTCAAAAATGTGACAACCATACATCATCAACAGGGGAAAAACCA
>CALKIA010000622.1 GCA_937988705.1 uncultured Chloroflexota bacterium | reverse complement strand
TGAAAGGTCGCAGCGAACCGCTCCCCGTGGCGCGCCTCGTCGCCCGCACAGAGCAGACGGATGCGCAGCCCCTCCGCCAACTGGTCGGACGCAGCACCGAACTCGCGCACCTGCTCGACGCCATCACGCCGATCGTTGATGGCGTCCCCGTGGGCGCGACGTGGGTCTACGGCGAAGCCGGCATCGGCAAGACGCATTTGATCACGGCTGTCCGCGCACAGCTCGGCACAAGTATCACGTGGTATCGTTTCCCCACTGATCAACTAGTGCATGAGTCGCTGCACGCGGTCATGCCGGTGCTGCATGACTATTTCAGCTTTTTCCTCGCCATCAACGATATTCTCAAGAAAAAGCTGTTCGAGCGCCGCATCGACCGCCTGATCCGCAATCTGAGTGATCCGGCCATGATCGCGGCTGTCTCTGAGGCACGCTGGTATCTCGGCGCGCTGATGGGCTTGCATTGGGCGGGCTCGCCTTTCGAAAACGCTGACCCGCATGTGCGCTTTGAGCGGTCGCTCACCGCCATCAACACGCTCTTTCAGGCGGAAAGCCTCGTTAAGCCGCTGGTGCTGCATGTCCAGGATGCCCAGTGGCTCGACCCCGATTCGCGCACCGTGCTGGAGCTCTGGATCGAAAGTGCCTCCAACTTTCCGCTCGCCGTAGTTATCGACAGCCGGGAGTTGGATCGCACGGTGGCGGATCGCCACGCCCTCACGCTGTTCCCCGTCCGCGAACTGGATCGCGGGGGCGTGGCGGCGCTGGCAGCCGTCGTGCTCAATGGCAAGGTGGGCAGCGGCACCGTCGACTATCTGGTGGGCAAAGCCAACGGCAACCCGTTCTTCACCGAGCAGATCGCGCTGGATTTGCACGAGCGCGGGGCGATTTCCGCAGTCACGGGCGAATGGGTGATGAACGAGCGCGAAATCGACGATATGCCCGTGAACATCAACGCCGTGTTGATCGCACGTCTGGATCGTCTCGCGCCACCCGTGCGCACGGCCGTGCAAATCGCGTCAGTGCTGGGGCAGGAATTCGATGTAGCCATCCTCGAACAGATGACTGATGAGAACGAAGGCGAACTACGCCTCAAGGTTAAGCAGGCCGCCGACGAATCGATCTGGGTGAGTCAGAGCGACACTCAGTATATCTTCCGCCATGCCTTGCTGCGCGACGCCGCCTATTCGATGCAGTTGCAGGAACGCCTGCGCGAACTCCACGCCCGCGCGGGCGCGGCGATTGAGCACGTTCATGGGGAGAATGTGACCGTCAAAGCGCCGGATCTGGCCTATCACTACGAAAAATCCGGCAGGCACGACCGTGCCGTCTACTACTTCATCAAATCTGCGCAGTACATGCTGTCGCTGCACGCCAATCACGAAGCCGTCGGCTACTATGAGCGCGCGCTGCTGCTCGCCCAAGCCGAACGCTTCCCCCCCAGCGAGATCGCGCCGATCTATGAAGGACTGGGCGATCTGCATGAAGCGGCGGGCGCCTATCACGCGGCGCACACGGACTACGCGGCGGCGCTGCGCACCCTGCCCGCCGACTATGCAGCTTGGCGCAGCAAGCTGTACCGTAAACAGGGACAGGTGCTGCACAAATGGGGGCGCGACACCGAAGCCACCCAGTGTTACGAGCTGGGCTTGCTCGAACTGCACAACGATCTCCAACCCGAAGAAGCGTGTCAGTTGTATCTCGGCTTGAGCCAGATCCACTATCGTCAGGGGGACTTGGACGAAGCGCGGGCGGTCGCGCTGCTCGGCTTGAGCATGGCGCACCAGCAGGACGACAAACGCAATCTCGCCTATGCGCTGCAAACGATCGGCGTTATCGACTGGAAGCAGGCCGACTATCCGCAGGCGCTGCAGCGTTATACCGACAGCCTCGACCTCTGGCAGGCGGCGCACAGCGGGCTGGGACTAGCTGGCATCCACAACAATCTCGGTTTGCTCTATCAGAGCATGGGCGATCTCCCACAGGCCGCTGACCATTTGCAGCAGGCGCACGCACTATTCGAGCAGGCGGGCAGTCTGCACGGGCTGGCGTGTGTCTACGATAATCTCGGTCAGGTGTATATGCAGTCCGGCGATGAAGCTAGGGCGATGGATGCGCTGGAAAAAGCCGTCAGCATTCTCGCAAAAATTGGACTGGACGAGGGACAGGTCTTTACGGGTATGTGGCAGGCCGGAACATGGTGAGCGCGAGGAGCGACGTTTAGTGACGTTGAAAACTGTTGAGTTGAAAATCCCGTGTGAAACGGGCTATGAAAAAATGGCCATGCGCTGCGCGAGTGATCTGGCACAGCGCATGGGCTTCACGCCGGAGCGCATCCTCGATCTCGAAACCGCCGTCGCCGAGGCGTGCCTCAACGCGATGGAACACGGCAATCATTATGATGGAACCACCCGCATCTACGTGTCGCTGACCGCCCACGCCGACCGCCTCGCCATCGATGTAGCGGATGAGGGACGTGACGGCCGGCCCTCCGCCGCTGATTTCGACCTCCCCGACATCGGCGCGCAGATCGATGGCATGCTGCCCCCCGGTGGCTTGGGTCTGTTCGTGATTAAGGCGCTGGTGGATGAGGCGGAATTCGTCCCGCCCGATCTGGGATCGGGTAATCAGTTTCGGATGGTGATCCACTTGCAGCAGAAGGAAAAATCGTCATGAGTAATATGGCGCTCAATGTCAGCACGCGCCGAAGCGATCAGGCCGCCATCATTGAACTGCACGGCGATGTAAATTCCGATGGCGACACTGCCATCAAAGAGGCGTACCACAATGCCATTGCCGAAGGCTACAGCAGCATCCTATTCAACCTGAGCAACGCCGCCTACATCAATACGTCGGGCATCTCTGTGCTGATCAGCGTCGTTATGCAGGCGAAAAAAGCCGGGCATCAAATTCTTGTCGCCGGGGTCAGCCCGCATTACAAAAAAGTCTTCGACCTTGTGCGCTTTTCGACATTCGTGACGATGTTCGATACCGAAGACGCCGCGCTCGCGAGTTTAAAATCGGCGTGATGCAGCGCTCAATCCGGGTACTGTCCGCTAATGCCGAGATGGACGTGTACGCGGTGGCGTTGGCCGCTGCCGCTGCAGTTTTGGAGTAAAGCCTATGCATATTGTCATCCCCGATGATTATCAGGACGCCGTGCGCCACCTCGACTGCTTTGCGCGGCTCAACGGGCATGCGGTCACGATTTACAATGACAGCGTGACCGAGGTCGATGCGCTGGCGGAACGCTTCCAGGATGCAGACGCGCTCGTGCTCATCCGCGAACGCACCGCCATCAGCGCCGCGCTGCTCGCCCGTTTACCTAAGCTCAAGTTCATTGCGCAGACCGGGCGCGGCATCCCGCACATCGACGTGTCCGCCTGTACGCGCCACCACATCCCGGTGCTGGTCGGGGGCGGGTCGCCCTATTCCACCGCCGAACTGACGTGGGCGCTCGTGCTGGTGGCGACCCGGCACATTCCCCAGGAAGTCGCCAACCTCAAAGCGGGACGCTGGCAGCGCGAATTTGGCGTCGGCTTGCACGGGCGGACGCTCGGCATTTTCAGCTATGGTAACATCGGGCAGCTGGTGGCGAACTACGGGCGCGCCTTCGGCATGAACGTAATTATGTGGGGGCGTGCAGGATCGCAGGCGCGGGCCCAGGCGGACGGCTACTCCACGGTGAGCAGTCAACGCGAGTTATTCGAGCGAGCAGATGTGCTCAGTTTGCATATCAAGCTGGTGCCGGAAACCCGCGGCATTGTCACCCTAGCGGATCTGCTGGCGATGCAGCCAACCGCGCTGCTGGTCAACACCAGCCGCGCCGACCTGATCGCCCCCGGCGCACTGGTCGCGGCGCTGGAAGCCGGACGCCCCGGTTACGCCGCCGTCGACGTGTTCGAGACCGAACCGGTTTTCGATCATCCGCTGCTGCACATGAATAACGTCACCGCCACGCCGCACATCGGCTATGTGGAAAAAGACAGCTACGAAGCGTATTTCGGCGCGGCTTTCGAGCAGTTGCTGAAGTTTGTGGGTGGCCAACCCACGAATCTCATCAATCCGGAAGCGGTATCTGCCTGAAGCTTGGCAGGGACGT